>NZ_JBFBEK010000004.1:406343-419708 GCF_040683715.1 Streptomyces sp. NPDC093260
GGGGGTGGTTTTGTAAAAACACTAACCCCCCCCGGGCGGGGCCCGGCCCGCGGGCGGGGCCCCCCCGCCCCCCCCCGCCGCCCCCCCCCGTCCGGGTGCGGCCCCCGGAACGCCCCGGCGCACGGACCCGGACCGTCCCGGCGTACGGACCTGCGGCTACGCCGACATGGGTCGCTGGACCCGGATGGACTGGAGCAGGCCGACCGCCACCCAGACCACGAACATCGACGAGCCGCCGTAGGAGACGAACGGCAGGGGCAGGCCGGTGACCGGCATGATGCCGAGGGTCATACCGATGTTCTCGAAGGCCTGGAAGGCGAACCAGGCGACGATCGAGGCGGCCACCACGGTGCCGTACAGCTCGCTGGTCTCGCGGGCGATCCGGCAGGCGCGCCACAGGATGACACCGAGCAGCACGATGATCAGGCCCGCGCCGACGAAGCCCAGTTCCTCCCCCGCGACCGTGAAGACGAAGTCGGTCTGCTGTTCGGGGACGAACTGGCCGGTGGTCTGCGAGCCGTGGAAGAGGCCCGCGCCGGTCAGACCGCCCGAACCGATGGCGATGCGGGCCTGGTTGGTGTTGTAACCGACGCCGGACGGATCGAGGCTGGGGTTGGCGAAGGCCGCGAACCGGTTGATCTGGTACTCGTCCAGGATGTGCAGCTGCCAGATCGCGATGCAGCCGACCACACCCGCGCCGAGCAGCCCGAAGACCCAGCGGTTGGAGGCGCCCGAGGCCAGCAGCGCGCCCAGGATGATGGTGACCAGGACGAGGACCGTGCCGAGGTCGGGCATGAGCAGCACGATCAGGATGGGCACCGCGGACAGCCCGAGGGCCTGGAGCACGGTGCGGTGGTCGGGGTACGGCTTGTCCCCGGCGTCGACGCGGGCGGACAGTATCATCGCCATCCCCAGGATGATCGTGATCTTCACGAACTCCGAGGGCTGGATGGAGAAACCGCCGCCGAGCACGATCCAGTTGCGGCTGCCGTTGATGGTGGCGCCGAGCGGGGTGAGCACCAGCAGGATGCCGAGGACCGAGGCGCCGTAGAGGATCGGCACGGCGTTGCGCAGGGCGCGGTGGCCGAGCCAGACGGTGGCGATCATCAGGGCGAGCCCGATGCCGGTGTTCATCAGGTTGCGGATCAGGAAGTAGTACGGGTCGCCCTGGTTGATCTCGGTGCGGTTGCGGGTCGCCGAGAAGACCAGGGCGGAGCCGATCCCGGACAGTGCGAGCGCCGCCAGGAGCATCGGCCAGTCGAGCCGGCGGGTGACGGAGTCGCGGGCGAAGAGCCGGGTCCAGCCGGCCCGGTCGGGACCGTACCCGGAGACGGAGAAGCTGTTGGCGCCGGTCATGCGGTCGTCCTCCGGCTCCCCCGGCGGCGCTGGCGCCGGCGCGTGTCCCGGTTGCCCGTCGGGGGCGTGTTGGTGGTGGCCGCCGTGCCCTGGCCGTCGGGGGCGGTGGTGCCGCCCTGCTGGGCGACCTGCTTGGCGATGGCCTCCTGGTCCTTGGCCGGGTCGCCGGAGATCTTCGGGGCGGCGATGGTGCCGTCGGCCTGGATCTTCGGCAGGCTCTTCTGCGGGGTCGGCAGCAGGGCCCTCTTGTTGTCGACGGAGCCGTTGGCCTGGACGCCGTACAGGGCGCTGTAGATGTTGCGCACGGCCTCACCGGAGGCGCCCGAGCCCGTACCGGCCTGGGAGATGGTCATGATGACCGAGTAGTCCTTGCTGTAGGTGGCCAGCCAGGAGGTGGTCTGCTTGCCGTAGACCTCGGCGGTGCCGGTCTTGGCGTGCAGCGG
Organism: Streptomyces sp. NPDC093260; assembly: GCF_040683715.1. Classification (NCBI taxonomy): domain Bacteria; kingdom Bacillati; phylum Actinomycetota; class Actinomycetes; order Kitasatosporales; family Streptomycetaceae; genus Streptomyces; species Streptomyces sp. NPDC093260. Next base: position 408,143 of record NZ_JBFBEK010000004.1, read on the forward strand.
GATCTTGTCCTGCGGCCAGCCGGCGAACTTCCAGGCCGCCGTACCGCGGGTGGCCACGCCGGCCAGGGCCTGGTCCATCATGTCGCGGGTGGCCTTGGTGACGGGCAGCTTGCCGCGCGCCTTGGGCTTGATCTCGGTGACCTGCTTGCCGTCGGCGCTGACGACCGCCTTGCCGATGGTGGGCGTGTACATGGTGCCGCCGTTGGAGATGGCGCCGTAGATCACGGCCTCCTGGATCGGCGTGACGAGCGTGTCGCCCTGGCCGATGGAGTAGTTGATCGCGTCGCCCTCACGCATCTTGTTGCCCTCGAGGCAGTTCTCGTAGGCGATCTTCTCGACGTAACTGCCGTTCTTCTTGCCGGTCCTGCACCAGGCGTCCTTGTTGGCCTCCCAGTAGCGCTGCTTCCACGCGCGGTCCGGGACGCGGCCGGTGACCTCGTTGGGCAGGTCGAGGCCGGTCTCCTGGCCGAGGCCGAACTGGTGGGCGGTCTTGAAGAAGTAGTCCTTGGGCTGGCCCTTCTTCGGGTTGATGCCGCCGTCCTTCTTCCACTCGTTGTCCGCGAGGCCGTAGAAGACCGTGTCGCAGGAGACCTCCAGGGCGCGGCCGAGGGAGATGGGGCCGAAGTTCTCGCCCTCGAAGTTCTTGAAGACCTGGCCGCCCACGGAGTACGAGCTGGTGCAGGGGTAGTTGCCGTTGAAGTCGTAGCCGGCCTCGACGGCGGCGGCCGTGGAGACCACCTTGAAGGTCGAACCGGGCGCGGACTGACCCTGTATGGCGCGGTTGAGCAGCGGGTAGTCGGAGTTCTTGCCGGTCAGGGCCTTGTAGTCCTTGGCGGAGATGCCGCCGACCCAGACGTTCGGGTCGTAGGTCGGGGCGGACGCCATGGCGACGACGCGGCCGGTCTTGGCCTCCATGACGACGACGGCGCCGGAGTCCGCCTTGTAGTTGGTGCCGGTGATCTTGTCGTACTGCTGGCGGGCGGCCTTCATCGCCTTGTCCAGCTCGTACTCGGCGACCCGCTGGACCCGGGCGTCGATGCTGGTGACCAGGTTCGAACCGGGCTCGGCGGCGTCCGACTTGGCCTTGCCGATGACACGGCCGAGGTTGTCCACCTCGTAGCGGGTGACGCCGGCCTTGCCGCGCAACTGCGCGTCGTACTGCCGCTCCAGGCCCGAGCGGCCGACCATGTCGGAGCGCAGATAGGGCGAGGAGGTGTTCTTGGCCTTCTGGATCTCCTCGTCGGTGACCGGCGAGAGGTAGCCGAGGACCTGGGCGGTGTTGGACTTGCCGGGGGCGGCGTAGCGGCGGACGGCCTCGGGCTCGGCGGTGATGCCGGGGAAGTCCTCGGCCCGCTCCCGGATCTGCAGGGCCTGCTTGGCGGTGGCCTCGTCGGTGATCGGGATGGGCTGGTACGGCGAGCCGTTCCAGCAGGGCTGGGGGGTCTGCGCGTCGCACAGCCGGACCTTCTGCGTGACCTCCTGCGGGTCCATGCCGAGGACGCCGGCCAGTTTGGTGAGGACCGCCTTGCCGTCGTCCTTCTGCTTGAGCAGGTCGGTGCGGGAGGCGGAGACGACCAGCCGCGTCTCGTTGTCGGCGAGCGGCACGCCGCGCGCGTCCAGGATCGAGCCGCGCACGGCGGGCTGGACGACCTGCTGGACGTGGTTGCCGGACGCCTCCTTCTGGTACTGGGCGCCCTCGCGGATCTGGAGGTACCACAGCCGGCCGCCGAGCGTGCCGAGCAGGGAGAGGACGAGGATCTGGATGACGACGAGCCGGATCTGGACCCGTGGGGTCCGGCCGGTCTCGGGGATGTTGGTCACTGGTGCGGCCTCCCCCTCTCAGTGTGCGGACGTGTGCGCGCGTACGAATGGTGAACGTGCGGCCGAGGCGCGCGCGTTCCGCCGGAGTTTCCCCGTTCGGGTGAACTGGCCCGGGCTCACAGCCGCTTGACCCCCTTGATGCGGCCGACGCGGGTGGTGCGCGCCCGGGCCTTGGTCTTCAGGCCGCCGAGCGCGCCGCGCTGGCCGCCGATGCGCAGCCCGGTGCCGGCGGACAGCCACCCGGAGGAGATGTCGGTCTTCTGCTTGGCGGCCGAACCGGTCTCGGCGAGCGGATCGTTGTCGGCGCGCCGCGCCAGCGCCATGATCCCGGGGACCACGAACGGGGCGAGCAGCAGGTCGTAGACGGCGGCGCTGATGAGCAGGCCGGGCAGGCCGACATGGCGGGCCGCGGTGTCGCCGACGAGGGCGCCCACGCCCGCGTAGAGCAGGGTGGAGCCGATGGCGGCGGCGACCACCACGGCCATCGGGCCGGCCGCCGACTTCACCTGGCCGGTCTCGGGCTTGATGAGCCCGGCGAAGTAGCCGATGACGCACAGCACCAGCGCGTAGCGCCCGGCGGCGTGGTCGGCCGGCGGGGCGATGTCGGCGAGCAGCCCGGCGCCGAAGCCGACCAGGGCGCCGCCGATGTGGCCGTAGACCATGGCGAGGCCGAGGACGGTGAGCAGCAGCAGGTCGGGGACCGCGCCGGGCAGGTGCAGCCGGGCCAGGACGCTGACCTGGATGACCAGGGCGAGGACGACCAGCACGGTGGAGAGCAGAATCCGGTTGAGGCGCATGGGGACTTCTCGCTCCTACTGCAGCTGGTCGTCGGTGGACTGTCCGTCGCCACCGCCACGGGCGTTCCCGTCCCGGCCGCGTGCGTCGGTCTCGGCGCCGCCGGTCGGGCTGGGGGTGACCGTCACGGTCACCGTGGGCGTGGGGGTCGGCTTGGGCTTGGGCGGCAGGACCGTGTCGCGCGGGTCCTTCTTGGGCGCCTGGACGACGACGCCGACGACGTCGAGCTTGGTGAAGCCGACGTAGGGCGTGACGTAGACGGTGCGGGTGAGGTCGCCGCCGGAGGGGTCGACGCGGGAGACGACGCCGACCGGGACGCCGGGCACGAACGGCTTGTCGGACTGCGAGCCGAAGGTGACGAACCGGTCGCCCTTCTTCACCTCCGCCTTGCCGTTGAGGAGCTGGACGCGCAGCGGGCGGTCGCCCTGGCCCGCGGCGAAGCCGAGTTCGTCGCTGCCCTCCATCCGGGCGCCGACGGTGAAGTCGGGGTCGTTGGCGAGCAGCACGGTGGCGGAGTCGGGGCCGACGGTGGTGACCCGGCCGACCAGGCCGTCGGCGTTCAGGACGGTCATGTCGCGCTGGATGCCGTCGTCGGAGCCGACGTCGATGGTGACGGTCCAGGAGAAGCCCTGCGCGGCTCCTATGGCGATGACCTGGGCGCCCTTGATGCCGTACTGGCCCTCGCCGGCCAGCTTCAGCATCCTGTCCAGCTGGGTGAGGCGGCTGCGGTTGCGGGCGTCGCTGCCGAGCTTGGCCTTGAGAGCGGCGTTCTCCTTCTCCAGCGCGGCGAGCCGGTCGTGGCGCTCGCCGGAGTCGCGGACGGCGGAGACCGCGTTGCCGACCGGGTTCACCGCGCCCGACACGCCGTTCTCGATCGGGCCGAAGACGGTGGCGGCGGCTCGCCGGGCACCGTCCACCGGGGAGTTCTCGCCGCCCCGGATGTCCACTGTGATCAGCGCGAACGCGACGGCGATCAGCAGCACCAGGAGCAGCCGGCTCTCTTTCGTGTCCCTCACGTGCGGCGGCCGTGCCCTTCCTCGTCGGAATCGGGTGGCCCCCGGTGCGCGAAACGGCGGAGCGCAAACCCAAGGGGCCCAATTGTGGGAGCTTATGCCTCTATATCAACGATCCGCCGCACGAGAGAAGATCATCTCGTACGGCGGAATCGAAAAGTTGCGTCATCGGCGCGGCTGGGCGTCCAGGACCTGCTGGAGCGCCTCGAACTCCTCGACGCACTTGCCGGAGCCGAGCGCCACGCTGTCCAGCGGGTCCTCGGCGATGTGGATCGGCATGCCGGTCTCCCGGCGCAGCCGCTCGTCCAGGCCGCGCAGCAGCGCGCCGCCGCCGGTCAGGACGATGCCGCGGTCCATGATGTCGCCGGACAGCTCCGGCGGGCACTTGTCGAGGGTCGTCTTGACCGCGTCGACGATCGCGTTGACCGGTTCCTCGATCGCCTTGCGGACCTCGGCGGCCGAGATGACCACGGTCTTCGGCAGGCCGGAGACCAGGTCGCGGCCGCGGATCTCGGTGTGTTCGTCGGCCTCGAGTTCGTACGCGGAGCCGATCGTGATCTTGATCTGCTCGGCCGTCCGCTCACCCAGCAGAAGGCTGTACTCCTTCTTGACGTGCTGGATGATCGCGTTGTCCAGCTCGTCGCCGGCCACCCGGATGGACTGGGCCGTGACGATGCCGCCGAGCGAGATGACCGCGACCTCCGTGGTGCCGCCGCCGATGTCCACCACCATGTTGCCGGTGGCCTCGTGGACCGGCAGGCCGGAGCCGATGGCCGCGGCCATGGGCTCCTCGATGATGTGCACCTGGCGCGCGCCCGCCTGCGAGGAGGCCTCGATGACGGCGCGGCGCTCGACGCCGGTGATGCCGGAGGGCACGCAGACCACGACCCGCGGCCGGGCCAGATACCGCCGCTTGTGGATCTTCAGGATGAAGTAGCGGAGCATCCGCTCGGTGATCTCGAAGTCCGCGATGACGCCGTCCTTGAGCGGACGCACGGCCACGATGTTGCCCGGGGTGCGCCCGATCATCTTCTTCGCCTCGGCGCCGACCGCGAGGATGCCACCGGTGTTCGTGTTGATCGCGACGACGGACGGCTCGTTGAGTACGATCCCGCGACCCCTGACGTACACCAGCGTGTTGGCGGTCCCGAGGTCGACAGCCATGTCACGGCCGATGAACGACATTGAGTTCCCCATCAGGATTCGTCTGGCCTTCCCTGAGCTTTTGAGGGCGTTTCAGGTACGGCGAGGTGGGTGCTGTGACGTGAAGGCTTCCATCGTAGACGCGCCTGCACGAACACTGCGCGAGGGTCTTCGCCATTGTCAGCAGATGGCGTACCGCCTCGCTTGTGGAGACGGTCCATCGGGGGCACGCGTTCCCTCTTTCGGCATCGGGTATGCCGAAAGGGCGGCCGGTTTCGCACGACCGCCCAGGTCAGACAGCCCAATGAGCTGACGATACGTCAGAAAGAAGGGGCACGGCCCTCGCGGACCGCGGCTCAGGCCCGGCCGGGGAAGAAGAGCTTGACCTCGCGCTCGGCGGACTCCTCGGAGTCGGAGGCGTGGATCAGGTTCTCCCGGACGATCACCCCGAAGTCACCCCGGATGGAGCCGGGCGCGGCGGCGATCGGGTCGGTCGGACCGGCGAGCGCGCGCACGCCCTCGATCACCCGCTCGCCCTCCACGATCAGGGCGACCACAGGACCGGAGGACATGAACTCCACCAGCGGCTCGTAGAAGGGCTTGCCCTTGTGCTCGCCGTAGTGCTGCTCCAGCGTGTCCTGGTCCAGGGTCCGCAGTTCCAGCGCGGTGATCTGCCAGCCGGCCTTGCGCTCGATACGGCTGATGATCTCGCCGGTCAGGCCACGACGGACGGCGTCGGGCTTGAGGAGGACGAGGGTGCGCTGGGTCACGAGGGACTCCTTAACTGCGGTACACGTGTGCGGTGGGACGAGATTACAGGGCCGCTGTCACACAGGGTCAGGGGAGGAGGGCCCCGGCTGCGCCGCCTGCGCCGCGAACCGCGCCTTGGCCTCGTCGATCTTCCGCCCGAAGTGCACCGACGCCCACCACAGCGCGGCGAACACCACGCCGAGGAACCACATCACCGGCACCACGAAGCCCGAGGCGATCAGCGCGATCTGGAGCGCCCAGCCGAGGACGACGCCCCCGGGCCGGGTCACCACGCCGCACAGCAGCACGCACAGCACCATCGCGATGCCGCTGACCGTCCACACCGTCCCCATGGACAGGTCCGGGTCCTTCATCGCGACCAGCGCGGCGAAGCCGATGACGAAGAACTCGCCGAGCAGGGTCGAGGAACAGAGCGTACGCACGTGGGTCAGCCCCTTCCCAGGAGCAGTCGGGCCTCACCTACGGTGATGACGGAACCGGTGACGAGGACGCCGCCGCCCGCGAACTCGCCCTCCTCCTCGGCCAGCGTGATCGCGGCCTCCAGGGCGTCCGGCAGCCGCGGCTCCACCTGGACGCGGTCCTCGCCGAACACCTCGACCGCGATCGCGGCCAGCTCGTCGGCGTCCATCGCGCGGTGGCTGGAGTTCTGGGTGACCACGATCTCCGCGAAGATCGGCTCGAACGCCTCCAGCAGCCCGCGCACGTTCTTGTCGGCGCTGGCGCCGACGACGCCGACCAGCCGGCTGAAGTCGAACGCCTCCTGCACGGCCTCGGCCGTCACCTGCGCGCCGGCCGGGTTGTGCGCCGCGTCCAGCACGACGGTCGGCGAACGCCGCACGACCTCCATCCGGCCCGGCGAGGACACCGACGCGAACGCCTTGCGCACGCTCTCGCCGTCCAGCTGCTCCGCACGCTGCGCGCCGACGCCGAAGAACGCCTCCACGGCGGCCAGCGCCACGGCGGCGTTGTGCGCCTGATGGGCGCCGTGCAGCGGCAGATACACCTCGGGGTACTCGCCGCCGAGCCCGCGCAGGGTCAGCAGCTGGCCGCCGACGGCCACCTGGCGGGCCACGACGCCGAACTCCAGGCCCTCGCGGGCCACGGTGGCGTTGACCTCGACAGCCTTCTTCAGCAGCACCTGGGCGGCGTCCACCGGCTGCTGCGCCATGATCACGGTGGCGTCCTGCTTGATGATCCCGGCCTTCTCCCCGGCGATCTCGCCGGTGGTGGAGCCGAGCCGGTCGGTGTGGTCGAGCCCGATGGGGGTGACCACGGCGACATCGGCGTCGATCACGTTGGTGGCGTCCCAGCTGCCGCCCATGCCGACCTCGACCACGGCGACGTCCACCGGCGCGTCGGCGAAGGCGGCGTACGCCATGCCGGTGAGCACCTCGAAGAAGGACAGCCGGTACTCCTGGGCGGCGTCGACCATCTCCACGTACGGCTTGACGTCCTCGTACGTCTCGATGAACCGCTCGGCGGAGATCGGCGCGCCGTCCAGGCTGATCCGCTCGGTGATCGACTGCACGTGCGGGGAGGTGTAGCGGCCGGTGCGCAGCTCGAAGGCGCCGAGCAGGGCCTCGATCATGCGGGCGGTGGAGGTCTTGCCGTTGGTCCCGGTGATGTGGATGGACGGGTACGAGCGCTGCGGCTCGCCGAGGACGTCCATCAGGGCCGCGATCCGGGTGACCGAGGGCTCCAGCTTGGTCTCGCCCCAGCGGGTGCCGAGTTCCGCCTCGACCTCGCGCAGCGCCCGGTCGACCTCGGGGTCCTCCGGCCGGCCCGGCACGTCCGCCTGCGGCGGGCCGCCCTGGGTGCGCAGGGTGCGGCTGCCGGCCTCGATCACGGCGAGGTCGGGGTCGCGGGTGGTCTCGGCCTCGATGATCTCGTCGAAGGAGTCGAGGGGGTCGGGCCGGTCGTTCCGGCCGTTTTCGTGCGGAAGGTCGCTCACGGGGTTCAGTCTACGGAGGCGGCGAGCGGGGCGCGGCGTCGGTGCGGGGTGGCCAGGCGTCCTGCCCGGGTGCGGGCGCGGCGTGGCCGGTGGCGCAGTTCCCCGCGCCCCTTCCGGGGCGCGTGCCGCGCCGTCTTTGGCCCGCGGGCGGACGTCCCGCCCCGGAGCAGCCGAAAGGCCCCGGAGTCTCGTCTGCTCCGGGGCCTCACACGGGTCGTCGGCGGCTACGCCTGGGGCAGCCGTTCCAGCTGTGCGGAGATCCGCGCGATGTCCTCCTCGGCCTTGGCGAGCCGGGTGCGGATCTTCTCGACCACGTGGTCGGGCGCCTTCGCCAGGAACGCCTCGTTGCCGAGCTTCCCGTTCGCCTGCGCCTTCTCCTTCTCCGCGGCGGCCAGGTCCTTGGCGAGCCGCTTGCGCTCCGCCGCCACGTCGATCGTGCCGGACAGGTCGAGGGCGACCTCGGCGCCGGCGACCGGCAGGGTGGCCGTCGCGGTGAACGACTCGCCCTCCGGCTGGAGCCGCAGCAGCTGCCGGATGGCGGCCTCGTGCACCGCCAGCGGCGTGCCGTCCAGGGTGAGCCGGGCCGGGACGCGCTGACCCGGCTGGAGGCCCTGGTCCGCGCGGAAGCGGCGGACCTCGGTGATGACCGACTGGAGCGTTTCGATCTCCCGCTCGGCATCCGTGTCGCGGAAACCGCTGTCGGAAGGCCACTCGGCGATGACGACCGACTCGCCGCCCGTGAGGGTGGTCCACAGCGTCTCGGTGACGAACGGCACGACCGGGTGCAGCAGCCGCAGCGTGACGTCCAGGACCTCGCCGAGGACGCGCTGGGAGACCTCGGCGGCCTCGCCGCCCGCCTGGAACGTGGTCTTGGACAGCTCCACGTACCAGTCGAAGACCTCGTCCCACGCGAAGTGGAACAGCGTGTCCGACAGCTTGGCGAACTGGAAGTCGTCGTAGTACGCGTCGACTTCGGCGACGACGGAGTTGAGGCGGGACAGGATCCAGCGGTCCGTCGCCGACATCGCCGACGGCTCGGGCAGCGGGCCGTCCACCGTCGCGCCGTTCATCAGGGCGAAGCGGGTGGCGTTCCAGATCTTGTTGGCGAAGTTGCGCGAGCCCTGGACCCAGTCCTCGCCGATCGGGACGTCCACGCCCGGGTTGGCGCCGCGCGCCAGGGTGAAGCGGAGCGCGTCGGAGCCGTACTTGTCCATCCAGTCCAGCGGGTTGACCGCGTTGCCGAAGGACTTCGACATCTTCTTGCCGAACTGGTCGCGGACCATGCCGTGCAGGGCGATGGTGTGGAACGGCGGGGTGCCGTCCATCGCGTACAGGCCGAACATCATCATCCGGGCGACCCAGAAGAAGAGGATGTCGTAGCCGGTGACCAGGACGGAGTTCGGGTAGAACTTCGCGAGCGACTCGGTCTGCTCGGGCCAGCCCAGCGTGGAGAACGGCCACAGGCCGGAGGAGAACCAGGTGTCCAGGACGTCGGTGTCCTGGTGCCAGCCCTCGCCGGTGGGGGCCTCGTCGTCGGGACCGACGCAGACGACCTCGCCGTTCGGGCCGTACCAGACGGGGATGCGGTGGCCCCACCACAGCTGGCGCGAGATGCACCAGTCGTGGAGGTTGTCGACCCAGTCGAAGTACCGCTTCTCCATCTCCTGGGGATGGATCGTGACCTTGCCCTCGCGGACCGCGTCGCCGGCCGCCTTGGCGAGCGGGCCGACCTTGACCCACCACTGCATGGAAAGGCGCGGCTCGATGGTGGTCTTGCAGCGCGAGCAGTGACCGACGGAGTGGACGTAGGGCCGCTTCTCGGCGACGATCCGGCCCTCGGCGCGCAGCGCGGCGACGATGGCGGAGCGGGCCTCCAGCCGGTCCAGGCCCTGGAAGGGGCCGTGGGCGGTGATGACGGCGTGCTCGTCCATCACGGTGAGGGACGGCAGGTCGTGGCGCTGGCCGATCTCGAAGTCGTTCGGGTCGTGGGCCGGGGTGACCTTGACGGCGCCGGTGCCGAACTCCGGGTCGACGTGCTCGTCGGCGACGACCGGGATGGAGCGGTCGGTCAGCGGCAGCCTGATGAGCTTGCCGACCAGGTGCTTGTAGCGCTCGTCGTCGGGGTGGACGGCCACGGCGGTGTCGCCGAGCATCGTCTCGGCACGGGTGGTGGCGACGACGATGGTGTCGGCCCCCTCGCCGTACTTCATCGAGACCAGCTCGCCGTCGTCGTCCTGGTACTCGACCTCGATGTCGGAGATCGCGGTCAGACAGCGCGGGCACCAGTTGATGATGCGCTCGGCGCGGTAGATCAGCTCGTCGTCGTAGAGGCGCTTGAAGATGGTCTGGACGGCCTGGGAGAGGCCCTCGTCCATGGTGAAGCGCTCACGGGACCAGGCGACGCCGTCGCCGAGGCGGCGCATCTGGCCGCTGATCTGACCGCCGGACTCGGACTTCCACTGCCAGACGCGGTCCACGAAGGCCTCACGGCCCAGGTCGTGGCGGGACTTGCCCTCCTTGGCCAGCTCCCGCTCCACGACGTTCTGCGTGGCGATGCCGGCGTGGTCCATGCCGGGCTGCCACAGCGTCTCGTAGCCCTGCATGCGCTTGCGGCGGGTGAGGGCGTCGATGAGCGTGTGCTCGAAGGCGTGGCCCAGGTGGAGGGAGCCCGTGACGTTGGGCGGGGGGATGACGATCGTGTACGGCGGCTTGTCGCTCTTCGCGTCCGCCTCGAAGTAGCCCCGCTCTACCCAGCGCTCGTACAGCGGCCCCTCTACATCGGCCGGCGCGTACTGGGTCGGCAGTTCGGTGTCGGGCGCTGGTGGCTGCTGCTGAGCGTTGTCGGTCACGCGCTCAGTTTAGAGGCGTCACGGCGCTGGCCCGAACCGCATTTGTTGTGTAACGGTGCGCACCCCGATGCCGTGGGCCCGGCGGCTCTGCGCCAGGATGTCAGGTACGCATAAGCATCTGGAGGGGAACCCAGTAATGAGCTACAACCAGCCGGGCCCGTACGGCGGGCAGCCCCAGCAGCCCGGACCGTACGGTCAGCCGGGCCCCTACGGCCAGCAGCCGCCGCAGGCGCCGCCCGCGCAGCCCGGCTACGGCTACCCGCAGCAGGCCCCTCCGGCCCAGCCGGGCTACGGCTACCCGCAGCAGCCCCCGCAGGGCGTCCCGCCCCAGCCGAACCCCTACGGCCAGCAGCAGCCGCCGTACGGCCAGCCGCCCCAGTACGGCCAGCAGCCGCCCTACGGCGCGGTGCCGCAGCCCCCGGCCCCCTCCGGCGGCAAGAAGAAGACGGGCCTGATCATCGGGGCGGTGGCGGTCGTCGCGGCGATCGCGGTCGGCGCGTACTTCGTGATCGGCGGCGGTGGTGGCGGCGGCTCGGTGGCCGACGACGGCCCGCACAAGCTGGTGACGCCGGCGACGGTGATCGACGGGACGTACAAGAAGTCGGAGAAGTCCGGCGACGCCCCGGACACCATGTCCGACGACGACCTCGCGGACTTCCAGAAGTGGGGCATCAAGGACCCCAAGCAGGTCAGCGCGGCCTACGCCAACGGGACCGGCCTGACGGCCAAGTCCCTCTCCTTCAGCGGCGTCTACGGCACCATCGACGACCCGGAGAAGGTGGTCGACGCGATGTTCGCCAAGACCAGGGAGAGCGCCGAGAAGGACTCCTCGGGCGACGGCAAGCTGGTCGGCAGCCCGCAGGAGTTCAAGCCCGACGGGCTCGACGGCGGCGTCCTGAAGTGCCAGGAGACGGAGACCAAGGAGAGCGGCACGACCCTGCACCTGCCGTTCTGCATCTGGGGCGACCACAGCACCGTCGCCTTCGTCATCTCCTACAGCGTGGCCGGGATGGCCACCGGCAAGGGCGGCTCCATGCAGGACGCGGCGAGCCTCGCCGCCAATCTCCGCAAGGACGTCCGCGTCAAGATCTGACGCCCGCGGACACACGGAAGGGGCCCCGGTCGGTGCTTGGGTTCTAGTGGTCGTTGCAACACCCCAGTTCAAGGGGTGCGATGGACTTCGAGATCCGAGGGGACCGGACTCCGCAGGGGCGCAAGAAGCT
>NZ_JBFBEK010000005.1:0-350467 GCF_040683715.1 Streptomyces sp. NPDC093260
GAGACGACACTCGGGACCTCAGCCTGCCCCGCCACAGCCCACGGTACGAAAACGGTCCACCGACTCCGTCGGCGGACCGTCATGCAAGATCGAGGTTAATGATCTGCAAGCCCTTAGTCAACGCCATGCAAGCAGAGCTGGAACAGCTACTTCAATCCGTATTTCCCTCCCCTGCCGCGCCCATGGATGCGCTGCGGTCCATGGCGCGCGAGCACCCGGAGGCTGCCATCATGGCCGCCTACCGCGAAGTTGACATGCGACTGCAGTCGTTGGTGCGGAAGACCATTCGCGCAGCCCACGCCAGAGGGGAGGCAGTCGACCGTCCCCGGACGGCCCGAAGTCAACTGGCGCTTCTGATGGCCTCTGGACTGCCTGCTGATGTTGCTGAGGTGATCACGGGGCTTTCACGACTGCGAAACGAAGTGACACACGGTGGCAGCGTGCAAAGCTCGGCTGCGATCGACTACATCAGCGCCTGTGCGGCGGCCCTGAACCTGTTGTCTCTGTACGAGCAACGCCTCATGCCACCCGATGAGGGTCAGTCTTGATCACTTCTTTGAAACGCTCCACTGACCTCGCGAACCCATGGTGCCAGCTCACAGCATGATGCGCGTCCTCGACTGGGGTGAGCCGTAGGTCACGGATCAGCGGGCGGTGAGCATGCACCGTGTCTCCCACGTGCCCGATCGGGCGGCGAACGGCGGGGAGTAGCGGGGAACACCGGAGAATGGCCCGAAAACCGCAGGTCAGCGAACTGGACCGGATCCACGTACGCGATCTTCCAAACTGGTGCTCCAGGATCCGAGCGCGGCGGGGCTTGACTGGATCGATGAAACTCCCCCGACATCGTTATTCGGCTGACTCCTGTAGGGGGCGAATGCCACACTACGTCTTATGGATGAGCTCGATCTATCGCTTTATAAGCAAGTTGGGAAACGGCTAGCGTGGGGAGTCGTAGATAGATGCATCAACAGCGGCGCAATCGATATAGAAGGGATGACCGACGAGGAAGTAGTGAGCGCTGCGCTGTTCGGCATCCTCAATGAACCAAAGTCCCGCGACTCGGCGAACGAACGGGAAGATGCACCCGACGACGAATTTTATTGGGTGACCGATTACTCTGGAGACCTACTCCTCAAGGCGACCGAGGCCATGGATGCCGAGGAGTACTGGTTTTCAATCCTCTTCTACGCCACGTGGGTCGAGCATTGGATAAACAATATCCTGATCAGCCTGAGTCGCCGCTCTAACGTCCCCGAAGGAGTAGCGATGGCGCTGGTCCGCAGCTGTAGCTTCCATCTGAAGGTGAAAGACGTGTGGACGTCATTGGGTGCGACACCAATCGAGAAAGACATCATACGCACCATGACCGACCTCATGGAACTAAGAAATGGGTTTGTGCACTATAAGTGGCAGACTCGAATGGCATCCAGCCAGGAACACGAGGATCAACGGTTGAAGCAAGTGGCATTCGAAGGACAAAAGCTCATTGCAGCGCTGCAGAAAATCGAGGACCAAGTCCTTTTCCTTGGGCGCCGAAAATCACTTCGCGCTCAACTCGGCCTCCACGACTGAGCCCCCCGGCTCTCCGGCGCCCATACAAAGCGCCCATGTGTCGTCAGCACTGCGACGGGGGGGCAGCGCGCGGACCAGCACCTGATCACACTCCTAAGGTGGCGGTCAGCGCGAGTGCTGGCGAATCAGCTACGGAACCGGGCTCGGCGCCTACCGCTGATGAGCGCAGTTCTGCTCAGCCCCCTTCCAAAACCCATGCCCGGCCCGCACGCAGGCATCGGCCAGGCCATGCACGACACCATCCGGTGTCTGCACCGCTTGGTATCCTCTCGAGTCGGGATCTAGGTAGAAGCAAGGAAGGGTGCCGCATGGCCTCTCAAGACACCTCCGCTACGGACGGGGACGCAACGCGCACGGCTGCCCGAGTCGTGCTCCCGCGGACCAGCCGAACGGAGAGCAGTGAGGCACTGTTTGAGGTCGACACCCCCGCTAGGGACGCAGTAGGCGAGCTGGACGCCCGGCTGGCCGTCGCCGACCCTGAGGCACCTGGACGACCTGAACGCCGTGTCATCCAGGGGGATGCTAGGCACATCCCCTTGGATGACAACACAGTTGATCTCGTGGTCACGTCTCCCCCGTACTGGCAGAAGCGTGACTACAAGGTCGCTGGCCAGATTGGCCAGGAACCCGACCCTGCAGGCTATGTGGCAGCGATGATGGACTGCCTCACTGAGTGGCGGCGTGTGCTGCGTCCCACTGGTTCCGTGTTTCTGAATGTGGGCGACACCTGGAAGAACCAGTCTCTCGCAGGCATTCCAGGACGGATTGAAGCAGCAGCCGCAGACGCTGGCTGGCTCATCCGCAATCGGATCATCTGGGCGAAGACTCGGGGCATGCCCGATCCCGTACAGACGCGCTTGGCCAGTCGGCACGAATACATCATTCACCTGACCCCGCAGCGCTCCTACTACTACGATCTTTTTGCGTACGCTCGCAAGTACGGACGAGCAGGCAGCACGGCTAATCCCGGAGACGTGTGGGACTTTCGCAATATCCCTTACGAGGAGGGTAGTTCACTCTGGGATGAGGAAAGCCCGATCTCCAAGGTGGACTGGGACCTCGATAACCCGGGTGACGTCTGGGACATTGATCTTGAGCGCAACATGGCTCGCCATCTCGCGCCATTCCCTAGCGAAATCGTCCAACGAGCAGTCACCTTGGCCTGCCCTCTCGTAGTTTGCACCGAGTGCGGACGCCCCCGCGAGAGGGTCGTGGAGAAAACAGCCGAACTCGACGCTTCACGCCCACAGGCTAAGCGTGCGATGGAGCTTGCGCGAGAGAAGCGACTCACAGCAGCGCACATCGCAGCCATTCAAGCTACCGGTATCTCCGATGCCGGCAAGGCACTCCATGTACAGACTGGAACCGGTCGCAATGCTGAGCACGTGCGCCAGCTAGCAGCGGAGGCGAAGGCGGCTCTGGGCGGCTACTTTCGAGAGTTCACCTTCGCCCCAAAGCGGACCGTGGCTTGGACTGACTGTGGCCATGACAGTTGGACCCACGGCACAGTGCTGGACCCGTTCCTGGGTACAGGCACGACGCTAAACGCCGCATACGACATGAGGCGCAGTGTCATCGGCATCGACCTCAACCCCGTCCCGATTAAGGACTAGCACTCACGAAGCAATGAGCTTGGCGACAGCATCTCCGAAGTTCCTTTCTTCGACTTCGGGATTATCTGCAGCCAAGTTGATTCGGTACTGAAACAGGCTAACCTCGCCAACGTCCCCAACTTTATACATCCCTGCCGTTTGATTCTCCTGAGCTGGATGGACAAGAACCACTCGATCGGTGGCATACCGCAGCGCATACGCGATGACCTGGTCCTCGCCATCACGATCTGAGCGTCGCTTAACGAGCTTATTCTTCACGTCCAGCACGCATGCTACATCTTGACCGTTTTCGCGAAGAATTACGATGTCGGGAGTAGCGAAGGAGTCGGCATAGTCGAGCTTATGCACTTCCGACCCGACATTTCGGTGGTGCGTGAACAAGACGCGCCTGGCCGTAGTGTTGCCATCAGCCACGACTTCGGACCAGCCAGCGCCAGCGCCGTGCATTTCCAAGGTTCGCCGAACATATCTCTCGAACAGATCGTTCATGTCGAACACGATGGAGGGAAGTTGCACTCCCCCCTTGGAACGATCCAGAAATATCTTCCGCTGCAGCAAAGCAGCCCTGGCTACGTCCAAAGCATCTCTGTAATACGCACGAAGGGATGGCAGGTCTCTTCGCCCAGTGACGAAATCGTCGTCCAGGAACCGAAGTGAATGATCCAGCGGGACGCCATCGAAGGCGCCGTAAAGCCTATTCAGCTGCTGTCGATTCCGCTTGACGCTAGGCACTGACGGATCTTGACTCTGTTGAGCTAGTCTCCAGAGTGCATACTTCAGACACCGATTAGCCGCGTTGTCCGCAGTCCGCTCGAAATGGCTCGACCACACCCTATGTGTCACGCCCCGCCCCTGCAGTCGAGCGGTCTGATTGACCAGAAGGCGCCCGGCGGGGAAGCTTGATTCCTCCTCAACTCGTTGATATTCACGAAATAGTCCCCCCTCCACGACTCGCTCCACATGATGGATGAGTGCTGCGGAGTAGAGGTCGAGGAGGAGTTCTTCTTTTGCATCCCCGGTCTCATAAGCACGAATTACAGGAAGCGGCAGGCGACTAGATCCGGAAATCTCCGCCATCCGGGTGAGATTAGAAACGGGAACACGCGGCTCTACGAAGATGGCAACCTTCTCGTTCAACGGGATCAACCCAATGAAACCGCGAGCCTGAAGGCGAAGCTTTCCGCCGCGAAAAGTAACAGTTAGGAAATCCTTTTTGCTAATCTCCGGATTGATCATAAGACCACCAGAGGCGTCCATGAGCTCATTTAGTGCAAGGTCGATCTGGCCTTGTTCAGAACACGGGATTACACGAGGCGTGGCTGAGTACGGCATCACGCTTGTTCCGCGTCGACTTGCCCACCGGCAGATACCTGCACCGAGACCTCCTCGACCGGGTCGCCTTCCTCAGGCGGGAAGATGGCCTGCCACCGACCCTGGACTTCTCGGAAGCCCTGCTGGTCGAGCCTGAACGCCTTCTCCAACAGAAAGCGGAGCTGGTACTCCCAAACCGCACGCAACGAATCTGCGTCGCTGACATCATGAAAGAAGACATGCCCCACAGCGGCGTGCGGATTGGACCGTGCACGCCTGTTGACAAAATCAAAGAATCGCAGCACCCCTTCGGCCAACGGCTCCGGGAGCCCGCTAATTTCCATGAACTGCTGCAGAGCATTCCTGCTCGGTTCCATCGAAACCTGAGCAAACCTCCGCCCGAATGCGGCATCAACCTCATCCACCCCGCGATCCAGGGGATTCATCGTAGCCAGAACCACTAGGTTCCTCGGTACCGAGATTTCCTCACCAGAAGCCAACTTGAAGGGGAGGTCTCGCTTCGAGGTTTCAAGGTAGGTAAGAGCCTCGCCGAAGATCCTGCCGCAGTCACCTCGACTCAACTCATCGATCACCAGAACATAATTATGCTTAGGATCACGCTGGGCTTCCTTGCACATGTAGACGAAGTGCCCATCTTCCATCTTGAAGCCGCCGCCCTCCTTGAGCGGCCTGAATCCCTGCATGAAGTCTTCATACTGATAGGAAGGGTGAAATTGCACATACCTAATCCTAGATGTGTCGCCACGAGTTAGCGCTTTGGCCACCTTATTTGCAGTCCAGGTCTTGCCCGTACCAGGAGGCCCGGTATAGATAATGCCTCCAAACCTTTCCAGAAGCCATAGAGCCTCTACGGCAAGAGGGTCATCGATGCCCACCTCAGGCTCATCAGGGCGGTTCGAAGCATGCCCGGCAGTCGCCGCAGCAATACCAATTCCCAAGTCATCCGCAGTAAGGATACGAATCGGCTTGAGGCTCATCGTTGTCGACAAGGTGATTCCCGTCCCGTCCTTAGTCTTGCGTAACCAGGGGTGTAAATATCTCAGTCATCGGTAGCGCATTGTGTTCCGTCGTGAAAATCACCGCAGCGTCTCCAGAAAGGAACGACCCTTCACCCTGTCGGAAGTTGAACTCAGCGAGAAACAACGAACACAGATGCCATTCGTTAGGGAGACCTTCGTCCGACTTGAAACCGTAGTTGCGCAGCATGAAAGCACTCAGGGCCAGAAGGAGCGCCGGCTCGCCATAGAGCAAGTGCTCCAGCACCAGCGTTGCGCTGTCTTCTTTGAGAAGGAAGTGACCATCGTCACTGACATCCACAATTCGTCTCGGCACTTGCCTAAGGGAACTGGGCGCATAGCTGCCAGCAAGGTTTGCGTTTAGCCAGTAACGCTCGGGCTTGCTTATCTCCTGAAAAAGGGGGCGATAGTAGGGCTTCTTAGGTGGACCGCCAGGCATCGTTAGATACTTGCCCAAATCCGTCCATATGGGCATCACCGGCGTGGGAGCGCCCTCATCAGGGGTCAGCCCGTGCAGGTAGAGATAGGCGAGGAAGAACGGGTGAATCCGGCGGGTGGTCAGCGTATCGATCGCCCACCGGACGACCTCGGTGCTCACCACGTAATCCTGTGTAGTGCTCACTTGCTCGTCAGTCACAGAGATCACTTTAGGGTGGCCGCCGTGAGCTGCGTGGCCCATTTGTGGACTGAAGGTGGCCAGTTGGGTCGCTCCAAGGCCCTGAGCTGCGAACGCTCTCAGGGTGCAAGCCCCCTCCGGAGCCGTGTGCGCAGGTTCGAATCCTGCCGGGGGCACACTGTGTGTGCCGAAGACCCCGCCATCAGCGAGTTCGCTGAGTGCGGGGTCTTGTCGTATGTGCAGGCGGATGCCGCCGGGAGCAGCCGTTTCCTACCGGGCCGCGACCTGGAAGTGTCGTTTCGGCTGCGGCACAGCCGACTTGGCCGGGCTTTCTCCAGCCATTTCCAACAGCTCCGTCGAGGGACGGACGGGACGGCGAACGAGCACCGCTCGACCTGCCGAAGGCCCTGTTCCTCAGCGGTGCCGCCGAGAGGAGCAGGGCCTTCCGTGCGGGTACAGCTGGGCGCGTCCCCGAGCGAGCCCGGGAAGGGGTGTGCGGGTTCGGGCGCTCACGATGTCTGGCCCTGAGTTTCGAGTCATTCGAGTCGGGTGGGGCCCCGAGCGTCCCCCCGGGGAGCGGGCAATACGCCGGCGGCGGCGTAGGTGTTGTCAGAGGTCGCCCTGGCGGTAGGAGCGGGCTGCGGCCATGACTTCCTTGAAGTGGTCGTCGGCGATGGCCTGCAGGGGGGAGCTGTCCTCGAGCTGGGGGTTCATCCCCATCATCCAGGCGCGTGCGACGTGCCGGTTCTCGCACTCCTCGATGTACCGGAAGACCTGGAACGCGGTGCGCAGGCGGAACTCGGAGTCGAAGCGGGGGTTGTTCTGCCCCCGGCACCACCGGCCGACCTGCTTGGCGTCCTCGATGCCGGCGACGTAGGCGACGGTGCGCTGGCTGAACTGTTCCTGAAGGAAGCGGGCGATCTCGGGGATGCCCAGCTCTGCTGTGTCGCGGTGGGCTCGGTCCTCGGCGGTGATCTCTCGCTGAGTGGACATGGTCTCCTCGTTTCCTCACCGCTCGCTGGTGTCGCCTGTGGAGCGGGAGATGTCACGCCGTGCGCGGCGTGAAGGCTGTGTGTGGTGGTGACCGCGGGGGTTCAGCTGGGGCGGGGAGCGCCACGCGTGCTTGCGTCCGGGTCGCTGCGATGGGCAGCACACTGTGTCGGCCTGGAGGAGGCGCAGATGCGCAGGAACGTACTCGGTGCGACGTGCTCTGATCGCGGTCCAAGCCCGGCTAACCGGCCTATCGATCTTCCCAACATCGGTCCCCCTCTTGGCTGTTGGGTCGATGGTACCCGTTTTGCAGCTCTAAAATCCATGGCTTTCCCCGGTGAAAACACCCCTGAATCCCCCCTTCGGTGCCGCTCGAACATCGCTGACCTGGCACTATGCGGGCCACGCGGGTTGCTGAAGTGTGACGCGCGGAACGCCGGGCGGACCTGAACGAGTGATGGTGGATACGTCCAGTTGACGCAACATGCTCACCTGACGGTCAGTCCGTACTCCCGCGCCACTTCCTGCAACTCGGCCGTCTCGGCCCGGATGGCGCGGCGTTCCTCCTCCCTGAGCGGCGTGTCGCGCAGGATCGCCCAGCACTGGCACCCGCCGTACAGCGAGCGGTAGGTGATGCCCTGGTACTTCTGGCCGCCCTCGCTGTCGCGCTGGGCCACCGCCCAGGCGGCGATCTGGCGCGCGATACGGCGGTCCCTGCCGTAGATGTCGCGGTCGGTGAGGGGGCCGGTGACGCCCCACTTGGCGAGTTCCGCCTCCAGCTCGTCGGCCAGCGCCTTCCTGGTGTCCTCGGAGTCGACGTCGAGGAAGGCCGCCTCCGCCGTCGGGACCAGCCGGACGAGGATGCGCTCGTCCCGCCAACTGGAAGGGACCTGGCCGATCCCCATGAGGTCGGAGTTGGGCTCGGCGTCGCTCATGAGGGCGCGGATCACCGGATCGACCCGGAAATGCGCCAGTGCCTCGGCGAAGCAGCCGGCGAGATCGCTGGCGCAGTAGAGCATGCCGTAGGAGAAGAGGCTGAAGCGGCCGGCTGACGAACCGCTGAACGTATCGGGCTCCACCTGGTTGTACCGGACGGGGTCGTGGGCCCAGCCCAGGCGCCACACACCGTCCGGGGGCGCGGGGACGCTGGTGACGGAAGGCGTCGTCATCGGCGGTGTCCTCCGTCCCGGCCGGCCGCCGTGGTGGACGGCCGGGCGTCGCCGTCGGCCGTCACGGGGACCGGACCACCAGGGCGGCCGGCGGATCGGGTTAAGGCAGCGGTCATGGCTCCTCACCGGTTTCGCGTGTTACGGGTGTCACAGGTATGACGGGTGACTCATCGAACAGTCGTGGCCCCCAGGCACTGGGCGGAACATTCTCCCGAACCGCTGCCGCTCCTCAGGGCTGTTGGGGGGAGCGCACGGGGCGCATTCGCAGTGCGTGGGCGCATAGGGCAGGCGCACGGTCCTCAGAGACGGTCGTGATCCAACCGGAAGACGGAGGTCTCCCGCTCACCGGTCGCCAACAGGAGCAGGGCCCCTTCGCGGGTGTGGTCACGGGCGGTCTTCAGGGTGCCGACGGGCTCCGCGGTGACGATCTGGAGCAGCCGCCGGTCCGCGTCCGGGTCCCACAGGTGGATGCTGGTCCTGCCCGCCGCGGCGAAGAGCCGGCGGCCGGAGGGCAGGGTCAGGGACGTCACCGCGGTCAGTTCACCGTCACCGGGGCTGAGCTGTGCGGTCTGCTCGCCGGTGTCGGCCCGCCAGAGTTTGAGGGTCCCGTTCTGGCCCGCGCTGGCCACGAGCGACTCGTCGTCGGGTCCCAGGGCGAAGGCGAGGTCGTTCACGAAGTGCTGTCCGCACCTGATGGTCGGACCGCACTGCTGGAGGGTCCGCACGTCCCACACCCGTACGTTGCCGTCGCTGCCGCCGGAGGCGACCCGGAAGCCGTGCCGGCGGCGGTACTGGGTGGCCAGGCAGCGCACGCTGAACTGATGGTCGGGGAAATGAGCCAGGCGCCGGCCGGACGGCAGGTCCCACACGCACACCCGGCCGTCTGGGCTGCCGCTGGCGAGGAGTTCGACACCGTTCAGCGGCACCATCGTCAGCGCGGGCAGATGGTGCCCGGGCAGCTCCAGCACGGGTTCACCGTGCGGCTTCGCCGGGTCCAGCAGGATGATCCGGCTGTCCTCCAGCGCGACCGCCAGATGCAGCCGGCCCTTCAGCCGGGGCCAGGCCAGAGCGGTCACCGCCTGCCCCTCGTGAACGGTCCGGAGATCGGTGGAGCGGTGGATGTCCCCGACGGCGATCCGGCCGCCCCGGGCCGTGGCCAGGAGATGCGGCTGTGTGGAGGAAAGGGCGCTGGCCGTGATGCGGTCCCGGCGTTCGGGGGCGTCGTGGAAGGTCCGTGCGGTCAGGGGCCAGCTCCGTACGGTGGCATCGGCTCCGGCGGTGATCAGGCGGGGTCCGGCCGCGCCGGTCGGGCAGGTGAGGGCGTTGAGTGCGGCGGTGTGGGCGGGCAGCGGCCTGCCGACGGGTTCGAGACCGGGCAGGCTCCACAGGCGGGCGCTGCCGTCGCCGCACGCCGTCACCAGGGCCCAGCCCTCGTCGACCCGGGTGAGCAGCAGCGAGGTGATGGCCGAACCGCTGCCGGGCGCCCGGTCGACCGTGTCCCCGGAGCGGGTCGCGTCGTGCACGGAGAGGTTCCCGTCCTCGTCGGCCACGGCGTACCGGCCCGGCCGGGGCAGTGCGGCGACGGCGCGCACGCGCGCCCGGTGCTCCGAGAGCAGCCGGGTGCGGCGGCCGTCGTAGAAGTGGACGCTGTCGCGCTGGGCGCACAGCAGCCCCTGGCCGCCACCTGGCATCGGCAGGGGACTCAGCAGAGGGCTGTCCGTGAGGCGGGGGAGCGGGATGTCCACGGGGCGGAGCACGACCGGATGGAGGGCGGCGACGTACCCGTCGCTGAACGCCGCCAGCAGGGCCGGAGTGTGGTGTGCGGGCCGGTGCAGGGCCAGGGAGCTGACCCAGGTCCCCGGCCGGCGCGGCACGGCCCGGAGTTTCAGCCGGCCGTGCAGGGCGTCCACGACGGTGACGGAGCCGTCGCTGCTGCCGGTCGCCACCAGGCCGCCGGGCAGGGCCAGCAACTGGGTGATCTGACCGCGGTGGACGCGCAGCGGTGCGTAGGCGTTGCTGCCGTCGTGGCGCAGGGCGTGCAGGAAGCCGCGGTCGTCGCCGGCCATGACGAGGGCGCGGTCGTACGGGGCGTCGACGGCGGCCAGCGCGGTCACGGCGACCTCGTTGACGAGCCACACGTTGTCCGGGGCGGCCCCCTCGCTCCAGACGGGGGTCACCGGTGACCGGTCGAACGCCTGGGGCTCGGGCACCCCGGCGGGGGTGGCCTGGGTGGTGTGCCGCGCCAGGCGGAGGCTGGTCGCGCGGGACAGCGGGTCGACGTCGCGCACGAACGGCTCGAGCCGGGCCCAGGCCTGGAGCCACTGGCTTCCGGCGGCGTCGGTGGGGTGTGTCGCCAGCAGCCGGCGCACCCCGAGACTCGATTCCCACGGCAGCAGTGCGGGCGGGACATGGGCGTCGTCGAGGACACGGCCCCGCGCGGCGTGCTCGGCCAGGTGCCGGCGCAGGTAGGGGTGCGGCGGCATGGTCGAGTCGTCCGGTACGAGTTCGGCCAGCGCCTCGGCGATCCGGCGGTGGATCTCGCTGTGGCCGCTGCGCTCGATGGGGTCGCTCACTGCTCGCTCCCGGCGTCGGACGCGACGTCGTCGGCCGGGAGGTCGTCGTCGGCCAGGTCGTCGTCGGTGTTCGTCAGCAGGTCCACGAGGGCTTCGTGGGCGGGGCGGTAGACGAGCCGGTTGTCCTCGTGGTCGTGGGCGAGATAGCCGCTGAGCCGGCCGGCGAGAAGTCTGGCGATCATGGTGTCCCATTCGTCGGCGGGCAGCCGGCGCCGCAGGAAGACCCCCGCGACCTGGGGCCAGATGTCCGACCAGGGGACGCCGGCTCCCTGGGCGAAGGCGGCGGCCCGCAGCAACGCCAGGGCGACGTCGCGGGGCAGCCCGTCCTGGTCCTCCTCGACGAGCCGCAGGTCCTGGACGAGCAGGCCGCGGATGCCCTGCCTGAGTCTCTTCTGCCACCTGGGATGCGCGGCCAGCTGTGCCGGATCACGGGCCTTGCGCAGGTGCTCTCCCGCCACCCTGGCGTCGATGAAGGACGGCGCGAGGACGGGGGCGACCAGTCGCGCGGCGGCCCGGGCCGTGCCGCGGTGGCCGCCGGCGCTGATCAGGGCGTGCAGGTACTCCTCGATGTCCCGCCGGGCGTCCTCGCCGTCGGTGCGCTGCACCTCGGCGGTGCGGAAGACCTGCCTGAGCACCTGCAGCAGTTCGTGTTCGTCGCCGGCGGCCGACGGGTCGGGGCGGGAGGAGGGGCGGGTGGAGCGGATGCCGATCAGCAGCCGCGCCGCGGGCCGCGCCGCCGGTGGGCCGTCGTCCGTCCGCTGGCCGGGCACGCCGGGGGACGGCGCGCAGAACCCGCTCAGCGGCGCCAGCACGTCGTGGACGATGCGGTGACGTTCGAAGGCTTCGTCCAGCCCGTCGATCACCAGCGTGACCGGTTGCCCGGCATCGCGCACGTAGTCGTGGAGCTGGCCCGACCAGCGCTGCACCGGGTCGTCGGCCGGCCCCACCGGGGCGGGGCGGACCCGCAGGGCGCGCAGCAGGTCGGAGGCGACCTGGGCGGCGTTGCGGCGGTGTGCGAGGACGGCGGCGGTCACCGACCCCTCCGGGGGGATCGTGTCGGCGGCCGCCAGGTCCGCGGCCGCCTTGTACAGGGGGTCCTCGCGGAAGAGCGGGTCGCTGAGCACGACGGCGCGGGCGATCACGGCGGACTTGCCACTGCCCGTGCTGCCGGTGATGAGCAGGACGCCTCGCCTGCGCCGGGGCCCGAGGAACGTCGCGATGTGCCGGTTGAGGTCGTCCCGCCCCCGGAAGTACCACCCGGCGTCGCTCTCCTGGGTGCGGCCGGTGGCGCGGTCCAGCCAGTAGCCGTCGGCCGCGGTCGCCTGCCGCGGGCTCGCCCCGATCAGGTCCCGGGCGCGCACGTACCCCGGGTTGGGCAGGCAGGGGCTGGGGGCTTCGAGTCCGCTGCCGTCCACCAGGCGCCGCAGGCGGTAGCGCTCGCGGTCGGCGTGGCGTAGCTCGCGCTCGTACTCGGCCATGAACTCCACCACGGTCAGGTACGGGGTGGTGATGCCGGACTTGGTGCGGAGCCGTTCGTACACGCCGCGCAGTGTGGTGGGGAAGCGGCGGACCTCGATGGTGCGGTTGTGGGCGCAGGTGACGAGCACGTCAAGGCGGCTCTTCTCCCGCCGGTCCTGGCCGAGGTCCTTGACCAGGAGGGAGAGTTCGGTGTCGAGTCGGGCCGCGTAGCAGGCGTTGACGATCACCAGGACGTTCTCGACGTGGGAGTCGAGCGCGGCGGCGATGATGTCGCTGGTGCGCACGGCCGTGGCCAGGTAGCGCCCCTGCTCGGTCTCCGGCAGTTTGAGGAAGTGGGTGCCGGAGGTGGCGGCGATGCCGTGTCCGGTGATGAACAGGACCAGGGCGTGGCCCCGCATCCCGCGTACGCCCTCGGTGCGCAGCAGGTCCTCGACGTCGTCGCGGCTCTTGAGGGCACGCGGGGGCACGGCGTGGAACGGCGGCAACGAGCCGCCCGGGCCCCACCACTGGCCGACGACCTCGAGCTGCTCGTCGATGCCGGCCGCGAACTCCTCCGCCTCGTCCTCGTCGTCGTCCTCGTAGTCACGGACGGCGACGGTCAGCAGTGTCCGCGGGCCGACGGGCCGGTCGTCCTCCATTGCGGCCACTGCGAGTTGTTCCTGAACCTCGCCCCCCGTGTGCCCCATCTCACTAGTGTGACAGGCATGATTCAGCGGGCACAGGGCCATCTCCCCACTCACTCCTACGGATTGGAGCCACCGGCACTTCCCGAGGTCACCCATGACGCCGTCGTCGTCGTTCCGGGCATCATGGGGAGCGAGTTGCTGGACACGGGCACCGGCGACGTGGTGTGGGGGCTGGCGAACAGCCGTTGGCTCACCCGTGCCTGGCTGACCCGCTCCGGGCTGGCGCCCCTCCAGCTCACCCCCGACGAACTGGCGGGCCACTACGGCCGCGTCGTCGCCCCGAGACTGCTCAGGACCCCGGTCTGGAGCCCGTTCCTCAACGGCTTCGAGCCCTACCACAAGCTGCTGCGGACCATCGGGAACACCGTCGCGCACCCCGAGGCGGTCCTCACCTTCCCCTATGACTGGCGTCTGCCCGTCGCCGCCCATGCCCGCGCCCTGGCCACCGCGGCCCGCGAGCACCTCACCCGCTGGCGCGCGCACCCGGCCCAGGCGGCCGCCCGGGCGCACGCGGTCGACCAGCGTGAGGCGCGTCTCGTCTTCATCGCCCACTCCATGGGCGGGCTGGTCACCCGTGCGGCCCTCTCCCTCGGCGGTGACGGCGACCTCGCCGACGACACCCGGGGCGTCATGACCCTGGGCACCCCCTATCAGGGGTCCGTGGTCGCGGCCAACATCCTCAACGCCGTCCAGGGCGCGCCCATCCCGCTGCCGCACGGCCGGCTCGCCGCCGCGGCCGCCACCATGCCGGGGGTGCACGACCTGCTGCCGCGCTTCCTGTGCCTGGAGGAGGACGACACCGTCCGTCGCCTCACGCCCGCGGACGTCGCCGATCTCGGGGGCGACAAGGACCTCTTCCAGGCGTCGCAGGACTTCTTCGAGACCCTCGCCCGCGATCCGCTGCCCGGGCTCCGGCCCATCGCCGGCGTCGGCCAGGCGACCGTCCAGTCGATGCGGCTGGTCTCCGGCGTCGTCCACGCCTCCGAGTACTGCTTCCGCGCGGACGGCGACGGGGAACTCAAGCGCGACGCCCACGGGCGCCCCCTGCGGTTCCCCGGCAAGGGCGACGGGACGGTCCACCGACCCTCCGCCTCCCCCGCCCGCAACACCCAGAACATCTCCGCCCAGCACGGGGCACTGGCGAGCGGCTCCCAGGCCCAGGTCGCGGTCTCCTCCTTCCTCCTGGAGGACGACCACCTCGGCCAGGAGCAGGCCGACCGGGTGTTGGGACTTCAGGTGCCCGACTACGTCCGGGCCGCCGCCAGGTGGGACGTGTCCGTCACCGGGACCGACGACCCGGCGGGCGTCACCTGCTCCGTGTCGGCCGTCGACTCCGAGTACAGCAGGACGGCCCGCGTACAGACGGACGGCGACGACCGGCTGCGCGCGACGGTCTCCGTTCCCGACACGGGCCTCTACCGGGTCACCGTCACCGCGGACCACAGCCCCCCGCTCACCCAGCTGGTCTTCGCCGGACCGGGCGGGACCGGGTTCATCGACGAATAAGGGCCTGGGAGACGGGAGGCGGCGGCCGGGGCGGTCGCCGCCCGGGTCAGGCCGCCGGCGTTCCCTCCTTCGGGCGGCGGGGCCCCGGGCGGTCCAGGTGGAGGACCACGGTGGTGCGGAAACGGTGCACCGCGTCGTCCACGCTGCGGATGACGTTCTCGCTCAGGGCTCCCAGAGAGACATTCGAGCCCTTGGTCATCTCATGCACAGATGCCCCACCGATACACAGACCGGACACGGGGGATCTCCCGTCCCGGCCATCTCACGCCACGACGCAGAGTGACGCGCCGCGCACAAGTGACTGCAGTGCTCACGGAGCGGGGCGGAAGGGGTCGTTCGGCGCTCGGCTGCCGACCGGGCCCGTCCGGTGCCCGCGGGCGGCGGTCGGCCGGGGTGTCGTGACAGGGCTGTGACGGGAGGGGTGAGCTGGGCCACAGACGGTTCCGCCTCGGTCCTGGTGGGGTTGGCCGAACAGGCCCGGGCCGGTCGGCGCCGCGCCGGGCGGGTCCGTGTCGGTCGGCGCCATGTCGATGCGGGTCCGTGTCAGTGCGGGTCCGTGTCGATGCGGGTCCGTGCTCGTCCCTCTGCCGCGCGTGAGGACGTGAGGCTCGTGTTCGTCGGATTCGCCGTGTGCGCGCTGTGCGCCGTCGGGGCGGTGATCTCGTTGTTCGGGGTCCTCGCGATGCTGTTGCCGGGGCGGCCCCAGCCGTGGGCGTCGCATCTGCTGCGGCGCGGGGCGCTGTTCGCGGGCTGCGGGGCGGCGGCCGTCTACTCGCTCGGTCTCTTCGGGGTCCTGGCCTCCGAGTCCCAGTTCGACGACGGCGCCGACTCGGTGCCGGCCCCGGCCTGCCGGGACGGCTTCGGTCCGGAGACCGTCCGGGGCCTGAGCCACCACCGGTCCTCCTACCTCCCCCTGCGCTTCGACTGCGTGCGCGCCGACGGCAGCGTCTACTCCAGCGACCCCTCCTACACCTGGATCAACTGGACGAGCCTCTCCCTCGCGCTGGCCGGCGCGCTGCTGGTCATCGGTGCCGGGTACGCCGCCGAGGTACGGGCCCGGAGGGCCGCCGCCGCGGTGTGACGCGACGCCGCCTCCCGGCCCGACGGGCTCGGGTCCGGACTCGGGCCCCTTGCAGTGACCTGGCTCTCAGTCACCTCAGCCATCCCTCCCGTATCGCTCATATCGGTCAACCGGTCATCTCACTCAGGGCGGTGCGCCCGTGACCCGCGTCTCGCCTCGGGCGTCCCGTCGTCGGTGACCTGGCTCTCACCTCGCGGCGGGGGCGCGCGTGCGGACCGCTCTCGGCCTCACGGGCCGAGTGTGCGTGACCCGGCGCACATCCCGATGCGATCCGTGACCCAACTCGCGTACTGTCCGGGCGATTTACGGGTATTCGTACAGACGTCCTGTTTGGGACCCATCTCTATTTCCGTGGTTTTCCGGCCCTTTGCCCGTTTCACTCGTCCTGGTCCGCCTTACGGCAGTTGGGTCACAGGAAGCAGCCAGGAAGAAGTACGGGTATGTCCTATTCATCCGAGATGCCAGAAGTCCCCATGCATCCCCACCCGGTGACCGCCGCCGAGGTCGTCCCCGGCGATCTCGTGGCGCTGACGCGGGAGGCCGCCGAGGCGCGGCAGTGGTGTGTCGTGATGCACACCCTGCCCGAGTCGCCCGAGACGATCCGCGTGACGCTGCGGCCGCCGCTCGGCGGAGCGGACCGCGACGAGGTGTGGCGGCGCGGCCAGGAGGTGGTCGTCGCCGGGCGGCGGATGGACGTGGCGGCCGTGCCGGCCGTGACCTCGCCCCTGCTGGACGCCGTGGAGTTCCGCGACGGGGACACCGTGACCCGGCTGCGGGCCGTCGACCCGGAGGGCGTCGAGGTGACGTACCGGCGGCGGTGGGGCGTCTGGCACCGGGACCTCGACTCCCGGACCGCCGGTACCGTCACCGACGACGTGGTGCGCGGCTGGGCCGCCGACGCCGACCGCGCGGGCCATGTCGTACGCCATCACGCGCGGCCGGCGTGTGAGCCCGCCGCGGTCGCCCCCCGGCGGGTCGTCGTGACCGGCCTCGGGGCCGTCACCCCGCTCGGCGCCGGCGTGGACCAGCTCTGGCGGGGACTGCTCGAAGGACGGCACGGCATAAGGGAGTTGACGGACGGGGAGTTCGCCGAGCTGCCCGTGCGCACCGCGGGCGTCGTGCCGGTGGACCCGGCCGAACTGCTGCCCCGGGCCGCGGCCCGCCGGATGAACCGGTCCGCGCAGTTCGCCGTGCTCGCCGCCCGCGAGGCCTGGAACGACGCCGGGTTCGCCGAGGGCGGCACCCGGGAGAGCGGGCTCGACCCGGAACGGGTCGGGGTCAGCCTCGGCGCCATCCTCGGGGACGCCTCCGTGCTGGTCGGCGGCGACCGGAAGCTGCGCGAGAGGGGGCCGCGCGCGGTGTCCCCGCTCACCACGCCGATGACCGTGCCCTCGCAGGCCGCCTCCCAGGTCTCCCTCGACCTGCACATCACCGGGGAGGCGCGCACCGTCACCAGCGCGTGCGCCTCCGGCACCGAGGCCATCGGGCAGGCGATCGACCGCATACGGTACGGGCGCGTCGACGTCGCCCTCGCCGGCGGCGCGGAGGCGGTCGTCACGCCCGCGATCATGGCGTCGTTCGCCGCGATGCGCGCCCTGTCCGGTCTCGGGCTGGAGGACGGCGTCTCGCCGTCACGGCCCTTCGCCAAGGACCGCGCCGGGTTCGTCAACGGGGAGGGGGCCGGGCTGCTCGTCCTGGAGGCCGAGGAGCACGCGCGGGCCCGGGGCGCCCGGATCTACTGCGAGGCCGCCGGGTGGGGGCTGTCCGCCGACGCCCATCACATGGCCGCGCCCGACCCCAGCGGCGGCGGGGTCGCGCTCGCGCTGCGGCGGGCGGTGCGGGACGCGGGCGGGCACGTCGTCGACGTCGTGCACGTCAACGCGCACGCCACCGCCACGAAGGAGGGCGACCTCGCCGAGGCGGGCGCGCTGCGGGCGGTGCTCGGCGAGGGCGCGCGGGCGGGTGCGGGGGTGCCCGTGACCGCGCTCAAGGGGCACCTCGGGCACATGCAGGGGGCCGCCGGGGGTGTCGAGGCCGTCGCCGCCGTGCTCACCCTGCACAACGGGATCGTCCCGCCCACCGTGGGGTGCGCGGAGGTGGACGAGGACATCGCCCTCGACGTGGTGACCGGCGCCCCGCGCCCGCTGCCCGCGGCGGGCGACCTGGTCCTCAGCAACTCGTTCGGTTTCGGCGGCCACAACGCGGTACTGGCGCTGCGGCGGGTGTAGGGCGACAAGGGGTGGGGGTGAAGGAGTGGGGCGCAGGGATCGGGGCGGCGCGCTGCGCCCGTTCCCCCGGCCCCCGGAACCCGGGGGCCGGAGCGCCCCTCACGCCGTGCGTTTGCGGGCCGCCGTCTTCTTGGCGGGAGTCTTCTTCGCCGTGGACTTCTTGGCCGTGGACTTGGCGGTGGACTTGGCGGTGGACGCCGTCTTCTTCGGTTCGGGCTTCGCCGTGGTCTTCTTGGCGGTCGTCTTCTTCGCGGTCGACTTCTTGGGCGCGGAGCGGGCCGGCTTCTCCTCGGCGGCGCGGGAGGTCTTGCGGCGCGGGAGGTGTCTGACCTCGGCCTCGGACTCCGGCTCGGACGCCGCCTCCTCCCCCTCCCCCTCGGCGGTCGCCTCCGCCCCCCTTTCCTCGCCCCTGGACCGCTTGGCCGCCCGGACGCTCTTCTCCAGGGCCGCCATCAGGTCGAGGACCTTGCCGCCGGGGGCCGGTTCCGGGGTCTCGGGCGGCGTCTCGCCGGCCGCCTTCGCCGCGATGACCTCCTCCAGCGCCTCGCGGTACTCGTCGTGCAGCTCCGACAGGTCCACCTCGCCCAGGGTGTCCATCAGGGCGTCCGCGAGGTCCAGCTCCTGGTCGCGTACCGTCACGTCCACGTCCGGGGCCACCCCCTGCGGGGCGCGGATCTCGTCCGGCCACAGCAGGCCGTGCATCGCGATCACGTCGTCCACCACCCGGAGCATCCCCAGCCGCTCCCGGCCGCGCAGCGCGAACTTCGCGATCGCCACCCGCTTGCTGCGCTTGAGGGCCTCGCGCAGCAGGGTGTACGGCTTGGCGGCGGGGGCGCCGCTGGCGGCCAGGTAGTAGGCGCTCTCCATCTGGAGCGGGTCGATCCGGTCGGCCGGGACGAACGCCACGATGTCGATCGTCCGCGCGGTCGGCAGGGGCAGATGGGCCAGGTCCTCATCCGTGATCGGGACGATGCTGCCGTCCGACTCCTCGTACCCCTTGCCGATCTCCCCCTGGCTGACCTCGCGGTCCTCCAGCTCGCACACCTTGCGGTAGCGGATGCGGCCGCCGTCCTCCGTGTGGATCTGACGGAAGGAGATGGTGTGGTGCTCGGTGGCGTTCATCAACTTGATCGGAATGCTGACCAGGCCGAACGAGATGGCGCCGTTCCAGATGGATCGCACTGCAGCACCTTCCGGATCGAGACGGTACGGGAGGTAGGTCCGAGGCGTTTCGGACGGCTTGGCAGGGAATGCGAGAGCTTGTCATCAGTTGTCGTGGTTTTCTTATCGTATGGCACCGATCACGGAGGTGGAGGGGCGACGGGTCGCGCTCAGCAACCTGGACAAGGTGCTGTATCCGGCGACCGGTTTCACCAAGGGCGAGGTGCTGCACTACTACGCGACCGTCGCCGATGTGCTGCTCCCCCATCTGCGGGACCGGCCGCTGTCCTTCCTGCGGTATCCGGACGGGGCGGACGGGGAGCGCTTCTTCGTCAAGAACGTGCCGCCGGGTACGCCCGAGTGGGTTACGACGGCGGAGGTGCCGCGGTCGGCGGGGGCGGCGCGGATGGTGGTGGTGCAGGACCTGGCGAGTCTGATGTGGGCGGCGAACCTGGTGACCGAGTTCCACACCCCGCAGTGGGTGGTCCAGGCGCCCGGGGAGGCGGACCGGCTGGTGTTCGACCTCGATCCGGGGGCGCCGGCGACGGTGGCGGAGTGCTGCCGGGTGGCGCTCTGGCTGCGCGAGCGCCTGGCCGCGGACGGGATCTCGGCGTGGGCGAAGACGTCCGGGTCCAAGGGGCTGCATCTGGTGGCTGCGGTGCGGGGGGCTTCCAGCGAGCGGGCCTCGGAGTACGCGAAGGGGCTGGCGGTGGAGGCGGAGAAGGCGATGCCGGAGCTGGTGCTGCACCGGATGACCCGGAGTCTGCGGCCGGGGAAGGTGTTCGTGGACTGGAGCCAGAACGCCGCGCGGAAGACGACCGCGGCGCCCTATACGTTGCGGGCGCGGGAGGTGCCGACGGTGTCGGCGCCGGTCACGTGGGAGGAGGTCGCGGGGTGTGAGGGTGCGGACGGGCTGGAGTTCCGTGCGGAGGACGTGATGGGGCGGGTGCGGGAGGCGGGGGATCTGATGGCGGCGGTGCTGGATGTCTCCGGGGCGGCGGAGTTGCCCTGAGCCGGGGCGGGGTCGGTGGGGCCGTGCGGTTCAGGGCCACGGCGTCGCGGTGGTCCTGGGGTCGGGGCGCTCGCCCACGCTTGAGGGTCGCCTCCTTCCCCGAGCTCTTCGAGCAGGGAGGACCCCCGGCCCACCCGTGCCGTGCCGGGGGCACCTCCCAGGCCCTCGAGGCACTGGCACCGGGGAGGCACGATTGCCCGCGGCTGGGTGCGGAGGAGACGGCACGCGCGCCCGCAGCCACGTGAGAGGGAGGCGGCGGGGGTGCCCGGCCGGGTGGAAGGACGCGCCGGGCTCACACCCTCTCCCACGTTCTTCTGTCTCTCGCCATGGCGTGCAGGGCTTCTACGTCCGTGGGTTTCAGGGTGCCGCCGAGTCTCGCCAGGGTGGGGAGGGCCTCGGCGGTGAGGATGCGCAGGGCCCTCGGCGGGGTGGCGATGCTGAGGTCCGCGGGGTCGGTGAGGGCCAGGAGGGGGCGGACCTCGGCAGTGAGGGCGTAGGACGCGCGGTCGGCGAGGGCGCGCAGCCGCCGCAGCAGGGGTTCCGGGGCGCGCCGCCCCAGCGTGACCGCCGGGTCGGCGATCCGCACCCGCTGCTTACGGGCGTACACGCTGTGCACGGCGAACAGGCCGCCCGGCCCGATCGCCAGGTGGTGGACGCGGTCGCCGCCGGGCAGCGGGATCGAGTGCAGGGTGCGCCAGCCGGCGCCGTCGAGCCGGTCGAGGGCCTCGCCGACGGTCTGCTCGGCGGTGAGCGCCCGGCGGCGCGGGTCCGGGCGCAGCCGGTGTACGGGGGCCGGGTCGCGGTCGAGGGCGATCAGCAGCGCCTCGCCCGGGCGGTTCGGCGCGAGGTCGTCGTCCGGGTGCAGGCTCAGCCGGGCGAGGTCGGCGGCGGTGGGCACCGGCGGCGGGCCGACCGCGACCGGGCCGGCGAGGAAAGGGTCGAGGGCCTGGAGCACGTCCTCGCGGTCGGACTCGCTGAGGACGTAGACGCGGGCCGCCTCGCGGTCGTACCAGGCAACGCTCCGTCCGTCCGGGCGGCAGACGTGGAGCCGCTCCTGGCCGTGGAGCCGGCCCGGTATGACGCGCAGGCCGTCCGGGCCGGTCGTTCCGGGTCGTCGACGTGATCCGCTCATGCACCATCACCCCTACGACCATGGGAACAGGCGGGGTGCTCCCGGGGCAAGAAGGCGGCTACCGTTGAGGAGCGGTGGGGAGCGGAGTGGGGGAGGCGCCGGTGCGGACCCGCGGGAAGCAGCCCGACGTACCGGCCCCGGACAGCCCGTGGAGCGAGATCGTGCCCGGGCTGTGGATGGGCGGGCACGAGGTGCGCACCCGTTCCGGGCAGCGGGAGACCGTCGTCGTGCACGACGAGTTCGATCTCGTGCAGACCCTGCTGAGGCTGCCGGGGCACGGCCCCGACCCGGGTGTCGAGCACCAGGTGTGGCCGATTCCCGACGGTCCGCTGGACGGGACGCAGCTGGCCGGGGTGATCCGGCTGGCCGAGGCCGCCGGCGACGCGCTGGACGCGGGACGGCGGGTCCTGGTCCGCTGCTGGTCCGGCTACAACCGGTCCGGGCTGGTCGTGGCGCACGCCTTGGTGCACCGGGGGTGTTCCGCCGACGAGGCGATCCGGCTGATCCGCGCCCGCCGCTCCCCCTGGGCCCTGCACAACGAGCTGTTCGTGGACTATCTGCGCGCGGGTCTCAGCACGGTCCGGCTGCTGGAGGAACTGGCCGAATAATCGTTTCGTCATCCTGCGTACGCTGCATGGGGCGGCGAAGGCGGCGCCACCCGCACAAAAAGGACTTCCGTACGAATAAGGTGTACGCGCCCCGCCCGCCCCCGCCGACCGTCACCCATCGGAGAGCAGTCATCCGCAGCCGCCGTCCCGCCCTGGTCACCGCCCTCGTCGCCCTGCTGCTGGGCACGGCGGCGGCGTGCGGCGACGCGGGCGGCCTGGAGTCGGCCGGCGGCACGCCGACCGCGATCAGCCCGGCCCGGCTCTGGCCCACGCTGCGCCCCGCCGCCAGCCCGGCGTGGCCCTACGACGAGGTCCAGATCGAGACGGTGAAGGGCGTCACGGCCCCCGGGAACGACATCCGCAAGGTCGACCCGGTGGCCGTCGTACGGGCCGAGGTCGCCGCGCATCCGGCCGACTACACGGCCGCCAAGGCCCCCTACCGCGAGGCCGCGACCCGGTTGGCGGACTGCGGCAAGGCCGGGGAAGCGGGGCGGCGGTGCCCCGTCATGAAGCCGTACTTCCGCGATCTGACCGGGGACGGGCGCGACGACATGACGCTCGGCTTCCGGCTGTATCCCACCAACCAGACCGCCGTACGCGTCTACACCTTCGAGGGCTCCAAGCTCGTCCAGGTGTTCGCCAACGACGACGCGGTCATCGGCGTGGAGCTGGCCGGGCGAGCGGTGATCATCCGTTCGCCGGCCGGGATCGCCGGATACGAGTACCGCACCACCTGGTCCTGGGACGCGGACCAGCGGGCGATGGTGTTCTCCCGCGACGAGTTCCTGCGCACCGGGCGGCGCAAGCCCACCCGGGCGCACACCCCGGCGGCCACCGCCAAGCCCTCGCCGGTACCCCGCCCGACGCCCACCCCGGACCTCACGCCCTCCGATCCGACGCCTCCGGGCGCGCCGGGCGCGTCAGGCGCGTCCGCCGAGAGCGCCGGATGAGGGTTCCGCTGCCCGGGTGGACCGGGACCCTCGCCATGAAGTCCGCGGCCTTCATCACGGTGATGTGCTGCGCGCTCGCCGCGCTGCTCGGCATCCTCGTGCACGTCTCGGTGACCGACCAGACCGTCGGCCAGGCCCGCACGCTCGCGCTGTCCCGGCTGAAGGACGCGACGAGCGCGTTCGAGAACGGCGACACGCTGCTGCCCGGCGCGGGCGTGGACCCGACGGGGCTGCCCGAGCCGCTGCGCCGGCTGGCCGCGCGGGGACAGCGCGGCACGATGGTCGGCCGGCACCACGGGCGGCCCACCATGTGGGCGGCCGGGCCCGCCGACCACGGCCGGACGCTCGCCGTCGAGGTCGACTACTCGCAGCAGGCACGCACCATCGCCGGCCTGGACGGGGCCATCCTGTGGTCCTCGCTGCTGGCGATCGGGGCGACACTGCTGGTCGGCGCGTTCGCGGTGACCCGGGTGACGCGGCGACTGCACGCCACGGCGCGGGTGGCCCGGCGGATCACCGCGGGCGACCTGGACGCCCGCGTCGACGACCCCCTGACCCGGGACCGTTCCCGCCCGCAGGACGAGGTGGCCGCGGTCGCCGCCGCACTGGACTCGATGGCGTCCTCGTTGCAGAGCAAACTGCTGGCCGAGCAGCGGTTCACCGCGGACGTGGCGCA
Organism: Streptomyces sp. NPDC093260; assembly: GCF_040683715.1. Classification (NCBI taxonomy): domain Bacteria; kingdom Bacillati; phylum Actinomycetota; class Actinomycetes; order Kitasatosporales; family Streptomycetaceae; genus Streptomyces; species Streptomyces sp. NPDC093260. Next base: position 23,404 of record NZ_JBFBEK010000005.1, read on the forward strand.
CGAGCTGCGCACCCCGTTGACCGGACTGCACGCGGCGGCCGAGCTGCTGCCGCCGGGCCGCCCGACCGAGCTGGTGCGCGACCGGGTGGCCGCGCTGCGCACCCTCACCGAGGACCTGCTGGAGATCTCCCGCCTGGACACCGGGCGGGAACGGCTCGACCTGGACGCCGAGCACCTGAGCGCGGTGGCCGAACGGGTGGTGCGCGCGGCGGGCGGCGGTGCGGGCGACGGCACCCGGGTCGAGGTGGTGCGGGACGCGTACGTGGAGACCGACCGGCGGCGGCTGGAGCGGGTGCTCGGCAACCTCGTGGCCAATGCGCTGCGGCACGGGCGGGCGCCGGTGGTGCTGACCGTGGACGGGCCGGTGGTCAGCGTGCGCGACCACGGCGACGGCTATCCGGAGTACCTGCTCGCGCACGGACCGCAGCGGTTCCGCACCGAGGGCGGCGCCACCGGGCACGGGCTGGGACTGACCATCGCCCTGGGCCAGGCGGAGGTGCTGGGCGCCCGGCTGGACTTCGCCAACGCACCGGACGGCGGGGCCGTGGCGTCCCTGACGCTGCCTCAGCGCCCGCCGGACGTCGGGACACCGGAGGACACGGGCCCTCGCCAACCCACCCTGCGAGGGTGACGGCCGGGAACGCGAGTCCTCACCGACCCATCCCGCGAGCACGACAGCCGGGAACGCGGATCCTCGCCAGCCCACCCCGCGAGCACCACAGCCGGGAACGCGGATCCTCGCCAGCCCACCCCGCGAGCACGACAGCCAGGAACGCGAGTCCTCACCGACCCACCCCGCGAGCACCACAGCCGGGAACGCGGATCCTCGCCAGCCCACCCCGCGAGCACCACAGCAGGGAACGCGGATCCTCGCCAGCCCACCCCGCGAGCACCACAGCCAGGAACGCGAGTCCTCACCGACCCACCCCGCGAGGGTGACGGCCGAGGACGCCGGCTCTCGCCGTCCCGTCCTGCGGCAGGGGCGGCCGGGGGCGTGGGTCCCCGGCGGCTCCTCCTTTCTCCGTCACTCTCCTGACGGTCCCCTGACGCCTCCTCACGTGGGGACGCGCGGCCCCGTCGGCGCTGTGCGGCGGGCATCGCGGGGGTGGCCCTCCTAATGTGGCGTTTAGTCAGATTCGTCCGCTTACGGCGGGCTTCGCCACCTCAGGTGGAGGTTCTTCATGTACCTGCGTTCTCCCCTCACCCGGCTGGCCGTGGCGGCGGCGGCCGGAGCCCTGGCGGCCGCGGCGGCCGTCGTGCCCGCCGTCGCCGACGCCGGCCGGGGCGGCGCCTCGGGTCCCGCCCCGGCCGGGGGCCCGGCCGCCGGCAAGGCCACGCCGACCGCGAGCAGCATCCCGGCCACCCCAGCGGCCCCCGCCGCACCGGCCGACGCCGACGAGGGCTCCGCCACCCCCGGCACGACCGGCGCGAACACGGACTCGCAGAGTGCGGCGGCGAGCCCGCAGGCCACCGCCCCCGCCACGTCGTCCTCGCCCGCCACTCCCTCCTCACCCGCCGCCTCCGCGAGCCCGGCCGCTCCCGCGGCCCCCGCCGACCCCGCCTCGTCCGGCACTCGCTTCTACCGGGGTCGCGTCACCGCCCGCGGCGGTCTGGCCCTGCACTCCCGTCCGGACCGGGGCAGCCGGGTGCTGCGGGTCGCGCGGCAGGGCGAGGACGTCTGGATCTACTGCAAGACGCCCGGCCAGAACGTGCAGGGCAACAACATCTGGTATCTGCTCGCGGACGGCACCTGGGCGTGGGGCGCGGCCCGCTACATCGACAACATCGGGCCCGCGCCGCGCTGGTGCTGATCCACGCGACGGGCGGGGCGGCCGCCTCCGGCAGGTCCCGGCCATGACCGGGGCCGGACCCACCGGAGCCGCCGGCCCGGCCGGGCTGCCCGGGACCGCCGGAGCCGCCGGCCCGACCGAGGTTCCCGGAGTCGCCGGACCCACCGGCCCGAGTGGGAGGTCCGGCACCGTCCGCACGCCCGGAACCCCCGGGCACACCGGACCCACCGGCCCGGCCCGGACGCCGGTGCCCCACGGGACGACCGGCCCCACCCGCACCCCCACGCCGTCCCGCACCCCCACGCCGTCCGGCGCCCTCCGGGCCGCCGCGGTCACGGCGGCCGTCCTCGCGGACGCCGCTCCCCCCGCCCCGGCGGCCGCCGCCCTGCTCCCCCGGCGGCGCGGGGTCGAACTCGCCCTGATCGTCGTCGCCGTCCTGCTGTCCGTGTACGGCTACTGCGCCGTCGGCCTGACGAAGTACGGCGCCCTGCCGCCCGGCGCCGCCGGCTACGGCGCCGGGCTAGGTGTGCTCGCGCTGCTCGCGCACGGCGCGGTGCGGCTGCGGGCGCCGTACGCCGACCCGCTCCTGCTGCCGATCGGCGTACTGCTCAACGGGCTCGGCCTGGTGCTGATCTACCGGCTCGACCTGGAGACGCCGGGCGAGCGGGCCGCTCCGGCGCAGCTGGTGTGGTCCACCCTGGGGGTCGCCCTGTTCATCCTGGTGGTGCTGGTCCTGCGCGACCACCGCTGGCTCCAGCGCTACTCCTACGTCTGCGTCGTCGCCGCGCTCGCCCTGCTCACGCTGCCCATCCTCTTCCCACCCGTCAACGGCGCCCGGATCTGGGTGCGGTTCGGGGCGTTCTCCCTCCAGCCGGGCGAGTTCGCCAAGGTGCTGCTGGCGGTGTTCTTCGCCGCGTACCTCGCCGCGAACCGCAGCGCGCTCGCCTGCACCGGACGCCGGGTGTGGCGGCTCCAGCTGCCCACCGGGCGGGTGCTCGGGCCGGTCGCCGCGATCTGGCTGCTGAGCGTCGGGGTGCTGGTGCTGGAACGGGACCTCGGGACCTCGCTGCTGTTCTTCGGACTGTTCGTCGTCCTGCTGTACGTGGCCACCGGGCGCACCGGCTGGATCGCGGTCGGGCTGCTGCTCGCGGTGGCCGGCGCGGTCGGCGTGGGGCGGCTGGAGCCGCATGTGCACGGCCGGGTGCAGGAGTGGCTGCACCCGTTCGCGACCATCGAGGCGGGGCGGGGGCCCGGCCAGGTCGCCCAGTCGCTCTTCTCGTTCGCGGCCGGCGGGCTGCTCGGCGCGGGGCTGGGGGCGGGACACTCGATCCTGGTCGGCTTCGCCGCCAAGTCCGACTTCATCCTGGCCACCGCCGGGGAGGAGCTGGGGCTGGCCGGGCTGTCGGCGGTGTTCCTGCTGTACGCGCTGCTGGTCGAGCGCGGCTACCGGGCGGGCCTCGCGCTGCGCGACCCGTTCGGGCGGCTGCTTGCGGTCGGGCTGGCCTCGCTGCTGGCGCTCCAGGTGTTCGTGATCGCGGGCGGGGTGACCGGGCTGATCCCGCTGACCGGCATGGCGATGCCGTTCCTCGCGCAGGGCGGCTCCTCGGTCGTCACCAACTGGGCGATCGTCGCCCTGCTGATCCGCGTCAGCCATGCGGCCCGCCGCCAGTACGACGGGACGGCGCCGCCGTGAGCCGCCGTACGGAGACGGGGCGTGGGCGGGGCGGGGCGGGGAGCGCGGGACGCGCCCGCACCGGTGGAGGGTGGTTCCGGTGACCCGGTGCGTTCGGCATGCCGCCGGCTTCTGTGTGCTGCTGCTGGTCGCGCTGCTGGTCCACACCGCCTGGCTCCAGCTCGTCCTGAGCCCCTCCTACGCCGGCAACCCCGCCAACCGCCGCACCGCCATCGCCCGTTACGAGCAGCCGCGCGGCCAGATCCTGGTCGGCGGCCGGCCGGTGACCGGGTCCCGGGACACCGGCGAGCAACTGCGCTACGAACGCACCTACGCCGACGGCCCGCTGTACGCTCCCGTCACCGGCTTCGCCTCGCAGCGTTACGGAACGACGTTCCTGGAGCACGCCGAGGACCAGGTGCTGTCGGGCACCGATCCGATGCTGGCCGGGTTCCGGCCGTGGAACGACTTCACCCGCGCCCAGGCGCCCGGCGGCAACGTCGTGACGACCCTGAACGCGGCGGCGCAGCGGGCCGCGTTCGACGGGCTGGGTGCGCGCAAGGGCGCGGTCGCGGCGATCGAGCCGGCCACCGGCCGCGTCCTCGCCCTGGTGTCCACCCCTTCGTACGACCCGGCGGAGCTGTCCGGCAACGGCCCGGCGGTGGCCGCCGCCTGGGCGCGCCTGAACGACGATCCCGAGCAGCCGATGCTCAACCGGGCGGTGCGCCAGACGTATCCGCCGGGCTCGACCTTCAAGGTGGTCACCGCGGCGGCGGCGCTGGACGCGGGGCTGGTGACCGACCTCGACGCGCCGACCGACTCGCCGGACCCGTACCCGCTGCCCGGCAGCACCGCACGCCTGGTCAACGAGGGCGAGGGCTGCGAGAACGCCCCCCTGCGCTACGCCTTCGAGTTCTCCTGCAACACGGTCTTCGCGAAGCTCGGCGTGGACGTGGGCGCCGACGCCATGCGGACCGCGGCGCGGGGGTTCGGCTTCGACGACAGAGAGCTGCGCATCCCGTTCTCGGTGACGCCGAGCACGTTCGACGCGCCGGCGGACCGGGCGCAGCGCGCGCTGTCCTCGATCGGGCAGTTCAACACGCGGGCCACGCCGTTGCAGATGGCCATGGTGGCGGCGGCGGTCGCCGACGACGGGCAGTTGCGGATGCCGTATCTGGTGGAGCGGACCACGCGCCGCGGCGGTGCCACCGTGTCGGCGGCCGGTTCGCGGCCGGTGCGGCAGGTGATGCGGCCGACCACGGCGGAGCGGCTGCGGGAGCTGATGTGCGGTGTGGTCGAGGAGGGCACCGGCCGCAACGCCGCGATCCCGGGGGCCGTGGTCGGCGGCAAGACGGGGACCGCGCAGCACGGCGTGGGCAACCGGGGCACGCCGTACGCCTGGTTCGTCTCCTGGGCGCAGGGCGACCAGGACCTCGCTCCTCGGGTGGCGGTCGCGGTGGTGGTGGAGGACGCCTCGGCGCGGCGCGGGGACATCAGCGGGGGCGGGACGGCGGCGCCGATCGCCAAGGCGGTGATGGAGGCGGTGCTGCATTCGCCTCCGGCGGTGTGAGGGTGGAGTGCTGCGGGGGTTCGTTGCGGGGTCCGGTCCGCTCCGGGGTCCGTGTTGTGGTCCGCTCCGGGGTCCGTCTTCCGGTCCGTCTCGTGGGGGCACGGCGCCCTGTCGCGCGGGGCGGGGGTCAGTCGCTTGCTGTGCGGCCTGTTTCGATCGTCTGTTCCACCTCGGCCGCCCGTTCCTGTTCCTCCGCGGCGAAGCGCTCCGCGTCCAGGCGTTCGGCCACTTCCTCGTCCTGGGTCATCAGCAGGTCCAGGTCGCGGTCGCCCAGCTCCAGGACGCCCATGTCGACGTAGGCCTGCTGGAGGCGGCTGCCCCACAGGCCGATGTCCTTGACGCAGGGCACGATGCGGCTGAACAGCAGCTTGCGGAAGAGCCGGAGGAACTCTGAGCGCTCGCTGAGTTCGTCGGCCTCGGCCCTCGGGATGCCGAAGTTCTCCAGGACCACCGTGCCGCGTAGCCGGTCGCGCATCAGATGGCAGCCCTCGATGACGAACTCCTCGCGTTCGCGCAGTTCGGCGTCGGTGAGCTGCTGGTAGTAGTCGCGCAGCGCCATGCGGCCGAAGGCCACGTGCCGGGCCTCGTCCTGCATGACGTAGGCGAGGATCTGCTGGGGCAGCGGCTTGTGGGTGGTGTCGCGGATCATGCCGAAGGCGGCCAGCGCCAGGCCCTCGATGAGCACCTGCATACCGAGGTACGGCATGTCCCAGCGGCTGTCGCGCAGGGTGTCCCCGAGCAGCGACCTGAGGTTGTCGTCGATCGGGTAGAGCAGCCCGATCTTCTCGTGCAGGAAGCGGGCGTAGATCTCGGCGTGCCGGGCCTCGTCCATCGTCTGGGTCGCCGAGTAGAACTTGGCGTCCAGGTCGGGGGCGGACTCCACGATGCGCGCCGCGCAGACCATCGCGCCCTGCTCGCCGTGCAGGAACTGGCTGAACTGCCAGGCGGCGAAGTGCCGGCGCAGTTCGCCCTTGTCGCGGTCGGTCATCCTGGACCAGTACGGCGTGCCGTGGAGGATCATCGCCTCCTCGGGGGTGCCGAGGGGGTCGTACGGGTCGACGTCCAGGTCCCAGTCGATGCGTTTCTGTCCGTCCCACTGCTTGTCCTTGCCCTTCTGGTAGAGGGCCAGCAGCCGGTCGCGGCCGTCGTCGTACTCCCAGGCGAAGCGGGCCGCGCCGGTCGCGGGGACCCGCCAGTGCGGCTCGCCCGGGTCTGTGGCGTACAGGTCGTGGGTCGCCATACTCCGCAGGCTCACACGGGGCCGCCCGGGCAACAAGTCGTGCCGGAGGGATTGACGGCCTTGCTGACGGGCAGTCTCATAAGAGGCGTGAACTGACCGCCGGGTAACGAGCCGATCCGGCCACACTCCCGTACGACGAGGTGGGACGCCCATGACGACCGTGACGGATGCCGACGCGCTCGCCGGACTGCGCGACGCGCTCGGTCTGCTCAAGGACCGGGAACAGGTGGCCGAGCGGCTGCTGGACTCGTCCGCCAAGCACTCCTTCGACCCGGACGAGGAGCTGGACTGGGAGGCCCCCTTCGAGGAGGGCAAGTGGTTCTGGCCCCCCGAGCTGGTGTCGCTGTACGGCACGCCGATGTGGAAGAAGATGAGCGAGGAGCAGCGGCTGCTGCTCTCCCGGCACGAGGCCGCCGCGCTCGCCTCGCTCGGCATCTGGTTCGAACTGATCCTGATGCAGCTGCTGGTCCGGCACGTCTACGACAAGGCGGCGACCAGTGCGCACGTCCGGTACGCGCTGACCGAGATCGAGGACGAGTGCCGGCACTCGAAGATGTTCGCCCGGATGATCACCCGCGGCGGCACGCCCTGGTACCAGGTGTCCCCGATCCATCAGCACCTCGGCCGACTCTTCAAGACGGTCTCCACCACGCCCGGGTCCTTCACCGCGACCCTGCTCGGTGAGGAGGTCCTCGACTGGATGCAGCGGCTGACCTTCCCGGACGAGCGGGTGCAGCCGCTGATCCGCGGGATCACGCGCATCCACGTCGTGGAGGAGGCCCGCCACGTGCGGTACGCCCGTGAGGAGCTGCGGCGGCAGATGCTGACCGCTCCGCGGTGGTCGCGGGAGTTCACCCGGGTGACCTCCGGAGAGTTCGCCCGGGTGTTCTCGGTGGCCTTCGTCAACCCCGAGGTGTACACGAACGTCGGCCTCGACAAGCGGGAGGCCATGGCGCAGGTGAAGGCCAGCGGGCATCGGCGTGAGGTCATGCAGACGGGCGCGAAGCGGCTGACCGACTTCCTGGACGACATCGGGGTGCTGCGGGGGGTCGGGCGCCGGATGTGGCGGTCGTCGGGGCTGCTGGCGTAGGGGCGCCGCCGGCCCCGGGAACGCCCTGGGTGCGTTGCGGTTCGGGGCTGTGGCGGTACGTCCGGCCCGCCGCCCACGGACATACGGCCCTGGGTTCCCTCCGGTGAGGGAGGAGGGACCGCAGTGCTGGGCGCGCATACGGACGTACCGCCACCGCCGTACGGCGTCCGCGGGCCGGCGGGGCCCGCCGCCGTGCGGCCCGCCTTCGTCGCGCGGCGGGTGCGGGGCGGTGGCGGGGACGGGCGGGGTGGGCAGCGATTACGCTGCCCAGCATGAGCCCTGCCGCATCCACCCCCGCCTATCGAAGGCTCAGCGTCGAGGAGCGGCGCGCTCAGCTGCTCGAATCCGCGCTGTCCCTCTTCGCGCACCGGGCGCCCGAGGAGGTCTCGCTGGACGACGTGGCGGAGGCGGCCGGGGTGTCGCGGCCTCTGGTGTACCGGTACTTCCCCGGCGGCAAGCAGCAGTTGTACGAGGCCGCGCTGCGCTCGGCGGCCGAGGAACTGCGCACCTGCTTCGACGAGCCGCACGAGGGGCCGCTGCTCCCCCGGCTCTCCCGCGCCCTGGACCGTTACCTGGCCTTCGTGGACGGCCACGACGCCGGGTTCACCGCGTTGCTCCAAGGTGGCAGCGTGGTGGAGACGTCCCGCACCAGTGCCATCGTGGACGGGGTGCGCCGGGCCGCCGCCGAGCACATCCTCAGCCATCTGGAGGTCACCGAGCCGGGCCCGCGGCTGCGGATGACCGTGCGGATGTGGATCACGGCGGTGGAGGCGGCCTCGCTGATCTGGCTGGACGAGGGCAAGCAGCCGCCGCTGGCGGAACTGCGGGACTGGCTGGTGGAGCAGTTCGTGGCGGTGCTGTCGGTGACCGCGAACCGCGATCCGCAGACCGCCGCGCTGGTGGGACGGCTGCTGTCGCCGGCGGATGGCTGACACTGGGACCGTGAAGAGCGAAGACACCCCTTTCGAGGGCGGCCCCATGGACGGGCGGGTGCTGCCCGTGCTGGTGGGACCCACCGGGCACCCCCCGAAGACGTACCGCGTCCCGGTCCCGGACCCGGCGGGCGGCCCGCCCACGGTCCTCGTCTACCACCGGGTCCCGCGTGCACAGAGCAGGCGGCTCGGGCTGCACCGGGGGTGGAAGTACGCGTACGACCCCGAGGGCGAACGGGACGGCGGCTTGAAGTGGCCATGGTCCCGGAAACGGCCCCGCGGGCAAGCCGGGTGACACGGGCGGGTGAGCATGTTGCGCCGTAGGGAGTACGGCGGGCACACATCGTCGGTTCATACGTCGAATCTCACGGTGTGAGGCGGAGAAGCCGCCCCGCACCGGAGGTGATGACGTGTCAGGAAGGTTGCCGCGCCTGGTGTGCACGGCGGCGATGGCGGCCCAGGCGGCACTGACCACGGCGTCGGCCGCGGCCCACCCACCCGTGGCCCAGGCGGCCCCGGCCGCCGTCCCCGGCCGTCCGCCCGCGGCGAAGGCCCAGCCGGCCGACACACGGGCCACGAACGGGCCACAGCCCGCGGCCGGGCAGCGGGCGCCCTCGGGGACTCGGTCCGGTGCGCGGACTCCGGCCGATGCGGGGACCCGGGCCGCTGCCGGGGCGCGGCCCGCCGCCACTCCCCCGGCCGCAGCGGCTCCGGCGGGTGCCCCAGCTCCAGCCGCCGGGACTCGAGCCATCACCGGTACTCCGGCCGGTGCGGGGACTTCGGCCGGCGCCGCGCCGCAGGCGAACGCACGGCAACCCGCCGACGGCAAGCACCCCGCGCCGGAAGCACGGCACGCGCCCGGAAGGCCGCCCGCCCTCGGACCGGGAACCGGCCTCGGCCCGAAGGGCGGTTCCTGGCATCCCCCCATGGCCGCACCGACGGCCCCCGCCGGGCAGCCCACGGCGTCACGAACGCGGCCCACGCCCCGCACGGGGAAGGCCTCCGCCCCACCCCACGCCCCGGCCGGGCGGCCACAGACGTCAGAGCCGGCAGCCGGCGCCGGGCAGACCCCCTCCTCGGGGACGCGTCCCGCACCCGCAGGAGCGGCCGCCGGGCAGCCGCCCACCGCGCGCCCGACGGCCCCCACCGAGCAGGCCCCCGCCCCGGAAACCCACCCCGCCCCCGCGCAACCGCCGACGACACGACCGACGCCCACCACCAAACAGCCCGCCGCGGCGCACCCGCAGCAGCCGGCACCCGCGGGTTCGCCTCCCGCCGGGCAGACCCCCGTGGCGGGAGCACAGCCCGCGGCAGGGGCGCCATCCCCCGCCGGACAGTCGCCCCTGGCCGGGGCCCAGCCCGTGGCCCCGGCGGCGGGCGCCTCCGGAGCGCGGCCCGCGTCCCGGCCACAGCCCACCCCGGGGGCGCAACCCACGACCGGGGTACAGGCCGCGACCGGCGTGCAGCCCGTTGCCGGAGCAGTCGGCGGTGGTGCCCAGTCGGCCACCGTGGCCGGGCTGCTCGGACGGCTCGGGCAGTTGTACCGGGAGACCGAGCAGGCTTCCGAGCGGTATGACGCCGCCGGAGTGGCGCTGGACCGGCAGCGGGCCGAGGTCGCGCGGCTGGACGGGGCGCTCGCACGGGCGCGCACGGCGCTGGACGGGAGCCGGGCGGCGGCCGGGCGGCTGGCCCGGCAGCAGTACCAGGACGGCGGCAGCGGCGACCTGTCGCCGTACCTGCGGCTGCTGCTGGCCCGCGATCCGCAGCACGCCCTGCAACAGGGGCACGTCGTCGGGGAGATCGCGCGTGAGCGGGCCGGGACGGTGGAGCGGCTGACCGGCGACGAGAAGCGTGCCGCCGCCCTCGCCCGCCGGGCGCACGCCGCGCTCGACGCCCAGCTCGACATCGCCCGGCGGCAGCAGCGGGCCAGGGACGACGTGCGGGCGAGGCTGGCCGCCGTCGAGAAGCTGCTGGCCTCTCTCAGCAGTCGACAGCTCGCCGCGCTCGCCGAGTTCGAGCGGACCGGGATCGTCCAGGCACAGCGCAGGTTCCTCGCCTCGGGCGTGCTCGGCACAGGGCGGCCGCCCACCGCGCGGGGCGAGGAGGCCGTGCGCTACGCGGTGCGGCAGCTCGGCAAGCCCTACCGGTGGGGCGCCGCGGGCCCGCTCGCGTACGACTGCTCGGGGCTGACCTCGCAGGCGTGGGCGCGGGCCGGGACCCCGATCCCGCGCACCAGCCAGGAGCAGTGGGCCCGGCTGAAGCGGGTGCCGTTGAGCGAGCTGCGGCCGGGCGACCTGGTCGTCTACTTCCCCGAGGCCACGCATGTGGCGCTCTACCTCGGCGACGGCTTGGTCGTCCAGGCACCCCGCCCCGGCGCGGCGGTGAAGGTGTCGCCGCTGGCGGCCAACCCGGTGCTGGGCGCCGTGCGGCCCGACCCGGGCGGCACGCCCCTGCGGCGGTATGTGCCACCGCCGCTCCCGCAGGGCGCACTGGACGGGCCGGACGACGGGTTCTACGCGGCGGAGCCGGCCGAGGCGACCTCGCCGAGGTAGGCCTCGGCCTTGTCCGGCTCGAAGAAGAAGTTCTCGAAGTCGGCCGGGTCGTTGAAGCCGTTGGCGAACCGGTCGGCGATCGGCTGGAGCTCGCCCGCGGCGCCGAGCAGGTTCAGCACGTGCTCCGGCGGCGGGGCGAGCATGGCGTTCGTCCACTTGGTGACGTGCTGCGCCGTCTTCCAGTAGCGGTCGAACGTCTGCTGCATCCACTCCTCGTCGAACGGCTGGTCGCCGTGCTCCAGGATCGAGGCGAGGTAGGCGGCGGCGCACTTGGACGCCGAGTTGGAACCCTGACCGGTGATCGGGTCGTTGGCGACGACGACGTCCGCGACGCCGAGGACCAGGCCGCCGCCGGGCAGCCGCCCGATCGGCTTGCGCACGGTCGGGGCGTAGCGGCCGGCGAGCGTGCCGCCGGCGTCCGTCAGCTCCACCTTCGTCGCCCGCGCGTACTCCCACGGCAGGAAGGTCTTCATCAGGTCGAGGGTCAGGGAGAGGTGCTCGGCCGGATCCTTGACGCCCTTGAAGACGTCGAGCGGGCCGCCGGGTATGCCCTCCCAGAACAGGATGTCGGCCCGGCCGGACAGGGTGTACGTCGGCATCACGAACAGTTCGCCGACGCCGGGCACGAGGTTGCAGCGGACGGCGTCGAACTCCGGGTGCTCGGGGCGCGGCCCGAGCCCGTGCACGTACGCGACCGCCAGCGCGCGCTGCGGCTCGCTGTACGGGGACCGCTCGGCGTCCCGCTCGAACATCGAGACGAGTTCGCCCTTGCCGGCCGAGACGAGGACGAGGTCGTAGGCGCGGGAGAAGTAGTCGAGGTCGCCGACGGCCGCGCCGTGCACGACGAGCTGGCCGCCGCGCTGCGCGAACGCCTCCATCCAGCCGGCCATCTTGACCCGCTGGTCCACCGACTGCGCGTACCCGTCGAGCCGGCCCACCCAGTCGATCGCCCGCTGCGAGGGGCCCGGGTCGAAGGAGCCGGGGGCGGCGACGGAGACGCCGAGCCCCTCGATCTTCGGCGCCTGGGACTCCCAGAAGTTGAGCTGGAGGTCCCGCTCGTGCTGGAGCGCGGTGTGGAACATGCACTGCGTCGACATGACCCGGCCGGAGCGGATCTCGTCCGCGGTCCGGTTGGACATCAGGGTGACCTCGTAGCCGTGCGACTGCAGGCCGAGGGCCAGCTGGAGACCGGACTGGCCGGCCCCCACGACGAGTATCTTGCGCATGCGGTGGTACCTCCTACGGCTTGGGAACGGCTCGCGCGGCGTGCGGCCGGGCTCGCGGCCGCTCGGGAGCGGCTCGCGGGCCCGGCACGTCCGGAGCCCCGGGAGCGCCCGGGGGCTCCGGGGCCGGGCTCCGGTGACTACTCGGGGGTCTCTTCGAGTGCGTGGCCCACCAGGGCCAGCAGCGTCTCGATGGCCGAGACCCGGCGTCGCGCGTCCATGATCATGACAGGTATGTGCGCGGGGATCGTGAGCGCCTCCCGGACGTCCTCCGGCTCGAACAGCTCGCTGCCGTCGAAGTGGTTGACCGCGACGACGTACGGCAGCCCGCAGCTCTCGAAGTAGTCCAGCGCCGGGAAGCAGTCCTTCAGCCGGCGCGTGTCGGCGAGGACCACCGCGCCGATCGCGCCGCGCACCAGGTCGTCCCACATGAACCAGAACCGCTGCTGGCCGGGCGTCCCGAACAGGTACAGCACCAGGTCGTCGTCGAGCGTGATCCGGCCGAAGTCCATGGCGACGGTGGTGGTGACCTTGCCGGGCGTGGCGGTCAGGTCGTCGGTCTCGGCGCTGGCCTCGGTCATCAGCGCCTCCGTCTGGAGGGGCGTGATCTCCGAGACGGTGGTCACCAGCGTGGTCTTGCCCACGCCGAAGCCACCGGCCACCACTATCTTCGTGGCGATCGGGGCGCGGGTGCGGTCCGTCTGCCAGGGCCGCAGCGTCTCGTCGGTTTCGTCGAGCGGGGAGACGCCGGTCGCGAAGGCGGCAGCGTCAGAGACGGCGGAGTCCACTCAGCACCCTTTCCAGCAGAGCGCGGTCCGGACGGCCGGTGCCGTGACCGGTTCCGGTTCCGTACACACGGATCTTTCCCTGGTCCGCGAGGTCGCTCAGGAGCACGCGGACCACACCGAGCGGCATCTTCAGCAGCGCGGCGATCTCGGCCACCGTCCGCATCCGGCGGCACAGTTCGACGATGGCCCGCATCTCGGGCATCACCCGGGTGGTGAGCGGTCCGTTGCCCAGCTCCCGGCGCTCCTCCCCCGCCTCCAGCGCGGCCGTGCTCGCCACGAACGTCTCCACCAGGAGGACGTGGCCGAAACGGGTGCGGCCGCCGGTCAGGGAGTAGGGGCGCACGCGGGCGGGCCTGCGGTCGCCGCCGCGCACCGGGAGCTGCTGTTTGGGCGCGTACTGCCGGGGCACGCCGCCCATCGGACTGCTCATGGCATGGCTCATCGCAGGCTCCCGGCCGACTCGGACTCCAGGGATTTCCGCAGCTCGCTGCGGAGTTCGGGGGTCAGGACGTGGCCGGCGCGGCCGACGAAGAGCGCCATGTGGTAGGCCACCACGCTCATGTCGCACTCCGCGGAACCGTGCACGCCGAGCAGCGAGCCGTCGCTGATCGACATCACGAACAGGCTGCCCTCGTCCATCGCGACCATGGTGTGCTTGACCGCGCCGCCGTCCATCAGCTTGGCGGCGCCGACGGTGAGGCTGCCGATGCCCGAGACGACGGTGGCGAGGTCGGCGGCGGAGCCGCGCGGGCCGGTCCGGGGCGCGGCGGGCGAGCGGCGGGCCGCCTCGTTGCGGTCCTGGTCGGAGGAGAGCAGCAGAAGGCCGTCGGAGGAGACCACGGCGACCGATTCGATGCCGGGGACCTCCTCGACGAGGTTGGTCAGCAGCCAGTGCAGGTTGCGTGCCTCTCGGCTCAGTCCGAAGGTGCTGGGAGCGGTCAACTGCTTGCCTCCTCGACGGTGCCCCCCGTGGATTCCTCGGCGTGCGCGCGGGTGGCCGCCGGGTCCGGCCGCCGGTTCTGGCCCGTCCGCTCGGCGATCTCCGCCTGTACGTCCCGCTGGCCCGCCAGGGCGCCCCTGCGGAATCCGCCCAGGCGGCGGCGGAGGGCGTCGGCGTCCACGGATCCGGTGCGCTGGCGCGGGGCCTGGGTGGGGGTGCTGATTCTGGGGGTGCGCTTGGGGAGACCCTTGGCGGTGAGCTGGTCTTCCTCGGCGCGTTCGTGCACGTCGGCGGCGTCGGCTCCGCCGTCGGCCGAAAGCCTGTTCTCCGCGTCCTCGGAGCGCGGCCGTACGGGGGCCGTCCCGGCGGCGTACGGCGCGGACGCGTGCCCGTCGCCCGCGGGCCCGGTCCGCTCCCGCGCGGGGCGCGGTGCGGGGTCGCCGGGGGCGGGCGCGGTGTGCGACTCGGGCTCGCTCGCGTCGTCCGCGGCGCGCGGCCCCGTCCCGGCCTCGTCGGACGCCGGGGACGCCGGACGCGACTGCGCGGGGAACGCCCCCGGCGCGGGGTGCGCCTCGGCGGAGGTGCCGTCCGGGGCCGGGTGCGACGGGGCGGAGCCGGACGCGGTGTGTGCTCCGGTGCCGCCGTGCTCCGAGGTCGGGGCCGGCGACGGGAGCAGCAGCTCCATCGTCGTCTCCGCGGGGGACTCCGGGGGCGCGGACGTGGGCGTGCGCGCACCGGCCGGGGCCTGCGCGGGGGCGGGCGTACCCGTGTCGGCCGGGGGCTGCGCGGGTGCGCCGGCGGCGGAGTCCGCCGGCGGCGGCGTGCCCTTCGCCGCCTCCGACCGCCGTACGGCGGCCTCGGCCTGCTGGACGAGGGGGTCGCCGTCCTTGGTGCGGGCGTGCAGGACGTTGGAGTTGGCCTCGGCGTCCGCGCCGGGCAGCGAGACGGTGCCGGTGGTGGTGAGGGACGGTCCGGCCGTCGGCACCGCGGCGGCCGGCGCGGACGCCAGCAGCGGCTGGGGCACGACGACGACCGCCGCGATCCCGCCCTGCTTCTGCTCCCTCAGCCGCACCCGTGCGCCGTGCCGGTGGGCGAGACGGGCCACCACGTACAGGCCGAGGCCGAGGCCGTCCTCGCTCTCGTGGTCGTAGGCGGCCTCGGGGTCGAAGTCGGCGAGGCGGGCGTTGAGCCGGCTCAGCCGCTCGGCGGCCATGCCGATGCCCTCGTCCTGGACGGAGAGCATGATCTCGCCGTTCTCCAGGAGCCAGCCGGAGACCTCGACGGGCTGGTCGGGCGGGGAGAACGAGGTGGCGTTCTCCATCAGCTCGGCCAGCAGGTGGGAGAGGTCGTCCGCGGCGAACCCGGCCACATGGGCGTGCGGCGGCAGCGCCGCGATCCGCACCCGCTCGTACCGCTCGATCTCGCTGACCGCGGCCCGCACCACGTCCACCAGCGGCACCGGACCGGCGTGCTGCTGGACGTGCTCGGAGCCGGCCAGCACGAGGAGGTTCTCGCTGTGCCGGCGCATGACGGTGGCGAAGTGGTCGAGCTTGAAGAGGGTGGCGAGCCGGTCGGGGTCCTGCTCGCGCTCCTCCAGGCCCTCGATGACGGCGAGCTGACGTTCGACCAGGCCGAGGGTGCGCAGGGCCAGGTTGACGAAGGTGGAGCCGATGCCGGTGCGCAGCCGCTCCACCTGGGTGGCGGCGGCGTCGAGTTCGGCGCGCAGTTCCTCGCGGGCGTCGGCCATCTTCTGCCGCTGGCCGATGAGGTGCTTGCGGTCGGTCTCCAGGGTGGCGATCCGCTCGGCGAGCGCGGCGGCCCGGGCGTGCAGGGCGTTGACGGAGCGGACGACCTGGGCGAACTCGTCGTTGCGGCCGGTGAACCGGATGGCCTCCTCGGCCGTCGCGTCCTCGGCGCCGGCCAGCCGGGCCGACCCGAGCCGGAGCACGGCGAGCGGGCGGGTGAGGGTGCGGGCGAGGGCGGTGGCGACGCCGATGGTGAGCAGCAGCAGCGCGCCGAGCAGGGCGACGCGGATCTCCAGCGCGGTGACGTCGTCGTCGCGCAGGGCCTCCAGGTCCTTGGTGCGGTGGTCGTAGAGGGAGGACTCCGCGCCGCGCATCAGGTCGACGCGGGCGCTGAGCGCGGCGTCCGCCTTCCCGGCGTCGGTGTCGAGGTCGTCGCCGTCGAGCGTCGGCTGCGCGGTGAGCTTCTTCAGATAGTCCTCGCCGCTCTTCGCCTCGGCTCCGGTGACCGTGGAGTCGTAGGAGTCGCGGGCCGTCCCGGGCGCGGTGTCGCGGAACTCCGCGAGGGCGGCGTCCGAGCGCACCCGGGCCTGCTGGGCGGCGGCGCTGAGGGCGTCGCGCTGCTTGGCGCCGGCGGCCGAGGAGGTGGGCTCGCGCGTCGTCAGCCCGGTGAGGGGGTCGTAGACGGAGCGCGCGGAGTGCGGCACGTTCAGGGCGGCCAGCAGCAGTCCACGGGCGGCGGCGGCCTGCTGGACGGCGGTGTCCAGCTCGGCGAGCGCGTGCGCGCCGGAACCGGCCCGGGCGGGCATCTGGTCGGCCAGCTGTTCGGCGAGCTTGTGGAGTTCCGCGATGGTGGCGGAGTACTCCTGGTGGACCTGGAGGGCGCCGGTCTGCCCGGTGAGCGCCGAGCGGCGCACGGCGGCGACGCCGTTCAGGTCGCTGCGCAGCCAGGAGGGGATGTCCGGGTCGGTACGCAGCTCGTCGACCTGGCGGTCCACGCGGGTGCTGCGCTGCTCGGAGGGCGCCTTGGACTTGGGTCGGCCGGCGGCGACGTAGGAGGTGACCTCGTCGCGTTCGTCGGCGAGCGAGTGGGCCAGGACGAGGGCGTCCTGGGTGCGCCCGGCGAGGGTCACCAGGTCCTGGGAGTCGCTCAGCTGCCCGGAGGCGGCGATCACGGAGGGCGCGCCGGCCGCGGCGACGGCGGCGGTCACGACGGCGACCGCGGCGATGAGCCGGTTGCGCACATGCGTGGGGCGGCCCTTGCCGACCGGGACGGCGGGGGCGGCGGGGGCGGCGGAAGCCACGGGGGGCGTGCCGGGCGGCTGTGCCGGTCCGCCCGCGGTGGCCGTCTGCTTGCCTGTGCGCCGAGGCCGCTTCTTCTGCACCGGTGCTCGCATTCCTGTACTCGTGTACTCATGGGCCCGGGTGGCGCTCCGTCAGCTGGTACGACGGGTGCGCGCACCCTCCCCGGCCTGCGCTGTCGCGCGTGCGGGGGACCTGCGTCGGTTTCCGACCCTCCCAGTGCCGGTGGGCAGTGGTCCCGCATCATCCGACCGGCCACCCGAAGGAGTGAACATCGGAGGGGAGTTGGCGAGCAAGTTCCTCCGGCCTGTGCCGGGGCCGGTTCCGGGGGGCCGGTTGGACGTCTGCGGCAGGCTTTGGCAGGATTCGCCGCTACGCCTTCCCGGATCCTGCCAATACCCCCGAAAACCGGCGGTTGACCTGCGTTGCCGCGATGTTTCGCAGGTGGTTGCCAGGTTTCGGCGGGCCATGTGAAGGGCTGGTGCAGACTGGCCGGATGCGTACTGAGGTTGTTTCCGAGCCGGGCCTTCCCGATCGCCCCAACGAGGACTTCGCCGCCGTCGCACTGCCCGCCTCCGGGCAGGGCGGCTGTCTCGTCGTCCTGGACGGGGTGACGCCGACGGAGGAGACCGGGTGTCTGCATTCCGTCCCCTGGTTCACCGCCCGGCTCGGCGGCGCGCTGACCGAACTGACCGTTTCCTGCGCAGATCTGACGCTGACGGAGATTCTCTCCCGGGCGATCGCGCGGACCGCCGAGGCCCACGCGCTCACCTGTGACCTTTCTCACCCGCGCACGCCGCAGGCAACCGTGGTGCTCGCGCGGTGGTCCGCCCACACCGTCGACCATCTCGTCCTGTCCGACTCGGCACTGCTGCTGGAGACCGCCGACGGCTCGGTCCTGCCCGTCCTGGACGACCGGCTGGCCCGGCTGCCCCGTGCCGCGCTGGCCACCGACGAGCTCGTCGACGCCACCCTGCGCAACAAGGAGGGCGGCTTCTTCACCGCGGCGGCGGACCCCTCGGTGGCCGAGCGCGCGGTGACGGGCAGCGTGCCGCGCGACCGGGTCCGCGCCCTGGCCGCGCTGACGGACGGGGCGGCGCGCTGGACGGAGAAGTTCGGCGAGGGCGACTGGACCCAGTGCCTCGCCCTGATCCGCAAGGAGGGCGCGCGGAGGCTGGTGGACCGCGTACGGGAACTGGAGCGGGCCGACCGCGACACCCGCACCCACCTCGGCCGCAGCAAGACGCACGACGACGCGACGGTGGCGTTCGCGGAACTGTGAGGGGTGAGCCGCCGGGACGGCCCTGGGCAGACGCCGGGGCGGCGCCTGCGGGCGGGGTGACGGGCGGCGGCATCGAGCGCGTGACCGCGCGACGTTTCGGGCAGAGCGTCGGCACGGCGCCCCGAGCGCGCGGCCGCGCGGCGAGTCCGGCGGCTGTCGGCGCAGCGGTCCCGTACGGGGCGGGTCCGGCGGTGGCCGGCCACGGCGGCCCCGAGTGCCCGGCCGAGGCGACGAGCCCCGGGTGGGGCGGCGGCGTGGCGGGCCGCTTCCCGGCTCGTCCCCTGCCGCCTGCCGCTCGCGGCCTGCGGCTCCGCGGTTACTTGTCCACGACGCTGTTCAGCTCGTGCAGCAACCGGGCCAGTTCGGCGACCTCGCGGCGGTCCCAGTGGGCGAGCTTGCGGACGTAGCGGGCGCGGCGCGCCTCCCGTACCTGGCCGACCCGGCGACGGCCGTCGGGGGTGAGGGCCACCAGCCAGGCCCGCCCGTCCGCGGGGTCCGGCTCGCGGGCGACGAGCCCCAGCTCCTCCAGGGCACGCAGTTGCCGGGACATGGTGGCCTTGCCGACGCCGATGTACGCGGCGAGCGCCGTGGCGCGCTGGCCGCCGCACTCGTCCAGCCGGGCCAGCAGCCCGTACGCGGAGGGCTCCAGCTCGGGGTGGACCTCACGGGCCATCTCGCCCTGGCTCGCCCGCGCCCGGCGCAGCAGCAGCGTCAGTTCCCGCTCCAGGGCGAGGAAGGCCCGGTCTGCACCACTGGGCGACGAGCCCGGTTCGTCCGCGGGTACTCCGCTGTTCGCGTCTTCGTGCACGTCAGCCCCTGCCTGAAGTTTCCCGGTCCTGAAAGTTTCCGCCATCCGCCGCCATCGCCGCAGCTCCGTCAGTATTCCGCAGGCGTAGACCAACGGCGGACCCCGGACCCCCTTCCCAGCCCCGGGTCTACGTGCGTAGCGTCTCCCCCAGAACAGTGAATGGCATGCTCACGCCAGCACCGTCACCGGCGGGTCTTCCCTGATCCGCTCTCCCCCCGTGCGACCGTGGGCCGTGCCCGCTTTATCCCCCACCGAGCAACACCGAGCTTTCGGAGGCACGTCATGCCCGTGCACAGATCCGGAACGGCCCGCGCCCGGCGGCTGACCGCAGCGGGAATCCTGCTCGCGGCGTTCTCCTTCCTCCTCACGGCGCCCTCCTCGGCCACCACGACGCCCGCCCGCGGCTCCGCCTACATGGGCATGGGCGTTCTGGCCCACGACGGCCAGAGCGGCACACCCACGACCGACAAGGCCGCCCAGACCGAGGGCGTCGACGTCGCCGGCTACCAGGGCAACGTCGCCTGGTCCACCCTCTGGAACAGCGGCGTCCGGTGGGCCTACACCAAGGCGACCGAGGGCACGTACTACACCAACCCCTACTTCGCGCAGCAGTACAACGGCTCGTACAACGTCGGCATGATCCGCGGCGCGTACCACTTCGCGACCCCGGACACCACCAGCGGCGCCACCCAGGCCAACTACTTCGTGGACCACGGCGGCGGCTGGTCCAAGGACGGCAAGACCCTGCCGGGCGCCCTCGACATCGAGTGGAACCCCTACGGCGCCGCCTGCTACGGCAAGTCCGCGAGCGCCATGGTCAGCTGGATCGCCGACTTCCTGAACACCTACAAGGCCCGCACCGGCCGCGACGCCGTCATCTACACGGCCACCAGCTGGTGGACCCAGTGCACCGGCGACTACGGCGGCTTCGCCGCGAACAACCCGCTGTGGATCGCCCGCTACGCCTCCACCGTGGGTACGCTGCCGGCCGGCTGGGGCTACTACACGATGTGGCAGTACACCTCGTCCGGCCCGACCGTCGGCGACCACGACAAGTTCAACGGCGCCCTGGACCGCGTGCAGGCACTCGCCAACGGCTAGCCCTCGGCCGCCGGGGGCCCGGGGGACGCCCCCCCGGACAAGCACGGCAACGGCGCCCTGGACCGCGTGCAGGCACTCGCCAACGGCTAGCCCTCGACCGCCGGGGGCCCGGGGGGCGCCCCCCGGACAAGCACGGCAACGGCGCCCCGGCCCTCGCCAACGGCTGCCCGCGGCTCTTCGGCCCCGTGGCCGATCAGCCCGGGCCGATCGGCTCCACGACTCCGCGCAGCCGCCGCGCGCGGGTGAAGGCCCGGGCCCCGCAAGGGGACCCGGGCCTTCGTACATCCGGCGGCGTCCGTCACGCCGCCGCCGGAACCTCCCTCTCCGCACCGTTCGTCGCCGGCGCGAGGGCCAGTTCCAGGACCTGGCGGACGTCGGTGACGGCGTGGACGTCGAGCTTGTCCAGCACCTCCGCCGGGACGTCGTCCAGGTCCGGCTCGTTGCGCTTGGGGATGATCACGGTGGTCACCCCCGCGCGATGGGCGGCGAGCAGCTTCTGCTTGACGCCGCCGATGGGCAGCACCCGCCCGGTGAGCGACACCTCACCGGTCATCGCCACGTCCGTGCGCACCAGCCGCCCGGACAGCAGCGAGGCCAGCGCGGTCGTCATCGTGACGCCCGCGCTCGGACCGTCCTTGGGAACCGCGCCCGCCGGGAAGTGGATGTGCACGCCCCGGTCCTTCAGATCGCCCACCGGCAGCTCCAGCTCCGCGCCGTGGCTGCGCAGGAAGCTCAGCGCGATCTGCGCGGACTCCTTCATCACGTCGCCCAGCTGACCGGTGAGCGTCAGCCCCGCGGCGCCCGTCTCCGGGTCGGCCAGCGACGCCTCGACGTACAGCACGTCGCCGCCGGCCCCGGTCACCGCCAGGCCGGTCGCCACGCCGGGCACGGCCGTCCGGCGCTCGGCCGGGTCCTGTGCGGACTCCGGCACATGGTGCGGCCGGCCGATCAGGTCGCGCAGATCCCCGCCGGTGACGGTGAACGGCAGCTCCCGCTCGCCCAGTTCGTGCTGCGCCGCGATCTTGCGCAGCAGCCGGGCGATGGACCGCTCCAGGGTGCGCACGCCCGCCTCGCGGGTGTACTCGCCGGCCAGCCGGCGCAGCGCGCCCTCCTCGATGGTCACCTCGTCCGCGAGCAGACCGGCCCGCTCCAGCTGGCGCGGCAGCAGGTGGTCGCGGGCGATGACGACCTTCTCGTCCTCGGTGTAGCCGTCCAGCCGGACGATCTCCATCCGGTCCGCCAGCGCCTCCGGGATGGCCTCCAGGACGTTGGCGGTGGCGAGGAAGACCACGTCGGACAGGTCCAGCTCCACCTCCAGGTAGTGGTCCCGGAAGGTGTGGTTCTGCGCCGGGTCGAGGACTTCGAGCAGGGCCGCGGCCGGGTCGCCGCGGAAGTCGGAGCCCACCTTGTCGATCTCGTCCAGCAGGACCACCGGGTTCATCGACCCGGCCTCCTTGATGGCGCGCACGATCCGGCCGGGCAGCGCGCCGACGTACGTACGCCGGTGGCCGCGGATCTCGGCCTCGTCGCGGACGCCGCCGAGGGCGACCCGGACGAACGTGCGGCCCATGGCGTGCGCGACGGACTCGCCGAGCGAGGTCTTGCCGACGCCGGGCGGGCCGACCAGGGCGAGCACCGCGCCGCCGCGCCGCCCGCCGATCACGCCGAGGCCACGCTCGCCGCGGCGCTTGCGCACCGCCAGGTACTCGGTGATGCGCTCCTTCACGTCCTCCAGTCCGGCGTGCTCGGCGTCCAGCACCGCCTTGGCGCCCTGGATGTCGTAGGCGTCCTCGGTGCGCTCGTTCCACGGCATCTCCAGGACCGTGTCGAGCCAGGTGCGGATCCAGGAGCCCTCGGGCGACTGCTCGGAGGCGCGCTCCAGCTTGTCGACCTCCTTGAGGGCGGCCTCGCGGACCTTCTCGGGCAGGTCGGCGGCCTCGACGCGGGCGCGGTAGTCGTCGGACTCCTCGCCCTCGCTCTCCCCGTTCAGCTCGCGCAGCTCCTTGCGGACGGCTTCGAGCTGGCGGCGCAGCAGGAACTCGCGCTGCTGCTTGTCGACGCCCTCCTGGACGTCCTTGGCGATGGTCTCGGCGACGTCCTGCTCGGCGAGGTGGTCGCGCAGTTGCTGGGTGGCGAGCTTGAGGCGGGCCACCGGTTCGGCGGTCTCCAGCAGCTCGACCTTCTGGTCGGTGGTCAGGAACGGCGAGTAGCCGGAGTTGTCGGCGAGCGCGGAGACGTCCTCGATGGCCTGGACCCGGTCGACGACCTGCCAGGCGCCGCGCTTGCGCAGCCAGGCGGTGGCGAGGGCCTTGTACTCCTTCACCAGCTCGGCGACCTGACCGGGCAGCGGGTCCGGCACGCTCTCGTCGATCCGCGTGCCCTCGACCCACAGGGCCGCGCCCGGCCCGGTGGTCCCGGCGCCGATCCGGATCCGGCTCCGGCCGCGGATCAGCGCGCCGGGGTCGCCGTCGGCGAGCCGTCCGACCTGCTCGACGGTGCCCAGCACTCCGGTCTTCGCGTACGTGCCCTCGATCCGGGGCACCAGCAGCACCCGCGGCTTGCCGGGCTCGTCCCGGGCGGCGGCCTGCGCGGCCTCGACCGCGGCGCGCACCTCGGAGTCGCTCAGATCGAGCGGGACCACCATCCCTGGCAGCACGACCTCGTCGTCGAGGGGCAGCACAGGCAGGACGATCGGCGTGAACGGCATGGACTCAGCAGCCATGATCTCCCTTTCGGCAGTCAAGTTGAGCTATGCCGACTCAATGCGTGGGCGCCCATGATTGTTCCCCGACTCTTGTTCGCTGTGAGCGATCAGCCGGGAACGGAGCGGAAACAGCAGGTGAGAGCGGTGCCGGCAGGGCTCCGGCCGGCGCACGGTCAGCCGTCCGCGCGACGCCCGTTCAGCCCCGTCCGCAGGACCCCCCGTCAGCCCTCCGCCCCCACGGCCCGTCGGCCCCCGCTCGCCGCCCGCTCCACCGCCGCAGCGCGGGCCAGGTCGCGACACCGAGGGTCACGGCGATCAGGTGCCCCGCGCTCGTCATCGGGTCGGCGAAGGTGAGCAGGTCCGACAGCGCCGCCCCCACGAACACCGCGAGCACGCTCCAGCGCGCCCAGGGCCGCAGCAGCCCCGCCAGGGCGCCGAGGCTCGCGGCGACGCCGAAGCTGATGCCGTAGTCGAGGCGGTGCAGCGAGCTGTCGGGCAGTCGCCCCGCCAGGACCGCGAGCCCGACGGGGACCTCGGTGGCGAGGGTGGCCAGTACGTGCCCGCACAGGAAGACGCAGGCCGCGCGCACCGCCCCTATCCGCCGCTCCAGCCCGGTGAGGACCAGCAGGAAGCACAGGGAGTACGGCGAGGCGATGCCGCCCGCGATCCACAGCGCGCTGCCCGCCAGCACCGGCAGCGGCGTCCGGACGAGGTGGGCGACGTCCGTGCTGGAGCCGCGGTACACGGCGTCCATCACGTCGGGACCGGCGTACCGCGCGACGGCCGAGGTGACGACGAGCAGCGTGCCGTAGGCGAAGGTGAAGGGGGTCGCGGCGGGGCGGGGCAGCAGGCGGGCCAGGCGCGGACGGCAGCGGCGCGCAACCCCGGAGGCCGCGGCCACCGGCCCGGCGGTACCGACGCCCCCGGCGACCTCAGGGACTGCGACGACTCCGACCGCCTCAGGACCCCCGGCGGCCCCGGTGTGCGCAGAGCCCCCGCCGGCCCCGACGGTCGGGGGGACCGCCTCCGGCGGCACCCCGGACGGCTCCGTCCTGGGCCGTTGGCGCGGCACGCCGTCCAGCAGGGGCGAGGTCACGGCCTCGTCCGGGGCGGTCCGCTCCACGGCAGGGCTCCTTTCCGTCGGACCCAACCCTTCGCACCGCGCGCACCCCTGTCTATGACCGACGCCACCCGGTGGCCGATTCACAGCGGCCTCATGGCTCACTCCCGCCGCGCGGCGAACTGCGCGGCCTGCGGCGGAGCTCGCCTCCCGTCACCCGTAATTCGCGTGGCCGCCGTGATCAGTTGGGGCAGGATGACACCATGACCGCCTCGTACGAGACCCCTGTGGTCCTGGACCGCCGCGAGGGCCCCTACGGCGAGGTCGTGCTGCGCCGGCACGGGGCGCTGCTCCAGATCATCGCCAACGGCTGCTTCCTGATGGACACCTCCGACGGCCGCTCCGAGCGGCTGCTCGTGGACGCGGCCCGCGCCGCGTTGGACGACCGCCCGGCGCCGCACGTGCTGATCGGCGGGCTCGGCGTCGGCTTCTCGCTGGCGCACGCCGCCGCCGACCCGCGCTGGGGCCGGATCACCGTGGTCGAGCGGGAGCCCGCGATCATCGACTGGCACCGCGACGGCCCGCTGTCCGGACTGACCGCGCCGGCGCTCGCCGATGCGCGCACCGGCATCGTCGAAGCCGATCTGCTCGCTTACGTCAATGAGACATCGGACACTTTCGACGCGCTCTGCCTCGACATCGACAACGGCCCCGACTGGACCGTCACGGAGGGCAATCGGGGACTGTACGGGCCGCCCGGACTCGCCTCCTGCGTACGGGTGTTGAGGCCCGGCGGAGTGCTCGCCGTGTGGTCGGCGCAGCCGTCTCCGGAATTTGAAGGAACCTTGCGGAATGTCGGATTCCAGCAGGTGCACACCGAAGAGATCCCGGTTGCCCGGGGCGTTCCCGACGTCGTGCATCTCGCCGTCAGACCTGGATAGCAATGCGACGGTGACTCCCCGTACGCTGCATCCCTGGCGCCGATCATTCAAGCGTCAATCGCAACCATGCGCAGTCGAGGAATCACCCCACGGATTCCGGAAGCACACCTCAGGGGCGGGCGATGGAGCAGACACACACCTCGCACAACGGCACGACGGCCGGCCCGGGCGCACAGCGCCGGGTCCTGGTCGTCGAGGACGATCAGACCATCCTGGACGCCATCGCCACCCGCCTGCGGGCCGAGGGATTCTCGGTGCAGACCGCGGGCGACGGCCCGGCCGCCGTCGACACCGCCGAGGCCTGGCAGCCGGATCTGCTGATCCTCGACATCATGCTGCCCGGCTTCGACGGCCTGGAGGTCTGCCGCCGGGTGCAGGCGCAGCGCCCGGTTCCGGTGCTGATGCTCACAGCGCGCGACGACGAGACCGACATGCTCGTCGGGCTCGGGGTGGGTGCCGACGACTACATGACCAAGCCGTTCTCGATGCGGGAGCTGGCGGCGCGCGTGCATGTGCTGCTGCGCCGCATGGAGCGGGCCGCGCTGGCCGCCGCGACGCCGCGCAGCGGCATCCTGCGCCTGGGCGAGCTGGAGATCGACCACGCGCAGCGCAGGGTGCGGGTGCGCAGCGAGGACGTGCACCTCACGCCCACCGAGTTCGACCTGCTGGTGTGCCTGGCGAACACCCCGCGCGCGGTGCTCTCCCGCGAGCAGCTGCTGGCCGAGGTGTGGGACTGGGCGGACGCCTCCGGCACCCGGACCGTCGACAGCCACATCAAGGCGCTGCGCCGGAAGATCGGCGCCGAGCGGATCCGCACGGTGCACGGCGTGGGTTACGCGCTGGAGACGCCGACCCCATGAGCGCGGGGCGGCCGGCCGCACGGCGGGACCGGCGGGAACTTCCGTTCGGGCGGCGTCGCGAGAGCGCGCGCCGGGAGCGGCGGGCGGCCCGCGACGGCGAGCGCGGTGCGGGACGTGGTGACGGGCGCGAGGGCGCACACCCGGTTGCGGACGGGACGGTGAACGGCTCCCCCGCCCGGGTCCGGCCCGGCTTCCCGGTCCTGGGCGACGCCGGTTCCCCGGCCGGGCGCCGCAGCGGCTTCCGCGCGCGGATCAGGCTGGGCTTCTCGGTCAAGACCAAGCTCGGCGCGCTGGTGGTCATCTCGGTGCTGATCACGACGGGGCTGTCGATGATCGCGGTGCACACCCGGACCGAGCTGCGCTTCATCATGGTGTTCTCGATGATCGCCACCCTGCTCATCACGCAGTTCGTGGCGCACTCGCTCACCGCGCCGCTGGACGAGATGAACGCCGTGGCCCGCTCGATCTCGCACGGCGACTACACCCGCCGGGTGCGCGAGAACCGCCGGGACGAACTCGGCGACCTGGCGCAGACGATCAACCGCATGGCGGACGAGCTGGCGGCGCAGGACCAGCAGCGCAAGGAGCTGGTGGCGAACGTCTCGCACGAGCTGCGCACCCCGATCGCGGGCCTGCGGGCGGTGCTGGAGAACATCGTGGACGGGGTCACCGAGCCCGACGCGGAGACCATGCGCACCGCCCTGAAGCAGACCGAGCGGCTCGGCCGGCTGGTGGAGACGCTGCTGGACCTGTCCCGTCTGGACAACGGCGTCGTGCCGCTGAAGATGCGCCGGTTCGAGGTGTGGCCGTATCTGTCGGGGGTGCTGAAGGAGGCCAACATGGTCGCCTCCGCGCGCGCGGAGATGGCCTCCGGGTCCGGCAGTCACACCCGTACGGACGTCCATCTGCGCCTGGACGTCTCCCCGCCCGAGCTGACCGCGCACGCCGACCCGGAGCGGGTCCACCAGGTGCTCGCCAATCTGATCGACAACGCCGTCAAGCACAGCCCGCCGCACGGCCAGGTGACGGTGAAGGCGCGGCGCGGTCCGCAGCCGGAGTCGCTGGAGCTGGAGGTCCTCGACGAGGGACCCGGCATCCCCCGCTCCGAGTGGCACCGTGTCTTCGAGCGCTTCAACCGGGGCCAGGTGAGCCGGCCGCACGGTCCGGGCAGCGACGGCGGGACCGGGCTCGGGCTGGCGATCGCGCGCTGGGCGGTGGATCTGCACGGCGGCCGGATCGGGGTGGCCGAATCCGAGCGGGGCTGCCGGATCCTCATCACCCTTCCAGGGCTTCCCTCAGTTCAAAGTTGACGTAAAGTTCGAGCCGGAACCACAAGATCCACGAGCATCCGGGCAGACGGACACGTGTGATCAGGCAGGGGACCGCGCCCCGTACGGGCCGGACCCGGGTCCCCCCTTCCCGCGCTCAGGCGAACCACGCTTGTTTCCCGCCATTTCAAGCCCCGAAACACAGCTTTCGATGTGACTTACGCGACGATGAACCGGCCCGACCTGACCTTCCCCCTCCGGGAGGCGTAGCCTTTATTCCCGCTGTCCATCACCTTGTGAAGCGGAAGAGGGCGGTTGCCGCCGTGTCGCCACAGTCCCCCAGTAACTCGAGCATCTCCACCGAGACCAGCCAGGACGGGAAGAACCCCGCGGCGGCCTTCGGTGCCAACGAGTGGCTCGTCGACGAGATCTATCAGCAGTACCTCCAGGACCCGAACTCCGTAGACCGCGCCTGGTGGGACTTCTTCGCCGACTACAAGCCGGGGGCCGCCGCGGCTGACTCCTCGGCCCCGTCGGCTCCCGCGGCCGCGGGGGCCGCGGGAGCCGGCACGACGTCCCAGGCGGCGCCCGCCGCGCAGGCTCCGGCGGCTGCGGCCCCGGCCGCGCCCGCAGCCGCCCCGGCGCAGCCCGCCCCGGCCCCGGCCACCGCCCCGGCGAAGGCCCCGGCGCCCGCGAAGGCCCCGGCGCCCGCGAAGCCGGCCGCCAAGGCCGAGCCCGCCGCCGCGTCCCCCGAGGGCCCGGAGTTCGTGACGCTGCGCGGCCCGTCCGCCGCGGTCGCCAAGAACATGAACGCCTCCCTGGAGCTGCCCACGGCCACCTCCGTGCGCGCCGTCCCGGTGAAGCTGCTGTTCGACAACCGCATCGTCATCAACAACCACCTCAAGCGGGCCCGCGGCGGGAAGATCTCCTTCACGCACCTGATCGGGTACGCGATGGTGCAGGCCATCAAGGCCATGCCGTCGATGAACCACTCCTTCGGGGAGAAGGACGGCAAGCCGACCCTGGTCAAGCCGCCGCACGTCAACCTCGGTCTCGCCATCGACCTGGTCAAGCCCAACGGCGACCGCCAGCTCGTCGTCGCGGCGATCAAGAAGGCCGAGACGCTGAACTTCTTCGAGTTCTGGCAGGCCTACGAGGACATCGTCCGCCGCGCCCGCGACGGCAAGCTGACGATGGACGACTTCACCGGCGTCACCGTCTCCCTGACCAACCCCGGCGGCCTCGGCACCGTGCACTCCGTGCCGCGCCTGATGCCCGGCCAGTCGGTGATCATGGGCGTCGGCTCCATGGACTACCCGGCGGAGTTCCAGGGCACCTCCCAGGACACCCTGAACAAGCTCGGCATCTCCAAGGTCATGACGCTCACGTCGACCTACGACCACCGGGTCATCCAGGGCGCCGCCTCCGGCGAGTTCCTGCGCCAGGTCGCCAACCTGCTGCTCGGCGAGAACGGCTTCTACGACGAGATCTTCGAGGCGCTGCGCATCCCCTACGAGCCGGTCCGCTGGCTCAAGGACATCGACGCCAGCCACGACGACGACGTCACCAAGGCCGCCCGCGTCTTCGAGCTGATCCACTCCTACCGGGTCCGCGGCCACGTCATGGCCGACACCGACCCGCTGGAGTACCGCCAGCGCAAGCACCCCGACCTGGACATCGTCGAGCACGGCCTCACCCTGTGGGACCTGGAGCGCGAGTTCGCCGTCGGCGGCTTCGCCGGCAAGTCGATGATGAAGCTGCGCGACATCCTCGGTGTGCTGCGCGACTCGTACTGCCGCACGGTCGGCATCGAGTTCATGCACATCCAGGACCCCAAGCAGCGCAAGTGGATCCAGGACCGCGTGGAGCGCCCGCACTCCAAGCCGGAGCGCGAGGAGCAGCTGCGCATCCTGCGCCGGCTGAACGCGGCGGAGGCCTTCGAGACCTTCCTGCAGACCAAGTACGTCGGCCAGAAGCGGTTCTCCCTGGAGGGCGGCGAGTCCGTCATCCCGCTGCTGGACGCGGTCCTCGACTCCGCGGCCGAGTCCCGCCTGGACGAGGTCGTCATCGGCATGGCCCACCGCGGCCGCCTGAACGTGCTGGCGAACATCGTCGGCAAGTCGTACGCGCAGATCTTCCGCGAGTTCGAGGGCAACCTCGACCCGAAGTCGATGCACGGCTCCGGCGACGTCAAGTACCACCTGGGCGCCGAGGGCGTCTTCACCGGCCTGGACGGCGAGCAGATCAAGGTCTCGCTGGCCGCGAACCCCTCCCACCTGGAGACGGTCGACCCGGTCATCGAGGGCATCGCCCGCGCCAAGCAGGACATCATCAACAAGGGCGGCACGGACTTCACCGTCCTGCCGGTGGCGATCCACGGCGACGCGGCCTTCGCGGGCCAGGGCGTGGTGGCCGAGACCCTGAACATGTCGCAGCTGCGCGGCTACCGCACCGGCGGCACGGTCCACATCGTCATCAACAACCAGGTCGGCTTCACCGCCGCTCCGGAGTCCTCGCGCTCCTCGATGTACGCCACCGACGTGGCCCGCATGATCGAGGCCCCGATCTTCCACGTGAACGGCGACGACCCGGAGGCCGTCGTGCGTGTGGCGCGGCTCGCCTTCGAGTTCCGCCAGGCGTTCAACAAGGACGTGGTGATCGACCTCATCTGCTACCGCCGCCGCGGTCACAACGAGTCGGACAACCCGGCCTTCACCCAGCCGCTGATGTACGACCTGATCGACAAGAAGCGCTCGGTGCGCAAGCTCTACACCGAGTCCCTGATCGGTCGCGGCGACATCACCCTGGAAGAGGCCGAGCAGGCGCTCCAGGACTACCAGGGCCAGCTGGAGAAGGTCTTCACCGAGGTCCGTGAGGCCACCGCGCAGCCCGCCGTCCCGGCCGCCGCTGACCCGCAGGCCGGCTTCCCGGCCGAGGTCGACACGGCGATCTCCGCCGAGGTCGTCAAGCGGATCGCCGAGTCCCAGGTCAACCTGCCCGAGCACTTCACCGTCCACCCGCGTCTGCTGCCCCAGCTCCAGCGCCGGGCGGCGATGGTCGAGGACGGCACCATCGACTGGGGCATGGGCGAGACCCTCGCCATCGGCTCGCTGCTGCTGGAGGGCGTCCCGGTCCGGCTGTCCGGCCAGGACTCGCGCCGCGGCACCTTCGGCCAGCGCCACGCGGTCCTCATCGACCGCGAGACCGGCGAGGACTACACGCCGCTGCTGTACCTCTCCGACGACCAGGCCCGCTACAACGTCTACGACTCGCTGCTCTCCGAGTACGCGGTCATGGGCTTCGAGTACGGCTACTCGCTGACCCGCCCGGACGCGCTGGTGATGTGGGAGGCCCAGTTCGGCGACTTCGCCAACGGCGCCCAGTCGGTCATCGACGAGTACATCTCGGCCGCCGAGCAGAAGTGGGGCCAGACCTCCGGCGTCACGCTGCTGCTGCCGCACGGCTACGAGGGCCAGGGCCCGGACCACTCCTCGGCCCGGATCGAGCGTTACCTCCAGCTGTGCGCGCAGAACAACATGACGGTCGCGATGCCGACCCTGCCGTCGAACTACTTCCACCTCCTGCGGTGGCAGGTGCACAACCCGCACCACAAGCCGCTGGTGGTCTTCACCCCGAAGTCGATGCTGCGCCTGAAGGCCGCCGCCTCGAAGACGGAGGAGTTCACGACGGGCCGCTTCCGCCCGGTCATCGGCGACGCCTCGGTCGAGGCGAACGCCGTGAAGAAGGTCGTCTTCTGCTCCGGCAAGGTCTACTACGACCTCGACGCCGAGCGGAAGAAGCGCGGCGTGACGGACACCGCGATCATCCGCATCGAGCGCCTGTACCCGCTGCCGGGTGCGGAGCTCCAGGCGGAGATCAAGAAGTACCCGAACGCCGAGAAGTACCTGTGGGCCCAGGAGGAGCCGGCCAACCAGGGCGCCTGGCCGTTCATCGCGCTCAACCTGATCGACCACCTGGACCTGGCGGTCGGCGCGGACGTGCCGCACGGCGAGCGCCTGCGCCGCATCTCCCGCCCGCACTCCTCCTCCCCCGCCGTGGGTTCCGCCAAGCGGCACCAGGCGGAGCAGGAGCAGCTGGTGCGCGAGGTGTTCGAGGCGTAGCCGCTGCCGCGGGCGTCCTCGTCCGCGGGTCGCGCGTGACCGGGCCGCATCCCCAGTGGGGGTGCGGCCCGGCCGCTTTCGTCATGGGTGGTGCGGGCCGGGGCGTCCCGGGTGCCAGGGCGCCCGCGGCCCGGCCGTTTCCGCAGGCTTTCGGCGCACTTATCCTTGGGCGCATGTACTTCACTGACCGTGGCATCGAAGAGCTGGAGAAGCGGCGGGGCGAGGAGGAGGTCACCTTCGAGTGGCTGGCCGAGCAGCTGCGGACCTTCGTCGACCTGAACCCGGACTTCGAGGTTCCGGTGGAGCGGCTGGCCACCTGGCTGGCCCGCCTGGACGACGAGGAAGACGAGTAGGGCCGGGACGGCCCGGTGCCGGCCGGCCCGGGCCCGGTACCGGTGGCGGGTCCGGTGCCGGCGGGGCCGGCGGCCCGTCCGCGGGGCGCTCCTTCGGGGGGCGCCCCTTTCGTGTGTCTTGACTTTCCGTGTCCGCGATATATCGTGTCTGGTGGTGGACACGATATGGCGTGTCGCGTCACCGTTCCGGTCCGTCCCAGGAGGTCAGCACCATGTCCGAGTGGTCCGTGGGGGAGCCCAGGAAGCTCACCTTCGACAAGCCCGTGACCGAACTGCACGTCCGCGTCGTCAACGGCACGGTGAACGTCGTGGGCACGGACGACGACTCCGCCCGGCTGGAGGTGTCCGAGATAGAGGGGCCTCCCCTCCTGGTCACCCAGCAGGGCGGCACGCTGACCGTCGCCTACGACGACCTGCCCTGGAAGGGCTTCCTCAAGTGGCTCGACCGCAAGGGCTGGCGGCGCAGCGCCGTGGTCTCCCTGGCCGTCCCGGCGAGCACGCGCGTCGAGGTCGGGGTGGTCGGCGCCGCCGCGGTGGTCTCCGGGATCGACGGCCGCACAGAGGTCAGGGGCGTCACCGGCGACACCACGCTGGTGCGCGTCACCGGCCCGGTGCGCGCCGACACCGTCTCCGGCAGCGTGGAGGCGCAGGCCCTCTCCGGGGACCTGAGCTTCCACTCGGTCTCCGGTGACCTGACGGTGGTCGAGGGCGCCGGCTCCTCGGTGCGGGGCGACTCGGTGAGCGGCTCGATGATCATCGACATCGATCCGGCGAGCCGCCCCACCGACATCTCCCTGACGAACGTCTCCGGTGAGATCGCCATCCGGCTGCCCCACCCCGCGGACACCCGGGTGGAGGCGAACACCGCGAGCGGTTCGGTCTCCAACGCCTTCGAGGACCTCCGGGTGAACGGCCAGTGGGGTGCCAAGCGGATCACCGGCCGGCTGGGGACGGGCCAGGGCAGGCTGAAGGCGACGACCGTCTCCGGCTCCATCGCCCTGCTGCGCCGGCCGCAGGCAGCGGACGACTTCGGGGACTCCGCTCCGGGCGGGACCGGCCCCACCGACGGCCCGGCCGACGGCACGACCGACAAGAAGGTGCTCTGACATGCCTCCCGTCTTCGCCCATGGACGTCTGCGGCTGTATCTGCTCAAGCTGCTCGACGAGGCCCCCCGCCACGGCTACGAGGTGATCCGCCTCCTGGAAGAGCGTTTCCAGGGGTTGTACGCGCCCTCGGCGGGAACCGTCTATCCGCGGCTGGCCAAACTGGAGGCCGAGGGCCTGGTCACCCACACCACCGAGGGCGGCCGCAAGGTCTACGCCATCACGGACGCCGGCCGCGCCGAACTGGCCGACCGCAGCGGTGAACTGGCCGACCTGGAGCTGGAGATCCGCGAGTCGGTCGCCGAACTCGCCGCCGAGATCCGGGCCGATGTGCGCGGCGCCGCGGGCGATCTGCGCCGGGAGATGCGCGCGGCGGCGTCCGCGGCCCGGCAGGGTCCGGCGAAGGGCGGCTGGGAGTCCGGGAGCGGCGAGGCCGGTGGCGCGGGCGACGAGAATGAGGCCTGGCGGACCGCCAAGGAGGAGATGCGCCGGGTCAAGCAGGAGTGGAAGGAGCAGGCCCGGCGCGCCAAGGACGAGAGCCGGCGGGCCCGTGAGGAGGCCCAGCGGGCCCGGCGTCAGGCCAAGGAGGCGCAGGAGCGCGCCCGGGCCCAGGCACAGGAGGAGTTCCAGCGTGTCGCCCGGCGCCTCCAGGAGCAGGTGCAGGACCACTTC
Organism: Streptomyces sp. NPDC093260; assembly: GCF_040683715.1. Classification (NCBI taxonomy): domain Bacteria; kingdom Bacillati; phylum Actinomycetota; class Actinomycetes; order Kitasatosporales; family Streptomycetaceae; genus Streptomyces; species Streptomyces sp. NPDC093260. The sequence continues at coordinate 56,519 of NZ_JBFBEK010000005.1, forward strand.
GCACGGGGCGACTGGCCGACGGGGGTGCGCGAGGGGCTGACCGAGATCGCCAAGGAGTTCGGCGACTTCGGCAAGAACTTCGCGTTCGGTCGCCCGTCCGCGGGCGAGGCGGCGGGGCGCGCCGAGTACTCCCAGACCCCGGAGGACTTCCCGGCCGCCTGTGAACCCTCGTGGGCGCACGAGGACTTCACCGGCGACCCGGCCCGCGATCTGGACCGGCTGCTGGACCGCTTCCGGGACGACATCCGGGACGCGGCCCGGGACCAGGGCATCACGGCCGATCAGCTGCGTGAGACCCGCCGCCATCTGTCGACGGCGGCGGCCCACATCGGCGCCCTGCTGCGCGGCCCGAAGGTCTGAGAGTCACGCGGCCCGAGGATCTGGTGGTCTGACGGGCGCTCAGGACGAGCTGAGGACGATCTTGCCGAACTGGTCTCCGGAGGCCAGCCGTTCGAAGCCCTCGCGGGCGCGGTCGAGCGGCAGCACCTCGTCGATGACGGGGCGAACACCGGTGGCGGCGCAGAAGGAGAGCAGGTCCTCCAGTTCGTCCTTGGTGCCCATGGTGGAGCCGACCACCTTGAGTTCCAGGAAGAAGATCCGGGTCAGCTCGGCGTGGGAGGGGCGGTCGCCGCTGGTCGCGCCGGAGATGACGAGGGTCCCGCCGGGGCGCAGCGACTTCACCGAATGGGACCAGGTGGCCGCGCCGACGGTCTCGATCACGGCGTCCACACGCTGCGGCAGCCGCGCCCCGGCCTCCACCGCCTCCACGGCGCCGAGTTCGAGAGCCCGCTTGCGCTTGGCCTCGTCCCGGCTGGTGGCGAAGACCCTGAGGCCGGCGGCCTTGCCGAGGACGATCGCGGCGGTGGCGACACCGCCGCCGGCGCCCTGCACCAGCACCGAGTCACCGGGGCGTACGCCCGCGTTGGTGAACAGCATCCGGTAGGCGGTGAGCCAGGCCGTGGGCAGGCAGGCGGCCTCCGCGAAGGAGAGTTCCTTCGGCTTGGGCAGGATGTTCCAGGTGGGGACGGCGACCTGCTCGGCGAAGGTGCCCTGGTAACGCTCGGTCAGGATGGAGCGGGGCTCCTCGGGGCCGACGCCGTGGCCGCTCTGTCCGATGACGGAGTGGAGGACGACCTCGTTGCCGTCCTCGTCGACGCCCGCGGCGTCGCAGCCGAGGATCATGGGCAGCCTGTCCTCGGACAGGCCCACGCCCTTGAGGGACCAGAGGTCGTGGTGGTTCAGGGAGGCGGCCCTGACGTTGACGGTGCTCCAGCCGGGGCGGGCCTCGGGGGCCGGGCGCTCCCCCGACTCCAGTCCGTTCAGCGGCTGGTCGCGGTCGATTCGGGCGGCATAGACAGCGAACATGACCTTGACGATAGGCCCGCTCCGCCCGTCACGGAACCGACCGCCCCTGTGACACACGCCCTCTTGCCAACGATGCCGTGCGTGCGACGGGACGCACGGCGCCTCGTTCCGCCGGATGCGCAGCCGCTGTGCCGGCCAGGTGGGCCACCGTTCCCGCTCCTCCCCCGCGCGCGTACCGCCGGGTGCGTCGCCCCTCCCCGCGCGCGTACCGCCGAGCCCGTCACCCGTACGGCCGGCTGGGGCACCGCCCTGTTCGCACCCCGTTCCGCGACACGGGCCGTCCTCGGTGGCGTGCCCGGGCGAGGGAATGGCCCCGCTCTTTCGGGCGGGGCCATTCGGGTTCGTACCGGCTCGCGCCGGGTCACATCAGCGGCGGGCGACGCCCTCCGCCCGGGCGGCCGCGGCGACCGCCGCCGTGACGGCGGGGGCGACGCGCTCGTCGAACGGCGAGGGAATGACGTAGTCCGCGGCGAGATCGTCGCCGACGACCCCGGCCAGCGCCTCGGCCGCCGCGATCTTCATGCCCTCGGTGATCCGCGACGCCCGCACCTGCAGCGCACCGGCGAAGATGCCGGGGAACGCGAGGACGTTGTTGATCTGGTTGGGGAAGTCGGACCGACCGGTGGCCACGACCGCCGCGTACTTGTGCGCGACGTCGGGGTGCACCTCCGGGTTCGGGTTGGCCATGGCGAAGACGAAGGCGCCCTTCGCCATGGAGGCGACGGCCTCCTCGGCCACCGTGCCGCCGGAGACGCCGATGAAGACGTCGGCGCCGTTCAGCGCGTCCTCCAGCGTCCCGCTGAGGCCGGCCTTGTTGGTGAACTCGGCCAGCTCGCGCTTGACCGGCGTGAGGTCCTGCCGGTCGGCGGAGACGATGCCCTTGCGGTCGGCGACCGCGACGTCGCCGATGCCGGCCTCGACCAGCATCTTGGCGATGGCGACACCGGCCGCGCCCGCGCCGGAGATGACGGCGCGCAGCTCGGCGATGGTGCGCCCGCTCAGCCGGGCCGCGTTGCGCAGCGCGGCGAGGGTGACGACCGCCGTCCCGTGCTGGTCGTCGTGGAAGACCGGGATGTCGAGGCGCTCCTGGAGCTTGCGCTCGATCTCGAAGCACCGGGGCGCCGAGATGTCCTCCAGGTTGACGCCGCCGAAGGACGGCGCGAGCCGCACGACGGTCTCGACGATCTCGTCGGCGTCGGTGCAGTCGAGGGCGATCGGCACCGCGTCCACGCCGCCGAACTGCTTGAAGAGGATCGCCTTGCCCTCCATCACCGGGAGGGAGGCTTCGGGTCCGATGTCACCGAGGCCGAGCACGGCCGTGCCGTCGGTCACGACGGCGACGACGGACGACTTCCATGTGTAGTCGTTGACCAGGTCCGGCTGCTCGGCGATGGCGGTGCACACCCGCGCGACGCCGGGCGTGTACGCCAGGGACAGGTCGTCCTTGTCCCGGACGGGCACGGTGGCCTGCACGGCCATCTTGCCGCCACGGTGCAGCGCGAACGCCGGATCGAAGGAATCCAGCGGCTCTGCCCCGCCGTCCTGATCCGTACTGCTGTCGCTGCGAGGATTGACGATCTCCGCTGCCACTTGGTTTTACCCCTTAATTGTTCATGGTTTGAGGGTGGCCACTCCTGGTGAGGGGTGGGCGGGACCGCGCACAGCCCTGTGAGTGATGCTTCGGGCGCATACGCGTCGGGCGCGCCGCACACGCGCCCTGAGCCCCAGGATGAGGGGTGTAAAGAACCTTCATACCGGACGCGCGGCGTCGGCGACGAGTCCATAACGCGAAGGTCACATGACGACGCCCCGACACTTGGCCCAATATGGGGACAAGTACTCGTCGAATGTTTGACAAGGCCCTGGAATCACCCAAAAGACGTGTTCCTTTGATCCACATCCCGGGACGGGCAGAAGATCTTCCGGCCGGAAGAGGGCATTCCCGCAGATGATCCGGCCTTGCTGGGGCGCATATGAGGGGTTCGGAGGTCTCCCGTTATCCGATTTTGACATGGCGAGTCCCCTGATTGGCGCATCCCGAATGGCAAGATGCGTCAATCGCACGAGGTCGCGACACCCGAAGGTGTGCTGTCGTCGACCCCACCACCCATCGGCAACGCCACCCATCCGCCGGAGGAGAACCACCATGACCGCACGCTCCACCCGTCGTACGACCACCGCCAAGCACTCCCGTCTGGCAGCGGCCGGTGCGATCGCGGTCGCAGGCGCCCTGATCCTCACCGGCTGCGGTGACCAGACCAAGGACACGGACAAGTCGTCCGACAACGCGTCGTCCGCCTCGGCGCCGCTGGCGAACAAGCTCCCGGCCTCGATCCGCGACAAGGGTGTCATCCGGGTCGGCTCCGACATCTCCTACGCCCCGGTCGAGTTCAAGGACGCCTCCGGCAAGGTCGCCGGTATCGACCCGGACCTCGCGGACGCGATGGGCAAGCAGCTCGGCGTGAAGTTCGACTTCCAGAACGGCACCTTCGACGCCCTGCTCACCGGCCTGCGCTCCAACCGCTACGACATCGCGATGTCGGCGATGACGGACAACAAGAACCGCCAGGACGGCGTGGACCCGACCACGGGCAAGAAGGTCGGCGAGGGCGTCGACTTCGTCGACTACCTCCAGGCCGGCGTCTCCGTCTACACCCGCAAGGGCGACACCAAGGGCATCGCCACCTGGTCGGACCTGTGCGGCAAGAAGATCGCCGTGGAGCGCGGCACCGTCTCGGAGGACCTCGCCAAGGCCGAGACCAAGAAGTGTCCGGCCGGCAAGCAGATCACCATCCAGGCCTTCGACGACAACCAGCAGGCCGAGACCCGACTGCGCTCGGGCGGCGCCGACGCCGTCTCCGCCGACTTCCCGGTCGCCGCCTACGCGGTCAAGACCTCCGGCGGCGGCAAGGACTTCGAGATCGTCGGCGACCAGGTCGAGGCGGCCCCGTACGGCATCGCGGTCGGCAAGTCGAACACCCAGCTGCGCGACGCCCTCCAGGCCGCGATGGACGCCGTCATCAAGAGCGGTGAGTACCAGAAGATCCTGGCCAAGTGGGGCGCCCAGGACGGCGCCGTCCAGCAGTCCGCCGTCAACGGCGGCAAGTGACCGCCCCGCGCGGCCACCGAAAGGCAACACCTGTGAGCGCTGACATCGACAAGACGGCGGAGCCCAAGGGCACGCCTCCCGCCGGACCGCAGGCCGTCAAGGCCATCCCGGTCCGCCACTACGGACGGTACGTCACCGCCGTCATCGCGATCGCCCTGCTCGCCGCGATCATCTACGCCTTCAGCCAGGGCAAGATCAACTGGCAGGCCGTCCCCGACTACTTCTTCGACGACCGGATCACCACCGGCGTCGGCAAGACCCTCCTTCTGACCGTCCTGTCGATGCTGATCGGCATCGTCGGCGGCATCGTCCTCGCGGTGATGCGCCTGTCGAAGAACCCGGTGACCTCGTCCATCGCCTGGTTCTACATCTGGTTCTTCCGCGGCACCCCGGTCCTGGTCCAGCTGTTCCTCTGGTTCAACCTGGGCCTGGTCTTCGAGTACATCAACCTGATGCCGTTCTACAAGGACTACTGGTCGAACTTCATGACGCCGCTGCTGACGGCGCTGCTCGGCCTGGGTCTGAACGAGGCGGCGTACATGGCGGAGATCTGCCGCGCCGGCCTGCTCGCCGTCGACGAGGGCCAGACCGAGGCGGCCCACGCGCTCGGCATGAGCCACGGCAAGACCCTGCGCCGGATCATCATTCCGCAGGCCATGCGGGTGATCGTGCCGCCTACCGGCAACGAAGTGATCAACATGCTCAAGACGACCTCGCTCGTGGCGGCCGTCCAGTATCCCGAGCTGTTCCGCTTCGCCCAGGACATCGGCACGGTCTCCGGCGCCCCGGTGGAGATGTACTTCCTCGCCGCCGCCTGGTACCTGATCCTCACCTCCGTGCTGAGCGTGGGCCAGTACTACCTGGAGCGCTACTACGCACGCGGCTCCAGCCGCAGCCTGCCGCCGACGCCGTGGCAGAAGGTCAAGGCCAGCATGTTCTCCATCGGCCGGCCGAAGGGAGCCGTGGGCGCATGAGCGACAAGCTCACGAAGCAGGACGCCACCCCGCGCGACACCACCGTCGCGATGGTCAAGGCGGAGGGCGTGCACAAGTCCTTCGGCCAGGTGGAGGTGCTCAAGGGCATCGACCTGGAGGTGAAGCCGGGCGAGGTGTTCTGCCTCATCGGCCCCTCCGGCTCGGGCAAGTCGACCTTCCTGAGGTGCATCAACCACCTGGAGAAGATCAACGCGGGCCGGCTGTACGTGGACGGCGACCTCGTCGGCTACCGCCAGCACGGCGACAAGCTCTACGAGCTGCGCGACCGCGAGGTCGCCATGAAGCGCCGCGACATCGGCATGGTCTTCCAGCGCTTCAACCTGTTCCCGCACATGACGGCCGTCGAGAACGTCATGGAGGCGCCGGTCCAGGTCAAGGGCACGAGCCGGGCCGAGGCCCGGGAGCGGGCGATGAGCCTGCTGGAGCGGGTGGGGCTGGCCGAACGCGCCGGCCACTACCCCTCGCAGCTGTCCGGCGGCCAGCAGCAGCGGGTGGCGATCGCCCGCGCCCTGGCCATGGACCCCAAGCTGATGCTCTTCGACGAGCCGACCTCGGCGCTCGACCCGGAACTGGTCGGCGACGTCCTCGACGTCATGCGCGACCTCGCCGAGTCCGGCATGACGATGGTCGTCGTCACCCATGAGATGGGCTTCGCCCGCGAGGTGGGCGACAACCTCGTCTTCATGGACGACGGCGTGGTGGTCGAGTCCGGCCACCCGCGCGACGTCCTGACCAACCCGCAGCACGAGCGCACCCAGTCGTTCCTGTCGAAGGTGCTGTAGCCCCGGCCGGCGCGCGAAGGGGCGGTACGGGATTCCCGTACCGCCCCTTACGCCGTGGTCGGCTACTTCAGCGCCAGGAGCAGCGTGTCCGACGGGGAGCACCACACCGGGCGGGCCTCCGCGAATCCCTTCTCGCGCAGCACGCGCGCGTGCCAGGCGGGCGAGGGCATGTCGCCGTCGGCGTGCTCGCCGTAGATCTCGAACCGGCGGGCGGTCGGCTCGGCCAGCACCGGGTCCTGCGCGGCCAGCTGCCACCACTCGGCCCAGTCCAGCGCGCCCCCGTCCCTGGCCTGGTCCATGCGGGCGTGCCGCTGCGCGCGCTCGGCGGCGTTGATCCGCGGGGTGGTCTCGTCGATCATGTGGTCCGCGTTCATGAAGACGCCGCCGTCGCGGACGAGGTCCGCGATCGATCCGTACAGGGCCGCGAGGGGTTCGCAGTGCAGCCAGTGCAGGGCCGTCGCGGTCAGGACGGCGTCGTAGGAGTCGTGCGGCAGCTTCGCCGTCCAGTCGGGGTCCTTCAGGTCGGCGGTGACGAAGGAGACCCGCTCGTCGCCCCCGAACGTGCCGCGGGCGATGGCGAGCAGCGCCGGATCGAGGTCGACGCCGGTGCTGGTGGCGCCGGGGAAGCGGGCGAGCAGGCGGGCGGTGATGGTGCCGGTGCCGCAGGCGAGGTCGAGGACGCGCGGGGCGGTGCCGACGAGGGCCTCCACCATGTCGAGCATGACCCGGAAGCGGTCCTCCCGGTCCGGCATGTACCACTCCTGCTGCCGGTCCCAGCTCTGCTGCCAGGCCTGCCAGTCGGTTCCCGCAGCGGTGAGGTCCCTGTGCGTGTCCGTCATCGTCGCCCTCCCTGACGTAGGCCGCGTAATACCCTGGAAGCACGACCGTCTGTTACAAGGTCGTGCCCACGACCATAGGGCACACCGGTAAGGACTACAAGTGGAACTGGCCTATTACTCGGACTACGCCGTCCGTCTCGTCAACACCGAGGAACCGGCCCGGGGGAAGGACACCCTGACGTCGGTGGAGGCGGTACGGGACCTGTTCGGCGCGAACGGCTCGGCGGCCCGCCGCGCCACCGAGGCCGACGTGACGCGCTTCCGCTCGGTGCGGGCCCGGCTGCGGGCGGTCTTCGAGGCGGCCGACCAGGGCGACGAGACCCTGGCGGTGGCGCTGCTGAACTCCCTGCTGCTGGAGTTCCCGGTGAGCCCACAGATCTCCGGACACGACTACCGGGACGAGGACGGCCGCCCGCTGTGGCACATGCACCTGGCCGACCACCCGTCGAACGCCACGGCCGGCTACGCGGCGATCGCCGCCATGGGCCTGGCCTTCCATCTGACGGAGTACGGCGTGGACCGGCTCGGCCTGTGCGAGGCCGCGCCCTGCCGCAACGCCTACCTCGACACCTCCACCAACCGCTCACGCCGCTACTGCTCCGACCGCTGCGCCACCCGGGCCAACGTGGCCGCCTACCGCGCCCGCAAGCGCCTGGAGGCCGACCGGTCGGCGAACACGGGCCTGGCGGCCGACAGCGCCCAGCGCGCCAGCGCGGGTCCGGAGCGCTGACCGGGCCGCCGCGGCCGGTAACGGAACCACACCTTCCCGAGCACCAGCTCCTCGGGGACGGTGCCGTAGTCGGTGCTGTCGCCCCCGGCGTACGTGTTGTCCGCGAGCACCCACCAGCCGCCCTCGCGCCGTTCCGCGGCCCGCTTGACGACCAGCAGGTCCTGCTGGAACGGATGGCGCAGGACGACCACGTCACCCGGCCGGATGCGGGCCCCGTACCGCACCAGGAGCCGGTCGCCGTGGTACAGCGTCGGCACCATGGACGGCCCGGTCACCTCGGCCAGCCCGAAAGGCAGTACGGCGGCCCCGCGCTCGGTCTCCTGCGACAGCTCCGGCATCCCCGGCACCTCCCCGGTCCGTTCGTCCACCAGTCTCAGTCTGACCCTGGACTTTTGTCCTAAGCCCAAGGGGGCACCCGAGAAATCACGCCTTGCAGGGAGTAATGTCCCACCTGAGAAGACGATCACGAGGAAGGAATGCTCCATGCTTTCCCGCCTGTTTGCCCCCAAGGTCAAGGTCAGCGCGCACTGCGACCTGCCCTGCGGCGTGTACGACCCGGCCCAGGCCCGCATCGAGGCGGAGTCGGTGAAGGCCGTCCAGGAGAAGATGGCCGCCAACGACGACCCGCACTTCCAGGCGCGTGCCATTGTCATCAAGGAGCAGCGCGCCGAGCTGGCCAAGCACCACGTCTCGGTGCTGTGGAGCGACTACTTCAAGGCCCCGCACTTCGAGAAGTACCCGCAGCTGCACCAGCTGGTCAACGACACGCTGAAGGCCCTCTCCGCCGCCAAGGCCTCCACCGACCCGGCGACGGGCCAGAAGGCCCTGGATCTCATCGCCGAGATCGACAAGATCTTCTGGGAGACCAAGAAGGCCTGAACCCCAGGCTTCGACGCGGCGGCTCCCACCGGGGCGCGACGCCCCGGTGGGAGCGTCCACGAGAGAGGTCCGGCCGTAGCTCACGGCCGGACCTCGGCTCGTTCCGGGAGATCTTCCGGAGAGCCGCCGCGATGCGGCGGTCAAGAGCGTCCGGCGCGGTCGGGGGGCCGTCGGTTCGGCGGCCTGCGATCGGCGCATGAGCATCCGCTGGACCTACGCCTTCGTCGACCGGCCCGCCGCGCGGTTCGCCCGCGCGCTGGAGTTCTGGACGGCTGTCACGGACACCCGGTTGTCCGAACGTCGTGGTGACGACGGTGAGTTCACCACTCTGCTCCCGGACGGCGCCGATCCGTGTGTCAAGGCGCAGGCCGTCGGATCGGGGGACGGTGGCGCGCGTCTCGATCTCGTCGGCGAGGACGTCCGCGGGCTGATGACGGCGGCGGTGCGGCTCGGGGCCGCGGTCGTCGCCGAACACGAGGAGAGGGCCGTACCGCGGTCGCCCGGTGGGCGGTTGTCCTGCGCGGTGCCCTGGGGCGGGGAGTCCGTACGTCCGCCCGTCGTCCGCGGCGGCCGACTCGACCAGGTGTGCCTGGACGTCCCGCCCTCCGCCTTCGCCGCCGAAGTCGCCTTCTGGGGCGCGCTGCTGGCCGACTGGGAGTCGCGGCCCGGTTCCCGGCCCGAGTTCCACGTCCTCACGCCGCCGCCCGGCCTGCCGGTCCGCGTCCTGCTGCAACGCCTGGACGGGGAACGGCCCGCCGGCGCCCATCTCGACCTCGCCTGCGCGGACATCGCCGCCACCCGCGCGGACCACGAGCGGCTGGGCGCCACCCATGTGGCCGACCGTCCGCGCTGAACCGTGCTGCGCGACCCGGCGGGCGGACTGTACTGCCTGACCGGGCGGGACCCGGAGACGGGCGGACTGACCGCCGCCGGGCGGGGCTGAGGCGGCGGTCAGCTCCCGAGAGGCCTCGCCGCGTCCGCCGTGGGCGCGGGATCGGTGAGGGGTTCACGCCACATGGGCCACATCCGGGGGCCGTCGGGGAGATCGAGGGTGCGGTCGGTGAACGTGAAACCCAGCCGCTCGTACAGCTTGGTGCTGCGCGTGCTGCTGGCCTCCAGATAGGCCGGAAGACCCTTCCGGTCGCACCGGTCGAGAACATGCCGGATCAGCGCGCCGCCCAGCCCCTCGCCCTGCCGCTCCGGAGCGACGCCGATCATCCACAGGTACTCGTGGGCACGGCCGGCCGGGTGCGACTCGGCCAGCAGCCGGGCGATCTCCTCGACCCGGGGGTTCGCCGGGTCGACGGCCTCCCGCATCCGCACCGCCTCGTCGGCCCCCTCCAACCCGCCGGCGCCTTCCGGCGCGGCGGCCGAGCCGCCTTCGTCCGGGCCCTCGTGGCCGTCGGCCGGTACGGACAGCCAGAGCGCGCACGCCGAGCCGTCCTCGGTGACATCGATCCGGCCCACGGCGAGGACGATGTCGGTGAAGGCGGCCATCAGCCGGTGGTGGGTCGTGCGGCGGTACTCCTCACCGGGGAAGACCCAGCCGCTCACCGGGTCGTCCTGGAACGCCTCGTCCAGCAGCCGCACGATCAACTCCCGGTCGTCCGTGCCCGCCACCCGAATCGCCACGCCCATCTTCCGCCCCTCCACCCTCTGACTTCTCCGGAAGCAACGGGAGTCGAGCGTACTCGGAGGACGGTCCGGGTGAGGAGTGGCGGGCCCCGCACACCGTGGGGAAGTGCGGGACCCGCCGGGCCGAAGCCGCCAAGGTCCGCACGGGGTCAGGAGCCGTACGGACCCGGCGACTCCGGGGTCTGCGTCCGCCCCTCCGGTTCCTCCATGGGAAGCTCCGTCCCCGCCCCGGGGATTCCCTGTGGAGTTCCGGACTCGCGGAGTCGCGGCGCTGTGGAGTTGTGCCGTCACCCGGCGCCGGTGTGGATGCCGGCGCCGGCGTCAGCTGGTGCGTCTGGTCACGAACTCGGCCAGGGCCAACAGGCCCCCCGCCGCGGCGGGGTCCGGGATCGCCCGGGACAGTTCCTGGACCGCCTGGGCCATCCGGTCGGCCGCCTGGGACTGGGCCCAGTCCCGGCCGCCCGCCCGCTCCACCGCCAGCGTGGCGCGCTCCTCCTCCCCTTCCTGGTGCGGCCGGGCGTACAGCTCGGCGAGTTCGGCGGCCGCCGGGGTGGCGGAGGTGAGTGCGGCGACCACCGGAAGGGACTTCTTGCGGGCGGCGAGATCGGCGCCCGCGGGCTTGCCGGTGCGCTCCGGGTCGCCCCATATGCCGATCACGTCGTCGATGAGCTGGAACGCGAGCCCGGCCTGTCGACCGAAGGCGTCCAGCGCGCGCACCTCGTCCTCGGCCGCCCCCGCGTACAGCCCGCCGACGGCGCACGCACAGCCGAGCAGCGCGCCCGTCTTGGCCTCGGCCATGGCGAGCACTTCGGCGAGCGTCACCTCCGTCGGCGCCCGGCTCTCCAGTGCCGTGTCCGCGCGCTGGCCCGCGCACAGCTCCACCACGCACGCGGCGAGCCGGGCGGCGGCGGCCGGGGCGGCCGGGTGCGGGTCCTCGGCGAGCAGCCGCAGGGCGAGCGCGTGAAGGGCGTCGCCGGCGAGGATGGCGTCGGCGTCGCCGAACACCGTCCACACGGTGGGCCGGTGCCGCCGGGTGGTGTCCCGGTCCATCACGTCGTCGTGCAACAGCGTGAAGTTGTGGACCAGTTCCACCGCCGCGGCCGCCCGGACCGCGGCCGCCCGACCCCGCGCCCCGCCGATCGCGTGGGCGGCCGTCAGGACCAGCGCCGGGCGGATCGCCTTGCCCGCGTTCCCCGTGGCAGGGGTGCCGTCGGCGTGCTCCCATCCGAAGTGATAGCTCGCGATCCGGCACAAGGACGAGGGCAACGAGGCGACCGCCGAACGAAGTTCCGGGTCGACGGACACGCGGGCCCGGTCCAGGATCACCGCCGCGTCGAGCCCGTCGGACGCACCGGCCGCTACGCCGTCGGGGCCGGTGGCGGGCCGGGGGAACGGCACGGGCGCCGTCCCCGCCGGCCGCGCCGGCGTCACATCGCCCAGGCCACCGGGCGGTCGCGGTGTCGTCTCCGTCATGAACTCGGCCATCCGCTCCCCCTCGGAGAGTCCGCGAACACTGGTGGCTGCGCTGCCGGTACCGGGTCCCTGCCCCCGTGGTGTCCTACCCGGAGCGGCGGGCGGGGACACCGCGGGCCGGCGGGGAGCGTCAGCGCCAACGGCCGACCTCGATGTTCTCCAGGACGCCCAGCGCGTCCGGGACCAGCACGGCCGCCGAGAAGTACGAGGTCACCAGGTACTTGATGATCGCCTGCTCGTTGATGCCCATGAACCGCACGGACAGGCTCGGCTCGATCTCGTCCGGGATGCCCTGGGCGCGCAGCCCGATGACGCCCTGGTCCTCCTCGCCCAGACGCATGGCGATGATGGAACTGGTCCGGGCCTCCGTGACCGGGATCTTGTTGGACGGGAAGATGGGCACTCCGCGCCAGGTGGGGATGCGGTTGCCGCCCATGTCGATGGTCTCGGGCACCAGGCCCCGCTTGTTCAGCTCGCGGCCGAACGCGGCGATGGCGCGCGGGTGGGCGAGGAAGAGCTTGGTGCCGCGACGCCGGCTGAGCAGCTCGTCCATGTCGTCGGGGCTCGGCACGCCGTCGTGCGGCTGGATCCGCTGGTCGTACTCGCAGTTGTGGAGCAGGCCGAAGTCACGGTTGTTGATCAGCTCGTGCTCCTGGCGCTCCTTCAGCGCCTCGACGGTCAGCCGGAGCTGCTGCTCGGTCTGGTTCATCGGCTGGTTGTAGAGGTCGGCCACGCGGGTGTGGATGCGCAGCACGGTCTGGGCGATGCTCAGTTCGTACTCGCGGGGCCGGGCCTCGTAGTCGACGAAGGTGTGCGGGATGTCCGGCTCGCCGCTGTGGCCCGCGGCGAGGTCGACCTCCTTCTCGCCGTACTTGTTGGTGCGCTGACCGGGGATCGAGCGCAGCCGCCTGAGGTGGTCGCGCAGCGAGGCGGCGCGCTCGGAGACCTGCTCGAAGTCGTGCCGGGACAGGACGAGGACGGTGCAGGTGGTGTCCGCGCGGACCGTGTACTCCCAGATCGCGTCGGAGTCCAGGAGCGCGTGCTCGCCGAAGTAGGCGCCGTCGGCGAGGATGCCGAGGACCTGGTCGTCGCCGTAGGGGCCGGTGCCGACCTTCTCGGCGCGGCCGTGGACGAGGAGGTAGACCTCCTCCAGCTGGTTGCCGAACGAGGCGATCACCTGGCCGGCGCCGATCTCGCGCTGCCGGCAGCGCGAGGCGAGTTCGGAGAGCACGTCGTCGTCCTCGTACCCCCGCAGTGCGGGCAGTTCGCCGAGTTCGGCGGGGATCACCTCGACGCGCTCGCCCGTCTTGACGAAGGTGATCCTGCCGTCGCCGACGGCGTAGGTGAGCCGCCGGTTCACCCGGTAGGTGCCGCCCTGCACATCGACCCAGGGCAGCATGCGCAGCAGCCAGCGCGAGCTGATCTCCTGCATCTGGGGTACGGACTTGGTGGTGGTGGCCAGGTTCCGCGCGGCCGCCGTGCCGAGGCTCTGCTGCGGCCGGCCCTGCGCCGCACGGACCTCTTCGCCTACCGACATAGAGAATTGCCCTCCCGATCATGCCAGGCGCTCGATCGGCGCCCGCATCGACTTGCATGCGCCACCCTTCCATCACGCACCGTGTCGGTGCTATTACACGAAAGAGCGGGAATGGATCACCGCCGGGCCGGGCAAAGGCGGTGGTCCGGCCCGGTCCCTGCGCCGCTGCGCCGCCCCGTGCGCTCCCCTGCCCGCTCCGGGACAATGGGCCGGTGACCAGCTCCGCCGCCCCCGGCCCCGCCGCACCGACCCCCCGGCTGCCGTCGCCGCTGCAGGAGCTGGCCGACGACCGCTTCACCCGGCGCGGACTGCGGCTGCTGCTCAAGCGGGACGACCTGATCCACCCGGAGCTGGTCGGCAACAAGTGGCGCAAGCTCGCCCCGAACCTGGAGGCCGCGGCCGGCCGGACGGTCGTCACCTTCGGCGGCGCGTACTCCAACCATCTGCGCGCCACCGCCGCCGCGGGCCGGCTGCTCGGGCTGCCCACCGTCGGCGTGGTGCGCGGCCACGAGCTGGCCGGCCGTCCGCTCAACCCGTCCCTGGCCCGGTGCGCGGCCGACGGGATGCGGCTGCACTTCGTGGAGCGCTCGACGTACCGCCGCAAGGCCGAGCCGGAGACGCTGGCGGCGCTGCTGGAGGCGGTCGGCGCGCGGGACGCCCATGTCGTGCCGGAGGGCGGAAGCAACGCGCTCGCGGTGCGCGGCTGCCGGGCCCTCGGCGCGGAACTCGGCGCGCACGCCGATGTGGCGGCCGTGGCCTGCGGCACCGGCGGCACCCTGGCCGGCCTGGCCGCCGGTCTGCCACCGGGCCGGCGCGCCCTCGGCGTACCGGTCCTCAAGGGCGGCTTCCTGGGCGAGGAGATACAGGCCCTACAGCAGGAGGCCTTCGGCGCGCGCCGGGGCACGTGGTCGCTGGACGAGCGGTTCCACTTCGGCGGGTACGCCCGCACGACGCCCGAGCTGGAGGCCTTCGCCGTGGACTTCTCCGCCCGCCACGGCGTCCCGGTCGAACGCCTCTACGTCGCCAAGCTGCTGTACGCGCTGGTCGCCCTGGCAGCCGAGGACGCCTTCCCGCGCGGGACGACGGTCGCGGCGGTCGTCACGGGCCGCCCCTTCCCGGACCAGCCCTGAGGCGCCTCGCCACGGAACCCGTCACCCCCGACCCGACCGGCTCACCCGCCGCGGGCGGCCCCTACGCCGTCTCCCGGTAGACCGCCGCCTCCTCAAGGTCCAGGCGGCGCAGCAGCGTGCGCAGCATCTCGTCGTCGATGTAGCGGCCGTCCCGCAGACGTACGAACACCTCCCGTTCGGCGCCGATCATGTCCCTGGACAGCCGGCGGTAGGTGTCGTCGACCGATTCCCCGGTGACCGGGTTGGTCTGGCCGAGGCGTTCCCAGACGGCGTTGCGGCGGCGCTCCAGGACCGCGCGGAGGCGTTCGGCCAGCGGCGGGGGCAGGCTGTTGCGCTCGTCGGCGAGCAGTTCCTCCAGGCGCCGCTCGGCGGCCAGGGAGGCCTGGGCCTGGGCGTTCGCCTCGGCGAGGGTGGCGGCCTGCGCGTCGCGGCCGGGGAACTTCAGCAGGCGGATCAGCGGGGGCAGGGTCAGGCCCTGGACGACGAGGGTGCCGATGACGGTGGTGAAGGTCAGGAAGAGCAGCAGGTTGCGCTGCGGGAAGGGGCCGCCGCCGTGCACCGTGACCGGGATGGAGAAGGCGATGGCCAGCGACACCACGCCCCGCATGCCGGCCCACGCGGTGACCATGGCGCCCCTCCAGGTGGGGTTCTCCTCCCGCTCGCGCACCCGCCGGGACAGCAGCCGGGGCAGGAACGTCGCCGGGTACACCCAGACGAACCGGGCCGCGACGACCACCAGGAAGAGGACGACCGCGTACAGGACGGCGTCGGCGCCGGAGTACGTGTCGAGGCCGCGGACGACGACCGGCAGCTGGAGGCCGATGAGGGCGAAGACCGCGGACTCCAGGACGAAGGCCACCATCTTCCACACGGCCTCCTCCTGGAGGCGGGTGGCGAAGTCGACCTCCCACGCGCGGTGCCCGAGGTAGAGGGCGACGGTGACGACCGCGAGCACACCCGAGGCGTGCACCTGTTCGGCGACGCCGTAGGCGACGAACGGGATCAGCAGGGAGAGGCTGTTCTGGAGCAGCGCCTCCCTCAGATGGGTGCGCAGCCAGTGCAGGGGGGCCATCAGCACCAGGCCGACGCCGACGCCGCCGACCGCCGCGACCAGGAACTCCTCCACTCCCCCGGCCCAGGTCGCGCCCTCGCCGACCGCCGCGGCCAGGGCGACCTTGTAGGCGGTGATCGCGGTGGCGTCGTTCAGCAGGGACTCGCCCTGGAGGACCGTGGTGATCCGCGAGGGCAGTCCGACCCGGCGGGCCACGGCCGTCGCCGCGACCGCGTCCGGCGGTGCCACCACGGCGCCCAGCACCAGGGCGGCGGTCAGCGGCAGGTCCGGCACGATCAGATAGGCGGCCCAGCCGACCACGAAGGTCGCGAAGAGCACGTAGCCGACCGAGAGCAGCGCCACGGGTCGCACCTGTGCGCGCAGGTCCAGATACGAGCTGTCGATGGCCGACGTGTACAGCAGCGGGGGCAGCAGCAACGGCAGGACGACCTCGGGGTCCAGGGCGTAGTCGGGCACCCCGGGGACGTAGGAGACCGCCAGTCCGGCGGCGACCAGCAGCAGCGGCGCGGGCACCGGGGTGCGCCGGGCGGCCCCGGCCACCGCGGCGCTGCCCGCCACCAGCAACAGCAGCGGCATCACGTCCATCGTCCTCGCCCGCCCATCGTCGTCTCGTTCCGTCCGCCCGTTCCACGTGGTCGCGGGTGCGGACGTCGTAATCTGGCAATCATGAAACAGTGCACGCACACCGGCGCGCTGCCGAACCCGGAGCCCGAACCCCGCAGCGAGACGTGCCTGGAGTGCCTCGCCGAGGGCACGCACCCGGTGCAGCTGCGACTGTGCCTGACCTGCGGCCACGTAGGGTGCTGCGACTCCTCGCCGAATCAGCACGCCACCAAGCACCACAAGGACACCGGGCACCCGGTGATGCGGACGTTCGAGCCGGGCGAGGACTGGCGCTGGTGCTTCGTGGACCACGTACTCGTGTGACCGGGGTTCCGGACGGTTCGGGGCTCTGACGCCTGGGTACGTCAACCCGGCGCGCGCTGTTCCCATTTGAGCCCGCCGAACCCCTAGACACGGAGCGTATCCGTGCGTTTACTATGAGTGACAGCAGGGGTTGGGGTCCCAGGGACAGTAATGTCGAGAGCGCGGTAGCGTCACCGCTGAACCACGCGTCGCGTGACCCGGGGGGCGACCCTCGGCCCCGTAAATGCTTGTACCACCTTGGAGGTGAGGGTGTCCCAGATCGCAGGCGAGCCCGCGGCGAACCAGGACTTCGTGGAGGTCCGGCTGCCGGCTGCGGGTGCCTACCTGTCGGTGCTGCGGACGGCCACGGCCGGCCTCGCGGCCCGTTTGGACTTCACCCTGGACGAGATCGAGGACCTGCGCATCGCGGTGGACGAGGCCTGCGCGATCCTGCTCCAGCAGGCCGTGCCCGGCTCGGTGCTCAGCTGCGTCTTCCGGCTGGTCGACGACTCGCTGGAAGTCACCGTCTCGGCCCCCACCACGGACGGCCACGCGCCCTCGCGGGACACCTTCGCCTGGACCGTCCTGTCCGCGCTCGCGGGCAAGGTCTCCTCCGCGGTGGACGAGGACAAGACCGTGTCGATCAGCCTCTACAAACAGCGCGGCGCGGGACCCGGGCCGGCGTGAGGAACGGGGACGGGCCGGTGCGGGACGAAGAGCGCGGCGCACGGGAACTGCCGGCCGAGGGCGGGTCGCCGCCCCGCGCGGACGGGGCCGGGGCCCCGGCCGGAGGCGGTCCGGGCGGTCCGGCGGGGAGCGCGCGGCCGGCCGCGGGCATCGACGGCATCCCCGAGCAGGCCAGGCCGCACCCGGACGACGAGACCGCGGGCACCGCTGCCGCGGGCGAGCGTCCGGACGACGCCGTACGGGGCGCGCCGCCGCCGGTGCGCGGCGGGGCCTCCGCGGGCCGGAGGGGCCCCGCCACCCACGCCACGCCGAAGGCGGGGGAGGAGGCGAGGGCTCGGGGAAGGGCGACGGGCGGGACGATGAGCGAGCACGAGCGGAACTCCGAGGACGGCACACCGAGCGTGCCCAGCGTGCACGGCACGCACCACGACGCGCACGACCGCAGTGGCGCACGCGCGATGTTCGTGGAGCTGCGCGCCCTGAAGGAGGGCAGCCCGCAGTACGCCGAGTTGCGCAACCAGCTGGTCCGGATGCACCTTCCGCTCGTCGAGCATCTCGCGCGCCGATTCCGCAACCGCGGGGAGCCGCTGGACGACCTCACCCAGGTCGCCACCATCGGCCTGATCAAGTCGGTCGACCGCTTCGACCCGGACCGCGGCGTGGAGTTCTCGACGTACGCGACCCCGACGGTCGTCGGCGAGATCAAGCGGCACTTCCGTGACAAGGGGTGGGCGGTGCGGGTGCCGCGCCGGCTCCAGGAGCTGCGGCTGGCGCTCACCACGGCGACCGCCGAGCTGTCCCAGCTGCACGGCCGCTCCCCCACGGTGCACGAGCTGGCGGAAAAGCTCGCCATCTCCGAGGAGGAGGTCCTGGAGGGCCTGGAGTCGGCCAACGCCTACTCCACGCTGTCCCTGGACGTCCCCGACACGGACGACGAGTCCCCGGCCGTCGCGGACACCCTCGGTGCGGAGGACGAGGCACTGGAGGGGGTGGAGTACCGCGAGTCGCTGAAGCCGCTGCTGGAGGATCTCCCGCCGCGCGAGAAGCGGATCCTGCTGCTGCGGTTCTTCGGCAACATGACCCAGTCGCAGATCGCGCAGGAGGTCGGCATCTCGCAGATGCACGTCTCCCGGCTGCTGGCCCGCACCCTGGCCCAGCTGCGGGAGAAGCTGCTGGTTGAGGAGTGACACCGTCGGCGTGAGGCCTGACGGCCGCCGACGGCGCGGACGCACCCGCGCGGGGCTGCCCACAGAGCCGGTAGGTCGCTGGATCACCGGGGCACGGACCGACGCGGCAGGTCGCCGGAGGCGCGTCCCGCGGTCTCGGGTCCCGGGACCGCCGGAGGGGCGTCGTGCGGGTGGCTTCGCAGGGTGCTGCACAGTCGTACGGTGCCTGCGGCCGCCCAGCGGGGTCCGCCCCCTCGGCCGCTCGGCGGCGTACGGAAACCCACCAGCCACCCCCGCGGGGACGCGGCCCTCCCGGCGACCCGCACGCGGGCGCGGCCTTCCCGGCCCCCTTGCAGGGGACGCACCCCTCAACCACCCCTGCGGGGAACACGGCCCAGCGGCCGTGACGTCGTCGGCCGCCGGGGCGCGCTTCGAAAGCGGCGTCGTCGGCCCGAAGGGCGGGGCCCGCGGCGTCCGGTCAGGTGCGGTGCATCGCAGGGCCGAGGGTCGCCTGCGTACCGGGCGTACGCGGAGACCCCGGCAACGCGGCGAGGCACCGTGTCAGACGTCGCGGGCCAGACGGGAGTTTCGAAACACGCCCTAGCGGCGTCGGTCGCTCTCCTGCGTGCGGCCCGGGCCCTTGATGCCGAGGGCCAGGGTCGTCGCCGGGTTGACGAGCAGGACCAGCGAGGTCACCGCGACCGCCGCGAGCGCGATGCCCGCCGGGACGGCCATGCCGTCCGCCTTGAGCAGGTTGTAGGCGACGGGCAGCGCCATGATCTGGGTGATGACGGCCGGTCCGCGGCTCCAGCCGCGCCGCAGCAGCAGCCCCCGGGCGGCCAGCAGCGGCAGCAGCGCGAGCACGAGCACGGTGATCCCACCGGTGACGGCCTGCTGCCGGTCGTCGCCGTCGCCCGTGATGCCGAGGACGAGCATCCAGACCCCGCCGGCGAGCAGCGCGAGCGCCTCCAGCCCGCACAGCGCCGCCGCGTACGTCAGCCGCCGCGGGCGTGACCCCGCGGGGTCCGCCGGGTTCGTGGTGCCGACGGTGCCGGAAACGGATTTCTGCTCACTGCTCACCCCTGAAGGGTAGCCTTCGGTGCCCGGGCGCGGGCCGCGCGGGCCGCGCCGCCGTGTCCAGGGTCACGCCCCTTCCTCTTACCCGTTCCCTACCTCGGCCTGGGCGGAGTACTACCCAGTAGGTACCCTGCAACCCATGCGTGCACTTCTCGTGGTCAATCCGGCGGCAACCACCACAAGCGCACGTACGCGCGACGTCCTGATCCACGCGCTCGCCAGCGAGATGAAGCTGGAGGCGGTCACCACCGAGTACCGCGGCCACGCGCGCGACCTCGGCCGGCAGGCCGCGGACAGCGACGAGATCGACCTGGTGGTGGCCCTCGGCGGCGACGGCACGGTCAACGAGGTGGTCAACGGTCTGCTGCACCGCGGCCCCGCCCCCGAGCGGCTCCCCCGCCTCGCCGTGGTGCCGGGCGGTTCCACCAACGTCTTCGCCCGCGCCCTGGGGCTGCCCAACGACGCGGTGGAGGCCACCGGGGCGATCCTGGACGGCCTGCGGGACGGCAGCGAGCGCACGGTCGGACTGGGCCTGGCCTCCGGGACGCCGGGCACCGAGGACGCGGCCGTGCCCGAGCGCTGGTTCACCTTCAACGCCGGCCTCGGCTTCGACGCGGGCGTCGTCGGCCGGGTCGAGCAGCAGCGCGAGCGCGGCAAGAGGTCCACCCACGCGCTGTACGTGCGGCAGGTCGTCCGCCAGTTCCTCGGCGAGCCGAACCGCCGGCACGGCACGATCACCCTGGAGCGGGACGGCGAGGACCCGGCCACCGATCTGGTGGTCGCCATAGTCTCGAACACGTCGCCGTGGACGTATCTGGGCAATCGCCCGATGTACACGTCGCCCAAGGCCTCGTTCGACACGGGACTCGACGTCCTCGGGCTGAGCCGGCTCTCGACGGCCGCGGTCGCCCGGTATGGCACGCAGTTGCTCACTTCGTCCCCGGAGCGCGGACCCCAGGGCCGGCACGCTCTGTCACTGCACGATCTGAGCCGCTTCACCTTGCATTCGAAGGTGCCGCTCCCCCTCCAGATGGATGGCGACCACCTGGGACTGCGAACGAGCGTGACGTTCACAGGCGTACGCCGTGCACTGCGTGTGATTGTGTGAGTGGAAGGGCCGAAAGTCCTTTCACTCGAACGTTTAGGCCAGGGTCCACCCCATGGAAGTACGGCTGTGACCTAGTCGACACCGAGGAATCAAAAAAAACTTTCCGGAAGGGGTTGTATCCGTCGCCGAGGTTTGCGAGTCTCTACATGGCGATCGGGGCGGCCCACCACACGGGCCCCAGAGATCGCCGGAACCCCTCTTCACACCACAGGACCACGCCAGGGAAACCTGACGGTCGGCCCTTCACTTGTTGAGGGATTCGTGAAAGCGTTCACATTCACAAGCAACTTGCACGTAATACCAAGGAGAGGTAGCAGCCATGGACTGGCGTCACAACGCCGTTTGCCGCGAGGAAGACCCCGAGCTCTTCTTCCCCATCGGCAACACCGGTCCTGCGCTGCTGCAGATCGAGGAAGCCAAGGCCGTCTGCCGTCGCTGCCCGGTGATCGAGCAGTGTCTGCAGTGGGCGCTCGAGTCCGGTCAGGACTCCGGCGTCTGGGGTGGTCTCAGCGAGGACGAGCGCCGCGCGATGAAGCGCCGCGCCGCCCGCAACCGGGCCCGTCAGGCCTCCGCCTGACCACAGCCACCCCGCTGACAGCCTGAGCTTGGCGGCGCGTACAGCGAGTACGCATCTCCCGCCCCCGAGCCGCAGCGCGCAGTACCCCCCGGTGGCCCCCGCTCTTCGAGTGGAGGCGCCCGCCGACAGGGGAAGCACGAAGCGACTAGCCCCGGACCTTTCGAGGTCCGGGGCTCTTTGCTGTGCTCCCGGCCCGGAGGCCGCGTTCCGGCCCGGAGGCCGCGCGCGGACCCGAGTTGCCGCCCGGCCCGGGGATCTCACCGCGCCAGGCGGCTACTTGTGGGCCTGGACCGGGAGGTCGAGGATCACCCGCGTACCGCGGTCCGGGGCCGGGACCATGTCGAAGCTTCCGCCCAACTCGCCCTCGACCAGGGTCCGTACGATCTGGAGGCCGAGATTGCCGGAGCGGTGCGGGTCGAAGCCCTCGGGCAGTCCGACCCCGTCGTCCTGGACGGTGACCAGCAGACGGCACTCGCGCGAGGTGCCGCCGCGGACCGCGGAGACCTCGACCGTGCCGGTGTCGCCCTCCCGGAAACCGTGCTCCAGGGCATTCTGGAGGATCTCGGTGAGCACCATCGACAGCGGGGTGGCGACCTCGGCGTCCAGGATGCCGAACCGGCCGGTGCGCCGGCCGGTCACCTTGCCCGGCGAGATCTCGGCGACCATCGCCAGCACCCGGTCGGCGATCTCGTCGAACTCCACCCGCTCATCCAGGTTCTGAGACAGCGTCTCATGCACGATGGCGATCGACCCGACCCGGCGCACGGCCTCCTCCAGGGCCTCGCGTCCGCGCTCGGAGCCGATCCGCCTGGCCTGGAGGCGCAACAGCGCCGCCACCGTCTGGAGGTTGTTCTTGACCCGGTGGTGGATCTCCCGGATCGTCGCGTCCTTGGTGATCAACTCCCGCTCGCGGCGGCGCAGTTCGGTGACGTCGCGGAGCAGCACCAGCGAACCGATGCGGGTGCCCTTGGGTTTGAGCGGGATGGCCCGGAACTGGATCACCCCGTCACTGGCCTCGATCTCGAACTCGCGCGGCGCCCAGCCGCTGGCCAGCTTCACCAGCGCCTCGTCCACCGGGGCGCGCGACGGGGCGAGTTCGGCCGTGGCCTCGCCGAGGTGGTGGCCGACGAGGTCGGAGGCGAGGCCGAGGCGGTGGTAGGCGGACAGGGCGTTCGGCGAGGCGTAGTGGACGATGCCGTCGGCGTCCAGCCGGATCAGTCCGTCGCCGACGCGCGGGGAGGCGTCCATGTCGACCTGCTGGTCCGGGAAGGGGAACGTTCCTGCGGCGATCATCTGCGCCAGGTCGGAGGCGCTCTGGAGATACGTCAGCTCCAGCCGGCTCGGGGTGCGCACGGTGAGCAGATTGGTGTTGCGCGCGATGACGCCGAGCACGCGGCCCTCGCGCCGGACCGGGATGGACTCGACGCGGACCGGGACCTCCTCGCGCCACTCCGGGTCGCCCTCGCGCACGATCCGGCCCTCGTCGAGCGCCGCGTCCAGCATCGGGCGGCGGCCGCGCGGCACGAGGTGGCCGACCATGTCGTCCTGGTAGGAGGTCGGGCCGGTGTTCGGGCGCATCTGGGCGACCGAGACGTAGCGGGTGCCGTCCAGGGTGGGGACCCACAGGACCAGGTCGGCGAAGGAGAGGTCGGAGAGCAGCTGCCACTCCGAGACCAGCAGATGGAGCCACTCGAGGTCGGAGTCGTCGAGCGCGGTGTGCTGGCGTACGAGTTCGTTCATGGAGGGCACGTCTGCGAGCGTACCCGGGCGTTTGTACGGTCTCGAAATATCCGGTGGCGCGGCCTCTGCGTCCGGCGCCGGGACCTCGCGCCCCGGCCGGCATACGGCCCCGCAGACACCCGCGGGCCGCGGCGCCTGGGAGGGACCCTCAACCCTCCCGGCACCGCAGCCCGGAGCAATATCGGCCGTGGGGTGTGCGGTCCCGGTCGGCCGAAGGATGAGGAGCCGGAGCAGTCAGGGCAGAGAGCACCGGTTCCTCGGTCCGTCCTCCTGTGCGGGGAGGACGGAGGCTCGTACGTTCTGTGTGTCGCTCGTCTGTCGGTCGTCTGTCGCTCGCCGCGGGTGGCGCGCGCGGGTTCCGCTGTTCGAGGGACGTCTCCTCGATTCTGGACTAGACCACTGCGCCTGTCCATGAGCGGGGAGGGTGTTCGTCGTCCTTTCTCGCCGAGCGGACGGACCGGTGGGGCCGGAACCGTCCGGCCGGACGCCGAGCGTCACCGGACAGCAGCCTAGCCCGCGCGACCCCGCCACGGGGCCGCTTGACGGCGGCAATTTCGCCGAGTGCCCCCGGCCGCGCCCTTCTCGCGCCGTCGCACGCCTGTCGCGCACGCACACCGCATGTGGGCGTGCACGGCGCGTGAGGCCGAGCATGCGGCCCCGGGGCGAGGGGAGGCGTACGGACACGTGCGGCGCGTGCGGCCATGGACGGCGGATGGGATCGCGGGCGGCGCGTGAGAGCGCGGGCGGGGCGCGGTGGGGCGCCTTGATCGGCGTATGGCGGAAGCCGCGCGGCATGCGGCGGGAACCGCGCGGCGGACCTCCGGAGCCCGCGCCCCGCAAGGGCCGTTCTGCTAGATTGGTCTAAACCACAGGCCCCTCGTACCGGGTCAGGTCCTCTCCTCGGCTCTCCTCAGATCGGCAGGCCCAGCGTGGAAGTTGTCATCGTTCCGGACGCCGCAGCGGGCGGCGAGCTCATCGCCGAGGCCATGGCGCGGCTGCTGCGGCGCAAGCCCGACGCACTGCTCGGCGTGGCCACGGGTTCCACCCCGCTCCCCGTCTACGAGGCGCTGGCGGCGAAGGTGCGCTCCGGCGCGGCCGACACCTCGCGGGCGCGGATCGCCCAGCTCGACGAGTACGTCGGACTGCCCGCCGACCACCCCGAGTCGTACCGCTCCGTGCTGCGCCGCGAGGTGCTGGAGCCGCTGGGGATCCCGATGGAGGCGTTCCTCGGGCCGGACGGCACCGCCGAGGACGTCCAGGCGGCCTGCGAGGCGTACGACCGGACGCTGGCCCAGGCCGGCGGTGTCGACCTCCAGCTGCTCGGCATCGGCACGGACGGGCACATCGGGTTCAACGAGCCGTGCTCCTCGCTCGCCTCGCGGACGCGGATCAAGACGCTGACCGAGCAGACCCGGGTGGACAACGCGCGCTTCTTCGACGGCGACGTCGACCAGGTGCCGCACCACGTCATCACCCAGGGCATCGGCACCATCCTGGAAGCCCGGCACCTGGTGCTGCTGGCCACCGGCGAGGGCAAGGCGGACGCGGTCGCCGCGACCGTGGAGGGTCCGGTCGCGGCGATCTGCCCGGCCTCGGCGCTCCAGCTGCACCCGCACGCCACGGTCGTGGTGGACGAGGCCGCCGCCGGCAAGCTGAAGCTCGCCGACTACTTCCGCCACACCTATGCGAACAAGCCCCACTGGCAGGGCATCTGAGCTGACCGGAGGGGCGCGGGCGCGGTACCGCGCCGACGGACCGGCGTCCGCGTCCGCCGTCCGTCGCCGCCGGGCGGGCCGCACCGGCCGCGCCCGCCGCACGCCCCGCTCCCCCGGGCCGCTGTCCTCATGACGGACGTTGGACTAGACCAGCCTGGGTCACGGCGGTATACAGAGGAGATCACGGAGCGTGCGGGTGAGCACCCGGCACAAGAAGCCGTGCCACGATGTGAGCCGTGGCCGATGGTGATGTCGGTCGCTTCGGCACCTGAGCCGGGAAGGCGGAGCATGAGCACCGACGTCAGCAGTGCGGAGAACGAGGGTGGGGCGACTGTCCGTACCGCACGCGTGCCCAAGTACTACCGTCTGAAGAAGCATCTGCTCGACATGACCCAGACGCAGGCTCCGGGGACGCCGGTGCCGCCGGAGCGCACGCTGGCGGCCGAGTTCGACACCTCGCGCACCACCGTGCGCCAGGCGCTCCAGGAGCTGGTGGTCGAGGGCCGGCTGGAGCGCATCCAGGGCAAGGGCACCTTCGTCGCCAAGCCGAAGGTCTCCCAGGCGCTGCAACTCACCTCCTACACGGAGGACATGCGCGCCCAGGGCCTGGAGCCGACGTCGCAGCTGCTGGACATCGGCTACATCACCGCCGACGACCGGCTCGCCGAGCTGCTCGACATCACGGCCGGCGGCCGGGTGCTGCGCATCGAGCGGCTGCGCATGGCCAACGGCGAGCCCATGGCGATCGAGACCACCCACCTGTCGGCCAAGCGCTTCCCGGCGCTGCGCCGCAGCCTGGTGAAGTACACCTCCCTCTACACCGCCCTCGCCGAGGTCTACGACGTCCATCTCGCCGAGGCCGAGGAGACCATCGAGACCTCGCTGGCCACCCCGCGCGAGGCCGGGCTGCTCGGCACTGACGTGGGCCTGCCGATGCTGCTGCTGTCCCGTCACTCGCTGGACCGCGGCGGCGAGCCGGTGGAGTGGGTGCGCTCGGTCTACCGCGGCGACCGCTACAAGTTCGTCGCGCGGCTCAAGCGCCCCATGGACTGAGGTCCCCGACCGGCCCGGCCCCGCCGGGGGCCGTCAACCGGTATGCGGACAAGGGGTTCCGTTCCCGCGGCACCGTGACCTAGATTGCCTGCGCATTGCACCGATGGTCAGTGGTCAGCGAGGGGACGGAGCCGCACATGTCAGATGCCTCAGGAGTCGGCAGAGGGGCGGTGACGCCCGTGCGGGTCGTCATCGGCCTGTGCCTCGTCGCCCCGTTCGTGGCGATGCTCTGGGTCGGTTCGTACGCCAAGACCGACCCCACGTTCGTCGGCGTCCCGTTCTTCTACTGGTACCAGATGCTGTGGGTGGTGCTGTCCACGGTCCTCACGGTGATCGCGTACCGGCTCTGGCAGCATGACCAGCGCGCCCGCGCGGCCCGGAAGGACGGTGCGGCCAAGTGAAGGACGGCGTCAACGGCGTCGCGCTCGGCGTCTTCATCTTCTTCTTCGTCCTGGTCACCGCGATGGGATTCCTCGCCGCCCGCTGGCGCCGCGCGGAGAACGAGCACAGCCTGGACGAATGGGGCCTGGGCGGCCGGTCGTTCGGCACCTGGATCACCTGGTTCCTGCTCGGCGGGGACCTGTACACGGCGTACACCTTCGTGGCCGTGCCCGCGGCGATCTACGCGACCGGCGCGGCCGGCTTCTTCGCGGTGCCGTACACGATCCTGGTCTACCCGCTGATCTTCACGTTCCTGCCACGCCTGTGGTCGGTGTCGCACCGGCACGGGTACGTGACGACCTCCGACTTCGTGCGCGGGCGGTTCGGCTCCAAGGGACTGTCGCTGGCGGTGGCGCTCACCGGCATCCTCGCCACGATGCCCTACATCGCGCTCCAGCTCGTCGGCATCCAGGCGGTGCTGGACGTGATGGGCGTGGGCGGCGGCGAGAACACCAACTGGTTCGTCAAGGACCTGCCGCTGCTGATCGCCTTCGGCGTGCTGGCCGCGTACACGTACTCGTCGGGTCTGCGCGCACCGGCACTGATCGCGTTCGTGAAGGACGCGCTCATCTACATCGTCATCGCGGTCGCGATCATCTACATCCCGATCAAGCTGGGCGGCTTCGACGACATCTTCGCCAAGGCCGGCGACGCCTTCGCGCAGACCAACCCGGCCACCGGCAAACCGCGCGGCGCGGTCGTGCCCGGCGAGGCGAACCAGTGGACGTACGCCACGCTCGCCCTCGGTTCCGCGCTCGCGCTGTTCATGTACCCGCACTCGATCACCGCGACGCTGTCCTCACGCAGCCGTGAGGTGATCCGCCGCAACACCACGATCCTGCCGCTGTACTCGCTGATGCTGGGGCTGCTGGGGCTGCTGGGCTTCATGGCGATCGCGGCGGGCGTGAAGGTGACCAACGGGCAGCTGGCGATTCCGCAGCTGTTCGAGGACATGTTCCCGGACTGGTTCACGGGCGTGGCCTTCGCCGCCATCGGGATCGGCGCGCTGGTGCCGGCGGCGATCATGTCGATCGCGGCGGCGAACCTGTTCACCCGCAACATCTACAAGGACTTCATCAAGCCGGACGCGACGGCCAAGGAGGAGACCCGGGTCTCCAAGATCGTCTCGCTGCTGGTGAAGGTGGGCGCGCTGGTCTTCGTCCTGACGATGGACAAGACGGTCGCCATCAACTTCCAGCTGCTGGGCGGCATCTGGATACTTCAGACCTTCCCGGCGCTGGTGGGCGGCCTGTTCACCCGCTGGTTCCACCGCTGGGCGCTGCTCGCCGGCTGGGCGGTCGGCATGGTCTACGGCACGGTGGCGGCCTACGGGGTCGCCTCGCCGACGCAGAAGCACTTCGGCGGCTCGGCCAAGGAGATCCCGGGCATCGGCGAGATCGGCTACATCGGCATGACGGCGTTCGCGCTGAACGTGGTCGTGGCGGTGGTCCTCACCTTCGTCCTCAGGGCTCTTAAGGCCCCCGAGGGCGTGGACGAGACCAGCCCGGAGGACTACGTCAAGGACGCGGGCGACCCCGGCGTCGCGGTGGAGCTGCCCCCGGCCACGGCCGGCAGCGCCCACTGACCCCTGCGCGCACCCGAAGGGCCGCCGGAGCCTCCCCCGGCGGCCCTTCGCCGTGCCCGCGACCCCTCCGGCGGTCCTCGCCGTCCCTGTGCCACCGCCTCCCCGGCGGCCCGCACGGCCGGGAAAACCGGCGGCCCGTCGCCCCGCCCCTGCGGCAGACTCCCCCCATGGACATCGTGGTGCGGCGGGCCGAGCCCGCGGAGTACGAAGTGGTCGGGGAGATCACCGCGCAGGCCTATCTGCGGGACGGACTGCTGGACTTCGGGGACGACGACGAGTACCTCGGGGAGCTGCGGGACGTGGCCAAGCGCGCCGCCGCGGCCGAGGTGCTGGTGGCCGTGCGGGACGGCGAAGTGCTCGGCGGGGTCGCCTTCGTCCCGTCCGGCGGCCCGATGGCCGACATAGCCGGGCCCGGCGAGGCCGAGATCCGGATGCTCGCGGTCGATCACGCGGCGCGCGGCCGGGGCGTCGGGGAAGCGCTCGTGCGGGCCTGTGCGGACCGTGCGCGGGCCACCGAAGGGTGTGTGCGCCTGATCCTGTCCACCCAGCCCACGATGCACGCCGCCCACCGCCTCTACGAGCGCCTGGGCTTCGTGCGCACCCCGGAGCGCGACTGGAACCCCCTGCCGGACCTCCTGGACCTCTCCCTGCTCACCTACGCGTTGACGCTCTGACACGCTACGCAGTCGCCACGACACTAGATATGGGGGTGGCTTCCTCACCCGGCACAAGATGTATGCTCGTGCTCGCTGTCGTCGCAGGGGAATCCGGTGCGAATCCGGAACTGTCCCGCAACGGTGTACTCATACACGTATGCCCTTATGGCCGTGTACGAGCGTCAGTCCGAGGACCTGCCGACAGTGCGCCCGGCCGTCCGGCCCGGGCGCCTGACGTCCGGGCCTCGTGGAATGGGCCGGTGGACGCGACGCCGCGTGCGCTCGTGTACTGCCGCATGCCCTCGGCGAGGCCCCGTGCCGAGCGAGGGAGAGCCCCAAGTGACCATCGCGCCTGCGGATCCGGCTTCAGTCGTCGACCGCCTGGAGACCGACGGTCCCGGAACCGCGCTGCTGCGGACCCTGACCGAGCTGACCGCCGATCTCCCCGACGCCGACCCCGGCCGGGTCGCCGCCGCCGCGCTGCGCGGCCGCTCCGCGCGGGCCGACGCGGCCGAGCTGCGGGAGCTGGCCACCGAGGCGTCCGCCGGGCTCATCTCCGAGGACCCCGCCTACTCACGGCTGGCGGCCAGGCTGCTGACCCTCGCCATCCGCGCCGAGGCAGCCTCGCAGGGAGTCACCCGCTTCACCGAGTCGGTCGCCGTGGGCCACCGCGAGGGGCTGATCGCGGACCGCACCGCCGAGTTCGTGCGGCTGCACGCCGAGCGACTGGACGCGGCCGTGGACCCGGCCGCCGACGACCGCTTCGGC
Organism: Streptomyces sp. NPDC093260; assembly: GCF_040683715.1. Taxonomy (NCBI): domain Bacteria; kingdom Bacillati; phylum Actinomycetota; class Actinomycetes; order Kitasatosporales; family Streptomycetaceae; genus Streptomyces; species Streptomyces sp. NPDC093260. Next base: position 85,544 of record NZ_JBFBEK010000005.1, read on the forward strand.
TACTTCGGCCTGCGCACCCTGCACAGCCGCTACCTGCTGCGGCACCCGATCACCCGCAAGGTGATCGAGACCCCCCAGCACTTCATGCTGCGGGTGGCGAGCGGTCTGGCGCAGGACGCCACCGACCACGCGGTGGACGAGGTCACGGCGCTCTACGGGCTCATGAGCCGCCTCGACTACCTCCCCTCCTCCCCCACGCTCTTCAACTCCGGCACGCGGCACCCCCAGATGTCGTCCTGCTACCTGCTCGACTCCCCGCAGGACGAGCTGGACAGCATCTACGACCGCTACCACCAGGTCGCCCGCCTCTCCAAGCACGCCGGCGGCATCGGCCTCGCCTACTCCCGCATCCGCTCCCGGGGTTCGCTGATCCGCGGCACCAACGGCCACTCCAACGGCATCGTGCCGTTCCTGAAGACCCTGGACGCCTCGGTGGCCGCCGTGAACCAGGGCGGCCGGCGCAAGGGCGCGGCCGCGGTGTACCTGGAGACCTGGCACTCGGACATCGAGGAGTTCCTGGAGCTGCGGGACAACACCGGCGAGGACGCGCGCCGCACCCACAACCTCAACCTCGCGCACTGGGTCCCGGACGAGTTCATGCGCCGCGTGAACGCCGACGGGCAGTGGTCGCTGTTCTCCCCCTCGGACGTGCCCGAGCTGGTGGACCTGTGGGGCGGGGAGTTCGACGCCGCCTACCGCGCGGCCGAGGCCAAGGGCCTGGCCAGGAAGACGATGCCGGCCCGCGAGCTGTACGGCCGGATGATGCGCACCCTGGCGCAGACCGGCAACGGCTGGATGACGTTCAAGGACGCCGCCAACCGCACCGCCAACCAGACGGCCGAGCCGGGCCACGTGATTCACTCCTCGAACCTGTGCACGGAGATCCTGGAGGTCACCGACGACGGCGAGACCGCGGTGTGCAACCTGGGGTCGGTCAACCTCGGCGCGTTCGCGCGCGACGGGGACATCGACTGGGAGCGGCTGGACGAGACCGTCCGCACCGCCGTGACCTTCCTGGACCGCGTGGTCGACATCAACTTCTACCCGACCGAGCAGGCGGGCCGCTCCAACGCCCGCTGGCGGCCGGTGGGCCTGGGCGTCATGGGCCTCCAGGACGTCTTCTTCAAGCTGCGCCTGCCCTTCGACTCGGCCGAGGCCAAGGCCCTGTCCACGCGGATCGCCGAGCGGATCATGCTCGCCGCCTACGAGGCCTCCGCCGACCTCGCCGAGCGGCACGGGCCGCTGCCGGCGTGGGAGAAGACCCGCGCCGCCCGGGGCGTGCTGCACCCCGACCACTACGACGTGTCCCCGGCCTGGCCCGAGCGGTGGACGGCGCTGCGCGAGCGGATCGCGGCCGTCGGCATGCGCAACTCGCTGCTGCTGGCGATCGCGCCGACCGCCACCATCGCCTCGATCGCCGGCGTCTACGAGTGCATCGAGCCCCAGGTGTCGAACCTGTTCAAGCGCGAGACGCTCTCCGGCGAGTTCCTCCAGGTCAACTCCTACCTGGTCAGCGACCTGAAGGCGCTCGGCGTGTGGGACGCCCGCACCCGCGAGGCGCTGCGCGACTCCAACGGCTCGGTGCAGGACTTCGCGTGGATCCCGGCCGACGTGCGGGCGCTGTACCGCACGGCGTGGGAGATCCCGCAGCGCGGCCTGATCGACATGGCCGCCGCCCGCACCCCGTTCCTGGACCAGGCGCAGTCGCTGAACCTGTTCATGGAGACGCCGACCATCGGCAAGCTCTCCTCGATGTACGCGTACGCCTGGAAGCAGGGCCTGAAGACGACGTACTACCTGCGCTCGCGCCCGGCGACCCGGATCGCCCGCGCCGCCCAGGGCCAGACGCGTGCCGAGGCCCCCGTCCCCGCCCAGCAGACGGCCGACCCCGACGCCGTCGCCTGCTCCCTGGAAAACCCCGAGTCCTGCGAGGCCTGCCAGTGATGACCACCACCGACCGCACCCAGAACCTGCTCGACCCGGGCTTCGAACTGACCCTGCGTCCCATGCGCTACCCGGACTTCTACGAGCGCTACCGGGACGCCATCAAGAACACCTGGCACGTGGAGGAGGTCGACCTCCACTCGGACGTCGCCGACCTCGCCCGGCTCACCCCGGGCGAGCAGCACCTCATCGGCCGTCTGGTGGCCTTCTTCGCCACCGGCGACTCGATCGTCGCCAACAACCTGGTGCTCACCCTCTACAAGCACATCAACTCCCCGGAGGCGCGCCTGTACCTGTCGCGCCAGCTGTTCGAGGAGGCCGTGCACGTCCAGTTCTACCTGACACTGCTGGACACCTACCTGCCCGATCCGGACGACCGGGCGGCGGCCTTCGCGGCGGTGGAGAACATCCCCTCCATCCGCGAGAAGGCGGAGTTCTGCTTCAAGTGGATGGACTCGGTCGAGAAGCTGGACCGGCTGGAGACCAGGGCGGACCGGCGGCGGTTCCTGCTGAACCTGATCTGCTTCGCCGCCTGCATCGAGGGCCTCTTCTTCTACGGCGCCTTCGCCTACGTCTACTGGTTCCGCAGCCGGGGCCTGCTGCACGGTCTGGCCACCGGCACCAACTGGGTGTTCCGCGACGAGACGATGCACATGTCGTTCGCGTTCGACGTGGTGGACACCGTCCGCGAGGAGGAGCCGGACCTCTTCGACGACCAGCTGGAGCAACAGGTCACCGACATGCTGCGGGAGGCCGTCGAGGCCGAGCTGCAGTTCGCGCGCGACCTCTGCGGTGACGGCCTCCCGGGCATGAACACCGACTCCATGCGGCAGTACCTGGAGTGCGTCGCCGACCAGCGTCTGGCCCGGCTCGGCTTCGCCCCGGTGTACGGCTCGGAGAACCCCTTCTCCTTCATGGAGCTCCAGGGGGTTCAGGAGCTGACCAACTTCTTCGAGCGGCGTCCGTCGGCGTACCAGGTGGCGGTGGAGGGCACCGTCGACCTGGACGAGGACTTCTGAGGCTCCTGTCGCTTCAGGGCCTCACGGGACTCCTGGTCCGCGTGTTCCCGCTGCGCCCGCCGGATCTGGCGGTCGATGCGCTTGTCGCGCACGACGCCGAGGGCCGAGGGGAGCGCCATCAGGACCAGGAGTCCGAAGGTCGCGAGCAGTCCGATGAGGGCTTCGATCCGGTCTGTGTTCATGCGGACCACTCTCGCGCCGTGACCGCCCCACCGTGAGTGGCAGGACTGCCGCACACCTTCAAATTCCTGCCACTCATGGTGCACACTGGCGGCATGCTGCACAACGTCGCCGCCGTTCTGCTCGACGGCGTGCACCCTTTCGAACTGGGCGTCGTCTGCGAGGTCTTCGGGATCGACCGCAGCGACGAGGGCCTGCCCCGCTACGACTTCGCCGTGGTCTCCGCCGAGGGACCGGCGCTGGGCACGCATGTGGGCGGGCTGACCGTCAGCACGCCCTACGGCCTGGACCGGCTGGAGGCGGCCGATCTGATCGCCGTGCCGGCCGGGAACGACTTCGCCACCCGCACCTATCCGCCCGCCCTGCTGGACGCCCTGCGCCGGGCCGTGGCCCGGGGGGCGCGGGTGCTGAGCGTGTGCTCGGGGGTGTTCGTGCTGGGCGCGGCCGGCCTGCTGGAGGGGCGGCGCTGCGCGGTGCACTGGCACCACGTGACCGAGCTGCGCCGGCAGTACCCGCACGCGGTCGTGGAGCCGGACGTGCTCTACGTGGACGAGGACCCGGTGATCACCTCGGCCGGGACGGCCTCCGGCATCGACGCCTGTCTGCACATCGTGCGCAAGGAGCAGGGTCCCGAGGTCGCGAACAAGATCGCCCGGCGGATGGTGGTGCCGCCGCACCGGGACGGCGGGCAGGCGCAGTACATCGAGCGGCCGCTGCCGAAGTCGCCGTGCGACACCGTCGGCGAGGTGCTGGTCTGGATGGAGCAGCACCTCGATCAGGAGGTGACCGTCGAGCAGCTCGCCGCCCGCGCGCACATGTCCCCGCGCACCTTCGCCCGCCGTTTCCAGCAGGAGACGGGCACGACGCCGTACCGGTGGATTCTGCGGCAGCGGGTGCTGCTGGCGCAGCAGTTGCTGGAGGGGACGGACGAGACGATGGACGCGATCGCCGACCGGACCGGGTTCGGGACGGCGGCGGCGCTGCGGCACCAGTTCGTGCGGGCGCTGGGTACCACGCCGAACGCCTACCGGCGTGCGTTCCGGGGCCCGCAGGCCGCCTGAACGCACGCCGGACGAGACCGGTCCGGCCGCCGCGCGGTCGGTCGTGGCCGGTCAGCGGGGCCGGGTGTGCAGCAGCAGGCGGCGCGGACGCAGGGTGATGCCGATGCGCGGCCTGGGGTCGGAGCCGGGCGCCTGCTCGAACCGGAGGGCGCTGGCGACGGCCCCGGTGAGCAGGGTGAGTTCGGCCATCGAGAAGTGGTCGCCCGGGCACTTGCGGTTGCCCACGCTGAACGGGCTCATCGCGTACTTGGGCACCTCCTTCGACTGGCCCGGCAGCCAGCGGTCCGGGTCGAAGTCCTCGTGCCGCGCGAAGGAGCGACGGTCGCGCTGGATGGCGTAGGGGCTGTAGATGACGTCCGCCCCCGCCGGAATGCGGTATCCACCCAGCTCCGTGTCGGCTACCGCCCGGCGCGTCAATATCCATACGGCCGGATACAGGCGCAGCGTCTCCACGACGACATTCCCGGTGTACGTCAGTTTTCGGACGTGCTCGAATGCGACCGGGCTGCCTTCCGTGACCGTTTCCACCTCGTCGCGGATCTTGTCGCCGAGTTCCGGGTACTCGGCGAGAGCGAGGAGCAGCGACATGATCGTGGAACCGACGGTTTCGCTTCCCGCGGTGAGGATGGCAATGACCTGATCGTGGATCTCCTGTTCCCCGATGGGATCGCCATTCTCGTCCGTCGCCTCCAGCAAAGCCGTCAGCAAATCGTCCGGTTTTTGACCGCTCGCCCTGCGGTCGGCGACGATCTCGTCCACCAGGAGATGGAAATCGGCCAATGCGCGGTTGAATTCGAGGTTCGAGCGCAGCGGGAGCCTGTAGAGCGGGCCGAGCGGGACGACCATGCGCTGGTACATGCCGCTGAACAGGGTGGCCAGCGCCGCGCAGATGCGCTCGGCGCGGTCGTCCATGTAGCTGCCGCGCATCAGGCAGCGGGCGGCGACGCGGACGGCCGCCCGGAAGGACTCGGTGGTGACGTCGAGGACGTCGGCCCGGCCCCAGCGCTCGACCAGCGCGTGCGCCTCCTCGGTCATGATCGGCCCGTAGGCGGGGATCGCGTCGAGGCGGAAGGCGGGCTGGATGGTGCGCCGCTGGCGGCGGTGGAGCGGGCCGTTGGCGGTGGCCACGCCCTCCTTGCCGAGCAGGTCGCCGAGGGACTCCCACAGCGGGCCGGCGACGATGAAGTCGGGGTTGAGCGCCAGCGCGCCGGTGAGCGCGGGCGCGGTGACGGCGTAGAGCGTCTTGGGGCCGAGCCGGAGGCGGACGACGTCGCCGTGGTCGCGCAGCCCGGTCAGGAAGGCCAGCGGGTCGCGGGCCAGTTTGAGGCCGTGACCGAGGAAGGGGACGCCTCCCGCCGCCACCGGCGGCTCCGGCGGCCGCCCGTCCGCCTGGTGCCGGTCCTCGGACTTGACCGATTCGACGGTCATTTCTCACCTGCCGTTTCGTTGCTGACGTACGGGGGTGTGGACCGGTCGTCCCAGCTGTCGACCATGTAACGGCCGGACTCGTGGTGGAACCAGTAGACGGAACTGAACCAGTTCCGCATGTTCGCGACACAGGACAACACGGCCGCGCCGAGTTCCTTTCCGCGTACCGTGCCGTCCACCAGGGAGTCCGCGAGACGTAATGCGTCCTGCTCTGCGACAAGGAATTCGGAAATGCATTCCTCGACCCGGCGGCGGAGTTCCGCTATCGCCTCCTCAAGGCTCAGCCCCTCGTGTTTGACAAGACTTATGCCGAGGTTGTGGACCTCGTCGCCCGCGATTTCCTTGGGTAGTGAGCACAGGTCGTTGTACCAGGCGGCGAATTCCTGGCTGAGCAGTGCCGGGCGCCGGTAGGCGGGGTTCTTCCGGACGCTGTCGGGGAGTTCGCGGCCGGCGCTCGGCTCCAGCAGATCGGTCCAGATCCAGTGCGCGAAGGTGAGCCGGCGCAGCGCCAGGTACTCCTCGACCGTGGGCACGACGCCCTCGGTGCGGTTGTGGAACTCGCGGTCGTAGGCCTCGATCACCGCGTGGAAGTGCCGGGCGAAGCGGGCGTTCCAGGTCGCCGGCAGGAAGCCGTACAGCCGCAGCACGCTGTCCGCGAAGGCCGCGACCAGGGTGTCCGGGTGGTGCAGATGGTCCCGGGGCGAGTCGAGCGCCGTGTGCAGCGCGCGGCGCAGCCGCCGCCAGGCCACGGGCCGGCCGTGGACGATGTCGCGGTCGTGCCGGTCGTCCCAGACGAAGAACCACGCGCTGTAGTCGGCGATGGCCTGGAGGACCTCGTCCGGGGCGCCGAGGTAGTAGCCCGCCATGAGGTCGGTGTAGCGCAGGCCGTCGGCGTGCTGCTCCACCTTGTCCGCGGGCATGAGCCGCATTTCCAGCAGCCAGCCACGGGTCTTCTCCTGGAGGCGGGGCCAATAGGCGTGCAACCGCCTGGGAAACTCGGCCTCGATCACCGGGAGCGCCAGTGACGGCGGCACCGCGACCGCCGTGGATGTCGATGGTGCGCTGTATGGGAAAGCCGGCACGAACAACCCCTCTCAGCCGCCGGCGGCGCCCGCCCCCTGCTGTGCCCGGCGCACGCCGTCCTGTATCCCCGTCCTCCCATTCAGCACCACAACTGACCGTTCTGGGAACGGATTTGGCTCACCCATCGCCGTGGATGCCGAGAATATCCCCTTGTGTGACTGATTCGATTCGACGAATGCGCACAAAGGATCGAACAGGGGCGGCACACAAGTACGGCGCCTGACCGTCCGTCCGGTCAGGCGCCGTTCACCGGGGTCACTCGTGCCCCGACTGCCGTGCTGGGCTCAGTCGTTGGCGACCACGGGGTAGCGCGGCTCGTTCTCGGCCATCTGCCGCAGCGCGTCCTTGCGCTCGCGCTTGGAGAGCCGGTCGATGTACAGCTGCCCGTACAGGTGGTCGGTCTCGTGCTGCAAACAGCGTGCGAAGTAGCCGGTGCCGCGCACCTTGATCGCGTTGCCCCGCTCGTCCTGGCCGGTGACCTCGGCGTAGTCGGGGCGGGCGAGCGGCGCGTAGGCGGTCGGCACGGACAGGCAGCCCTCGTTGCTGTCGTCCAGCCGGCGCCGGTCGGCGGGCAGCTCGACCAGCTTCGGGTTGCAGACCACGCCGACGTGCCGGACGCCCTCGTCGTCCATGCAGTCGTAGACGAAGACCTTCAGGTCCACGCCGATCTGGTTGGCGGCCAGGCCCACGCCCTCGGCGGTGCGCTGGCTGGCGAACATGTCCGCGACCAGCTGCTGGAGCTCCTCGCCGAACTCGGTGACGTCCTTGCACTCCTTGTGCAGGACGGGGTTGCCGACGACCGTGATCGGCCGCGAGGTGCCGCGCTCGCGCCAGGCCGCCTCGCGCTCCTCGCAGTCCTCCGTGTCGACGACCCAGCCCTCGTCGTCGACGGGGAGCACGCCCGCGTGCTGCTGATCGGTGTCCTGCTGCGCCATGACCGACGTACGCCTGCCTTCCTGGGATGACTGATGCCGAATAAGAGTACGGGGAATCCTCAGCAGACCTCTTCCAGGTCCCGCCAGTCCCGCGAGTCCGGACTGTCCGCCACCCAGCCGTCCAGCAGCCCCCTGACCAGGGAGGCCGGCGCGGCCACCCCGCACTCCCGTTCGGGCACCCACAGCTGCCCGTCGGTGCGGTGGCCCAGCGGTCCTGGGTGGCCCGGCTCGCTGTGGTCGTGCGGGTCCAGGTGCACGCCGTCGCCCTCGTCGGACGGCATCCGCGACTCCGAGCAGGTCCGGCACAGCAGCCGTACGGAGGACGACCAGTCCTCGGCGGCGAACCCGGCGTCGGCGGCGAGCTGTTCCAGGGCGTCCCGGTCGGCCTCGGTGGCCGCCTCCAGCAGCACCACCCAGGTGGGCACCGGCGAGGGCGCCCACAGCTCGATCTCGTCGAAGACGGGGTAGCTGTGCCCGGCGGTGGTGGTCCGCTCGCCGTGCGGCACGCCGTCGTGCAGGACGACCTCGCCCCAGCGCCGCCCGGAGGAGGGCAACGGGATGGACAGCACCTCCATGCGGGCCGGGTCGAGCCGCCGGCCCCACACCACCTCGGCCTCGCCCTCCGGCGACAGCCGCACCGCCGCGCTGCCCAGCTCCATGCCGAGCGGCTCGCCCGCCGCGGTCGCGCCGCCGGGCACCTTCAGGCCGTAGGCCTGCCAGGCCCGCCGGGCCAGCGGCCAGTCCTGCAACGCGGTGGCGGCGATGCCGACGTTCCACCAGTCGGGCGCGCCGGTCTCCTTCTCCAGCAGCGCCACGGCGCGCAGCCCGGCCGCCCTGGCCTGTTCCCAGTCGTGGCGGAACTTGTGCAGCAGGGCGAGGTTGAACCAGGACTCCGACAGCCAGGGTTCCAGATCGGCGGCGCGCGTCAGCAGAGCGCCCGCGTCCTCGTACCGGCCGTCGCCGATCAGGGTGAACGCGCGGTCGGTGGCCTGCCGCCAGGAGGCGGAGGGCCGGTGCCGTCCCTTGCCGAAGATCCTCACGATTCCTGCCTGCCAGTTCCGTCGATTGGGCTGGCTCTGCCCCCGGACACCCTTTCCTTTCGCATCCAACCACGTACGGCTTCAGCGGCGCTCATTACCCATGGGTTACCCCGTCGCGGGCGACGGAAGACTCTCCCGTGCGAGCACCCGGGCCAGCGCCTCGACCACCTCCGGCGCGTAGGCGTCCGCGGGGGCCAGGCGCAGCTCCTCCAGCGCCGTCAGGGGGCCGCCGGGGCCGGCGTGCCGGGCCTTCTCGTCGTAGGCGTTGACCGCCCGGACGATGCGCGCGGGCAACGGCTGATCCGGGCAGGGGTCGGCCTGCCGCTCCACCACGAGCGCGACCTCCGTCCCCACCCCGCTCTGGCGGACCACGGCCCCGCCGAGCAGCGCGATCCGGCGCTGCTCCTCGGCGGGCAGATCGGCGGTGGCGCCCGCGGGCACCGGGTCGACCAGGCTGAGCTGCCCGATGTCGTGCATGAGCGCCCCGTGCTCCAGGACGGTCAGCTCGGGTTCGGTCAGCCCCAGCTCGCGGCCCACGGCCCGGCTGAGCGCGGCGACCCGCCGGGCGTGTCCGGCCGGGGTGTACCCGGCGACCTCGGTGGCCCGGGCCAGCGAGGCGATGGTCTGCCGGTAGGTGTCCCGCACGGCCGCGTAGCGGCGCAGGGACAGCTGGGCGAGCAGCAGCGGCAGGGCGAGGGCGGGCAGCGCCCACAGGCCGACGACGGCGACCGCGAGGGCCATCACCGCGCCCGTCGCGCACACCGCCGGGCCGATGCCGATGAGGCCCCGCAGCTCCTCGCGCAGCAGCGGGCCGAACGGCCACCGGGTACGGCAGTGCGGCGGCGCGGCGGCGAGCACGGCTCCACACAGGGCGGTGAGTCCCAGCAGCGCGACCAGCAGCAGGGCGTACGCCGGTCCGACCCAGCCGCGGAACGCCCCCTCGCCGTACAGCGGCTGGAAGCAGACGGCGGCGAAGAACACGGTGAGGACGCGCCGCGCCAGGTGGTCCAGGGTCGGACCGCGCCCGCGCGCGATGTGCGGCACGCTGCCGAGCAGGGCGGCGCCGACCACCACGGCGACGACCTGGAAGGCGCCGTGGTGTCCGGTGTGCCCGGCGTTCTCGCCGAGCAGCGCGTACGACAGCGCGCCCGCGGCCCCGAGCGGCGCGGCCTCGCGGACGTGCTCCCCGGTCCAGCGGGTCAGCTCCCCGACGAGCACGAGCACCCCGAAGGCCAGCGCCGTCCCGCGCTCCGCCAGACCGCACCACAGGGTGACGCCGAGGGAGAGCAGTGCCACGAGGAGGGCGGCGCCCCGGATGAGGTCCGCCAGCCGGCACTCCCTCACCGACGCGCCCTCCGGCGCCCGGGCTCGGGACCCGGGCCGGGTCCGGGTGACGCGGGGCGGGCGGGCCGCGCCGCGCGGGTGTCCTGGTCGTCGGGGGCGGCGGACGGAGTCCGCTGCGGGGCAGGGGTGTCGGCGGGCGGCCGGGCGTGGCGGGGAGCGGGGCCGGCCGGCAGGCCGCTGTGTGTCGCCGGCGGGGCGTCGGGTGTGCCCGGCGCGCCGCCGGGCGGCGGTACCGGATGCGCGGCAGTGGGCGTGGGAGTTTCCGGGGTGCGCGGAGGTGGCGGGGCGGGGTCCGCGGTGACCGACGGGCGCCAGCCGTGCCGGTCGACGGCGCGGGTCAGCGCGGTGACCATCCGCGGGTCGAACTGCGCGCCCGCGCACCGCTGCAGCTCCGCGAGCGCGGCGCCGACCGGGCGGGCCCGCCGGTAGGACCGGGTGGACGTCATCGCGTCGAAGGCGTCCGCGACGGCCACCACCCGGGCGCACTCGGGGATCTGGCCGCCGCTCAGGCCGTAGGGGTAGCCGCTGCCGTCCAGCCGTTCGTGGTGGTGGAGGATCGCGGCGCGGGCCTCGTCGAGGAAGGAGATCCCGCGCACCATCTCGTGGCCGTACTCGGGGTGCAGCTCGATCACCCGCCGCTCCTCGGGCGTCAGCGGCCCGTCCTTGCGCAGCAGCCGGGTGGGGACGCCGAGCTTCCCGACGTCGTGCAGGATGCCGGCGAAGCGGAGTACCTCGACGCGCTCGTCGGCCAGGCCCAGTTCGCGGGCGATCAGCACGGAGGCCTGCCCGACCCGCTCGCTGTGGCCGCGCGTGTAGCCGTCCTTGATGTCGACCGCCTGCACCAGGGCGCGGATGGTGGCCTGGTGGGCGGCGTGCTCCCGGTGGTACTGCGCGTACGCCCACCAGGTGACGTACATGGGCAGCAGGACGAGGAGGGCGGCGACCGGGCCGTAGCGGCTGCGCCAGAGCACGGCCATCATCAGCCCGGCGAGCCCGTGCACCGCGACGGGCGCCAGCGAGCGGACGAGCAGCTCGCGCGAGGCCCGCAGCGCCCCGACCCGCTCGGTGAGCGCGCGGACGCCGCCGTCCAGCGCGGTCAGCGCCAGGCAGAACACCAGGACGGCGACCGCGGCGGGCAGCAGGGCGTAGGGGAAGTCGGAGGCGACGACCGCGTCGCGACCGCCCAGCTCCCAGTGCGTGCGGGCGGCGGCCCACACGGCGAGCACGAGCTGCGCCGCGCGCCAGAGCCGGCGCAGGGCCTCGGGCCGCCGTCCGGTGCGCGAGAGCAGCGCCCCGGGCAGCGGGACGCACGCGGCGGCGGGCGGCGGCAGCAGGAAGACGGCGGCCAGCAGCACGGGGTAGAACGGCCCGGCGAACTGGCGCGGGGCGAGTCGCCTGCATCCGGCGTACAGCGCCGCCAGCAGCGCGACCACCCACCAGGGGGCGTGGGTCGCGGGCAGCGGCAGCAGACAGACCAGGGCGGCCAGGACGGCACAGGCGACGTACGCGCGAGCCCGTAAGGGAACGGCCTCCATGACGCCCCTCCCCCGGGTCATGCCTGTCCACGGCCAGTGGGTCCGAGCCTAGGCCGGGCGAGGGGGCATCCGCAGGCCGATAACCCGCGGATTAGCACGTACGAGTGATGGTCGGTCAGCGAGTGGACGCCCGTTCGGCGCAGCGCGCCGGGCTCTGGGCTCCGTGGAGCATCCGGCGAGGACCGGGCTCAGGCCTCCGCGGGGCACCCGGCGGGGATCCGGCTCAGGTCTCCTGCGGAGCACCCGGCGGAGGCAGCACGTCACGGCCGACGCCGCCCGCGTCGCCGGAGCGGATCAGCTGGATCCGCCCCATGACCTTGGCACGCAGGTCGGCGGGGACGTCGTCGTGTCCGCAGCACCGCTTGACCAGCTTCTTCACGGCCTGCTCAAGGCCGTACTTCTCGAGGCACGGGGAGCACTCCTCGAAGTGGTGCTCGAACTTGGTGCGATCGACTTCCGGCATCTCACTGTCGAGGAACTCGTACAGGTGGTCGAGTACCTCACTGCAGTCCGTCTCATGCGGCTCTCCGCAGCTCATGAGCCCGAGCCTTTCGCTTCGTTCGACTTGCCGGCGCCGGCGGGGACCAGTCCGCGATCGCGGGCGTAGTCCTCGAGCATGCCGCGCAGTTGACGGCGGCCCCGGTGCAGCCGGGACATCACCGTGCCGATGGGTGTCCCCATGATGTCCGCGATCTCCTTGTACGCAAAGCCCTCGACATCGGCGAGATACACGGCGATGCGGAATTCCTCGGGGATCGCCTGGAGCGCTTCCTTCACGTCCGAGTCGGGCAGGTGATCGAGCGCCTGCGACTCGGCGGAGCGCAGACCCGTCGACATGTGCGACTCGGCGCGGGCCAGCTGCCAGTCCTCGATCTCCTCCGCGGCGCTGCGCTGGGGTTCGCGCTGCTTCTTGCGGTAGGAGTTGATGAAGGTGTTGGTGAGGATGCGGTAGAGCCAGGCCTTGAGGTTGGTGCCCTCGCGGAACTGGTGGAAGGACGCGTACGCCTTGGCGTACGTCTCCTGCACCAGGTCCTCGGCGTCGGCGGGGTTGCGCGTCATGCGCAGCGCGGCCGAGTACATCTGGTCGAGGAATTCGAGCGCGTCCCGCTCGAAGCGCGCGCTGCGCGCGGCGGTCGACTCCGCGGACGCGGACGCGCCTGTGCCCTGGCCCTCGGGCAGCTCCGCCTGGCCGTCGTCGGTCCCTGCGTCGGTACCGGGAACCGGACCCACCTCCTCAAGCGATGTCGTGAGACCGAGAGAGATCCCACTCGTTTCGGAGGATAGACGACGACTCGTGCCCGCCGCCCCTCGAATAGGGGCGGCCTTCGCCGCGTGCAGCACGGTCCACTCCAGGTCGGCGCGGCTGCCGCGGCCGGAATCGAACGCTGCCGGGCGCGCCCCCTCCACCGGGTGGTGGGCGACGGGCGGGCAGGCGGTGCAACCCATGCGGCGGACTCCCTCTTCTACGACTTCGGTGCCGGCGACCAGCACTTCCGTCCCGCTCAACAGCGGCAGGCCGCCCGGCATTCCCGACCGCCGGCCGCCGTCACCCGAGTGCCGCGGCCCACCGGATCACGGCCTCCGTGAGCAGGGTCAGCGCCTGCTCCTGCCCGGTCTCCGCCCGCTTCGGCACCGCGAAGCCGTGGTCGCCGCCGGGGATCTCGACCAGCTCGTAGCCGCCCTCGGGGAACTCCGCCGGCCTGCCGAAGGGGTCGTTGCCGCCCTGGACGACGAGGGTGGGCGCCCCGGCGCCGAGCAGTTCGGCGGCCCGGGACTTCTCCGGCCGGCCCGGCGGGTGCAGCGGGAAGGAGAGCGCGAGCACGGCGTGCGCGCCCAGCTCGGCCGCCGTACGGCAGGCGACCCGCGCGCCGGCGCTGCGGCCGCCCGAGATCACCGGCAGCCCCGCCCCGGCCAGGGTGGGCCACACCCCGCGCCAGCCGGCGTCCAGCGTCCTAGGCGCGGGGGCCACCTTCTTCCCGGCCACCCGCCAGGGCTGTTCCACCAGGGCCACGGTGACCCCGTGACCGGGCAGCGCATCGGCCAGCGCCCTGAGGTCCCGGGCCTCGACACCGCCGCCCGCGCCGTGGCTCACGGCGAGGACGAGCCGTGCCCTTTTCGCGCGGTGCCAGATCACGCGGGCCGTGCCCGCCTCCGTCTCGACGGTCTCGACGGGGTCGCCGGCCGCGCTCGCGTCGGAAGTCATCTCGGGCACCTCGGTCGTCGTCTCGGGGGTCACGCCGACGTCGTCTCCCGCGCTCGCGTCGCCGTCGTGACAGGGGTCGCGACAGACGTCGCGGTCGTGTCGGGGATCACGTCAGAAGAGTGTGCCCTCCTCGGGCGCGGGCAGCTCCTTCAGCAGCTCCGGGCCGTTGTTGCGGACGTTGCTGACGGCGGTGGACACCGGGTGGGCGCGCATCAGGCCGGGCGGCGGCGGGGCCAGCAGCGCGCGCAGCTCCTCCGGGTCCGTGCGGGCCGGGTCCAGCCAGGCGTCCCAGCGGTCCGGGGTGAGCATCAGCGGCATCCGGGGGTGGATGTCGGCGAGCGAGCGCGGTCCCTCGGCGGGGGCCACCCCGAGCGGGGCGTGCTCGGCCTCCGTGGTGATCACCGAGCAGGTCGCCCACCAGGCCCGCGGGTGGTCGTCGGGCAGGGTGCGGTCGCGCCAGAACTCGTAGAGCCCCGCCATCGCGAACACCGAACCGTCGGCGGGGGTCACGAAGTACGGCTGCTTGCGCGGGCGCTTGCGCCGCCCCTCCACCTCCAGCTCGCGCTCCTGCTCGCCGGTGACCCACTCGTAGTAGCCGTCGGCCGGCACGATGCAGCGCCGGGCGGCGAAGGCGCGCCGGTACGACGGCTTCTCGTGCACGGTCTCCGCACGCGCGTTGATCATCCGGGCGGCGCCCTCGGGCGACTTCGCCCACGACGGCACCAGTCCCCACCTCAGCGTGCGCAGCTGGCGAACCGGCCGCTGATCGACGGCGTCCTTCAGAGGGCGGTCCAGGACGACGTGGACCTCTTTGGTCGGGGCGACGTTGTAGTCGGGGGCAAGGGTCTCCTCCGGCTCCCACTTCTCTATCCCGAAGACGTCCGCGAGGTCCTCGGCTCCGCGACTGGATGCATACCGTCCGCACATACGTGCAACACTGCCAGACCCCGCCCCGCTCAAGGAGCCACTCCGCACCATGGACCACCTCGCCGCGACCGCGCTGCCCGACCTCTGGGACCGGCTCCTCGGCACCCAGCCCTCCCCGGACCGGTGGGTGGTGATCGGCACCGCGCTCGTCGCGCTCGCCGTCGTCGTCCCGGCCGCGCTGTGGCGGGTGGCGCGCAACGCCGTCACGATCGCGCACGAGGGCGGCCACGGGCTGGTGGCCCTGCTCACCGGCCGCACCCTGACCGGGATACGCCTGCACTCCGACACCAGCGGCCTCACCCTGAGCCGGGGCAAGCCGTACGGCCTCGGCATGATCCTCACCGCCGCCGCCGGGTACACCGCTCCCCCGCTGCTGGGGCTCGGCGGTGCGGCGCTGCTCGCCGTGGGCCGCGTCACGCTGCTGCTGTGGGTGGCGACGGCGCTGCTGCTGGCGATGCTGGTGATGATCCGCAACGCCTACGGCGTGCTGACCGTGCTCCTCACCGGCGGCACGTTCCTGCTGGTGTCGTGGCTCGCCGGGCCGCAGGTGCAGGCCGCGTTCGCGTACGCGGTGGTGTGGTTCCTGCTGCTCGGCGGGGTGCGGCCGGCCTTCGAACTCCAGGTCAGGCGGGCCCGCGAGGGAGCCGGGGAGTCGGACGCGGACCAGCTTGCGCGGCTGACGCACGCCCCGGCGGCGCTGTGGCTGTTCCTGTTCCACGCGGTGTCGCTGTGCTCGCTGATGGGCGGGGGGCGGTGGCTGCTCGGGCTGTGAGGGCGGGGTGCCCTGAGGGGTGGCCGCCCACGCGGTGAGCGCGGCGGTGCGCTACGGGACCGGTGCTCACGCGGTGAGCGCCGGCAGCGGGCTACGGGCCGGACGCCCACGCCGGGAGCACGACGGGACGCGCGGGGCCGCGTACCCCGGCCGGTGCGCGAGGGGCGGACCCTCCCGCGCCCCGGCCCGTGGCCGCAGGTCCGCGGGACGGCCGGGCCGACCGCCTCCTTATAGAGTGGGCCCATGGCCTCGAACCCCGCTCACACCGCCCTCTGGCCCGCCCCGCACGCGAGCGGAGCCGTCGACGCGACGGTCCACGTGCCCGGGTCGAAGTCGGTCACCAACCGCGCTCTCGTGCTCGCCGCGCTCGCCTCGGAGCCGGGCTGGCTGCGCCGCCCGCTGCGCTCCCGCGACACGCTGCTGATGGCCGGGGCGCTGCGGGCGATGGGCGTCGGCATCGAGGAGACGGTGTCCTCCGCCTCCGGCGCGGGCGCCTCGGGCGAGGCCTGGCGGGTGATCCCGGCGGGGCTGCACGGCCCGGCGACGGTCGACGTCGGCAACGCCGGCACGGTGATGCGCTTCCTGCCGCCGGTGGCCGCGCTGGCCGACGGCCCGGTCCGCTTCGACGGCGACCCGCGGTCGTACGAGCGTCCGCTGCACGGCGTCATCGACGCGCTGCGCGCGCTCGGCGCCCGGATCGACGACGACGGCCGCGGCGCGCTGCCGCTGACGGTCCACGGCAGCGGCGCCCTGGACGGCGGCGCGGTGGAGATCGACGCCTCCTCGTCCTCCCAGTTCGTCAGCGCCCTGCTGCTGTCGGGCCCGCGCTTCAACCAGGGCGTCGAGGTGCGTCATGTCGGCGCCACGCTGCCGTCGCTGCCGCACATCCGGATGACGGTGGACATGCTGCGCGCGGTGGGCGCCCAGGTGGACACACCGGAGGCGGGCGGCGAGCCGAACGTGTGGCGGGTGACGCCGGGTGCCCTGCTCGGCCGGGACCTCACCGTGGAGCCGGACCTGTCGAACGCGCAGCCGTTCCTGGCGGCGGCGCTGGTGACCGGCGGCAAGGTGGTCGTCCCGGACTGGCCGGCCCGCACCACCCAGCCGGGAGACCGGCTGCGGGAGATCTTCACCGAGATGGGCGGTTCCTGCGAACTCACCGATTACGGACTGGTGTTCACCGGCTCCGGCGCGGTGCACGGCATCGACGTCGACCTGAGCGAGGTGGGCGAGCTGACCCCGGGCATCGCCGCGGTCGCCGCGCTCGCGGACTCCCCCTCCACCCTGCGGGGCGTGGCCCATCTGCGGCTGCACGAGACGGACCGGCTGGCCGCGCTCACCAAGGAGATCAACGAGCTGGGCGGCGACGTCACCGAGACCGCCGACGGGCTGCACATCCGTCCGCGCCGCCTGCACGGCGGGATCTTCCACACCTACGACGACCACCGCATGGCCACCGCCGGCGCCGTCATCGGCCTGGCGGTCGAGGGTGTCCAGATCGAGAACGTGGCGACGACGGCGAAGACCCTGCCGGACTTCCCCGACCTGTGGACCGGGATGCTCGGGGCGTAGGACGCGGGGAACAGTCATGCGCCGTTACGGCAAGCACACCGACGAGGACGACATCCGCTCCCGGCCCAACCGCCGGGGCAACCGCCCGCGGACGAACATCCGCCCGAAGCACGAGGACGCCGCCGAGGGCATGGTCCTCACCGTCGACCGGGGCCGGCTGACCTGCCTGGTCGACGGCCGTACGGTGCTGGCGATGAAGGCCCGCGAACTGGGCCGCAAGGCCGCCGTGGTGGGCGACCAGGTGGCCCTGGTCGGTGATCTGTCCGGCAAGAAGGACACCCTCGCGCGCATCGTCCGCATCGAGGAGCGCACCTCGGTGCTGCGCCGCACGGCGGACGACGACGATCCGTACGAACGCGTGGTCGTGGCCAACGCCGACCAGCTGGCCATCGTCACCGCGCTCGCCGACCCCGAGCCGCGGCCCCGGCTGATCGACCGCTGTCTGGTGGCGGCGTTCGACGGCGGGCTGGAGCCGCTGCTGGTGATGACCAAGTCGGACCTGGCCCCGCCGGACAAGCTGCTGGAGCTGTACGGCGCGCTGGACATCCCCTACGTCGTCACCAGCCGCGAGGAGCTGGAGACCGGCGACGCGGCGGACCGGGTGCGGGAGTTCCTCGACGGGCGGGTCACGGCGTTCGTGGGCCACTCCGGCGTCGGCAAGACCACCCTGGTCAACGCGCTGGTCCCGGACGACCGGCGGCGCATCACCGGCCATGTGAACGCGGTGACCGGCCGCGGCCGGCACACCACCACCTCCGCGCTCGCGCTGCCCCTGGCGGGCGGCGCCGGCTGGGTCGTGGACACCCCGGGCGTACGGTCCTTCGGGCTCGCCCACGTCGATCCGTCCCGGGTCATCCACGCCTTTCCCGACCTGGAGCCCGGCACGGAGGGCTGCCCCCGCGCGTGCAGCCACGACGAGCCGGACTGCGCGCTGGACGCGTGGGTGGCGGACGGGCACGCGGACCCCGCCCGGCTGTACTCGCTGCGCCGGCTGCTGGCCACGCGCGAGCGCACGGAGGGCGACTGACGGAGACTGCGGGCCGGTGACCTGGGCGGGGGCCATGACCCGGGGGGCGTCGTGCGGCGTGGTGGGCCGGTCGGTGACCTTGGCGTTGTTTGCCCCGGCGCCAGGCCGGTAAGTGCATAATCGCACCGAGCCGGAGCGGCCACGGAGACGCGGGACGACACACGGAGGACGGCACATGGCGTGGCTGCTGGTCATCGTCGCGGGACTGCTCGAGACCGGCTTCGCGGTGTGTCTGAAACTCTCCCACGGCTTCACCCGGCTCTGGCCGACCATCGCCTTCAGCTGCTTCGCCCTCGGCAGCTTCGGACTGCTCACGCTGTCGCTGCGCAAGCTGGACGTGGGGCCCGCGTACGCGGTGTGGACCGGGATCGGGGCGGCGGGCACCGCGGTCTACGGCATGGTCTTCCTCGGCGATCTGGTGTCGGTGCTGAAGATCGTCTCGATCAGCTTCGTGATCATCGGCGTGATCGGACTCCAGCTGTCCGGTTCCTCGCACTGAGCGCCCTCTTCCTTCGTCCGGATCCGGGAGCCTCGTGGCGCGCGGGTCAGGCCGTCCGCCGGTGGTGCAGTGCGCCGCGCACCAGTTCCGCGACCCCGCCCTCGTCCGGCGGGGCCGCCACACAGGAGAGCGCTAGGCGGAAGACCAGTTCGCAGACATCGGCCGGAACGGCACCCGCCGCCCCCGGCGCGCACAGGGCGGCCGCGGCACGGTCGCGGACCGCCGCGAGGAGACCGCCGGGTGACAGCACCGGCCCGTCCGCCCGGCCCTGCGGCGGCACCGCGCGCGGGGACGGGTGCGGCGCGAGCGGCGGCGGGGACGCGGACGCCGATACGAACGGCGGTGCGGGCCCGACGGCCGACGGGAACCACCGTTCGAACGACGGTACGGGCGCCGCGGCCGGTGCGAGCGTACGCGGCGGCGGGGGCAGCCGATCGCTCCAGCAGCCGGTGAGCAGGGCCTTGACCAGTGCGTTCCCCTGCGCGGCCGAGGCGGTCCACTCGGCGGCGGCGGTCAGCCGCTCGTACGGGTCGGCGGGCGGAGGGGCGAGCGTGCGGTCGATCCCCGCGAGGAAGCCGGCCGCCTCCCTGCGCACCAGCGCCCGGGCCAGCCCGTCCTTGCTGCCGAACTCGTTGTAGAGGGTCTGCCGGGAGACCCCGGCCGCCGCGGCCACGTCCACCATCCGCACGGCCGGCCACGGCAGGCGCGCCAGCGCCATGTACGCGGCGTCCAGCAGGGAATCCCGCGCTGCAGGCATCGTCGCCTCCCCGGACCGAGCGGCTCCGCCCCCAGATTTGAGGCGGCCCCGGGCACTGTCAAGGGTTCCCGGCGCGCCCCGCGCGGAGCGCGCCCGGCTCGCGCGCGGCCCGCACCGCGGGCTCCGGCCGTACCGCGGACCGCCCGCGCACTGGTCCCACCGCGTGGACCCGGGCGCCACACGCCCCGTCCCCGGTGGCCCCGCGCAGGCCCGGGCCGATACCGTTCCCCCATGCCCGACTACCTCGATGACCTGCGTCTGGCCCACGTCCTCGCGGACGCCGCGGACGCCGCCACCATGGACCGGTTCAAGGCCCTCGACCTCAAGGTCGAGACGAAGCCGGACATGACTCCGGTCAGCGAAGCGGACAAGGCGGCGGAGGAACTGATCCGCGGTCAGCTCCAGCGCGCCCGCCCGCGCGACGCGGTCCTCGGCGAGGAGTACGGCGTCGAGGGCACCGGTCCGCGCCGCTGGGTGATCGACCCGATCGACGGCACCAAGAACTACGTGCGCGGCGTCCCCGTGTGGGCCACGCTGATCTCGCTGATGGAGGCCGGCGAGGGCGGCTACCAGCCCGTCGTCGGCGTCGTCTCCGCGCCCGCGCTGGGGCGCCGCTGGTGGGCCGCGAAGGGGCACGGCGCCTTCTCCGGCCGCAGCCTGTCCCAGGCGTCCCGGCTCCAGGTCTCCAAGGTGGCGAGGCTGGCCGACGCGTCCTTCGCCTACTCCTCGCTCAGCGGCTGGGAGGAGCAGGGCCGGCTGGACGGCTTCCTGGACCTGACCCGCGAGGTCTGGCGCACCCGGGCCTACGGCGACTTCTGGCCCTACATGATGGTGGCCGAGGGCTCGGTCGACCTCTGCGCCGAGCCCGAGCTGTCGCTGTGGGACATGGCCGCGAACGCGATCGTCGTGACGGAGGCCGGTGGCACGTTCACCGGTCTGGACGGCCGCCCCGGCCCGCACGGCGGAAACGCCGCCGCGTCGAACGGCATCCTGCACGACGAGATGCTGGGGTATCTCAACCGGCGCCACTGAGGAACGAGGGACGCCTGCGCACGCCCCCGATCGGGCTGCGTGCGCCCCCTTGTTGCCCCTTGCTCTGCCTGCCACTCTGGGAGTCCCCCACATGTGAACTTGTGAATCCTCGCACTGAGGGATTCCAGGAGGAGGTGGCTCCATCCCATGCTCGTCCGCGACGCCATGAGCACGGTGGTCCTCAGCATCGGCCCCGCCCACACCCTGCGGCAGGCAGCCGCCCTGATGTCCGCGCGCCGCGTCGGCGCGGCCGTGGTGCACGATCCCGACGCCGGGGGCATCGGCATCCTCACCGAACGGGACATCCTCAACTCCGTCGGCCTGGGCCAGAACCCGGACACGGAGCACGCCCACGCCCACACCACCACCGACGTCGTCTTCGCCGCCCCGTCCTGGACGCTGGAGGAGGCGGCCCGCGCCATGGCGCACGGCGGCTTCCGCCATCTGATCGTCCTGGAGGACGGCGAGCCGACGGGCATCGTCTCGGTCCGCGACATCATCCGCTGCTGGGCGCCCGCACGGCAGCCGGCGCCGGCCCTCTGAACCAGGGCCGCGACACCGGCACCGGTACGGGCGCCGGGGGCGCGGACGACGCCGTCCGCCGCGTACGACAACGGGCCGGGCCCCCGGAGGGACCCGGCCCACTGCCCACGGCAAGCGGTCCAGTCGCTGGAATCAGCCGCGCAGGGCCTGGACCGCGGCTTCCAGCCGCTTGCCGAAGTCGTCGTCCGCCTGGCGGAAGTTGTTGATCGCGCGGTCGACGATGTCCTCGCGCGAGACCTGGGAGACGGCACCCGCCAGGTTGCCGATCAGGCGGTCCTTCTCCTCGTCCGTCATCAGCCGGTAGAGGTTGCCGGCCTGGACGAAGTCGTTGTCCTCGGCGTGCACCGGCGCCTCGTGGTCGCCGGTGACGCCGGAGACGGGGACCGGCTGCCACAGCGGCCGGCCGGTCTGGGCGGGACCGCCGAAGCTGTTCGGCTCGTAGTTCTTCGCACCCTTGTGGCGGCCGTCGTAGAGGTAGCCGTCACGGGAGTTGGTACGCGCCTCGGCGGCGTGCGGGCGGTTCACCGGCAGGTGGTCGGCGTTGATGCCGACGCGGTAGCGGTGGGCGTCGCCGTAGGCGAAGAGGCGGCCCTGGAGCATCTTGTCGGGGGACGGGCCGATGCCGGGCACGAAGTGCGCCGGGGAGAAGACCGACTGCTCGACCTCGGCGAAGATGTTCTCCGGGTTGCGGTTCAGCTCCAGCTTGCCGATCTCGATGACCGGGTAGTCCGCGTGCGGCCACACCTTGGTCAGGTCGAACGGGTTGAACCGGTAGGTCGCGGCCTCGGCGGCGGGCATGATCTGCACGCCGACGGTCCAGGACGGGAAGTCGCCGCGCTCGATCGCCTCGCGCAGGTCGCGCTGGTGGGAGTCGGGGTCCTTGCCCGCCAGGACGTCCGCCTCCTCGGCGGTCAGGCACTTGATGCCCTGGTCGGTCTTGAAGTGGTACTTGACCCAGAAGACCTCGCCGGCCTCGTTGTTCCACTGGTAGGTGTGCGAGCCGAAGCCGTCCATGTGGCGGTACGACGCCGGGATGCCTCGGTCGCCGAACAGCCAGGTCACCTGGTGCGTGGACTCGGGCGACAGGCTCCAGAAGTCCCAGACGTTGTCCGGCTCGGTCGAACCGGTGTACGGGTCGCGCTTCTGGGTGTGGATGAAGTCGGGGAACTTGATGGCGTCCTTGATGAAGAACACCGGGGTGTTGTTGCCGACGAGGTCGTAGTTGCCCTCCTCGGTGTAGAACTTCAGCGCGAAGCCGCGCGGGTCGCGGACGGCGTCCGCGGCGCCGAGGTTGCCGGCCACGGTGGAGAAGCGCAGGAAGGTCTCCGTCTGCTTGCCGACCTCGGAGAGGAACTTGGCGCGCGTGTACTTCGTGACGTCAGCCGTGACCGTGAAGGTGCCGTAGGCGCCGGCCCCGCGGGCGTGCACCACGCGCTCCGGGATGCGCTCGCGGTTGAAGTGGGCGAGCTTCTCCAGCAGGAGCTGGTCCTGGACGAGAACAGGTCCGCCGGCTCCCGCGGTCTCGCTGTTCTGGTTGTCGGCGACCGGAGCACCGGCCTCCGTCGTGAGCGGTCCCTGGGTCACGTCGCCTCCTGCTGGCACTTTCGTCTGATCCTGTCGCTTGGCCAAAGCCATGCTCGATCCTACAATGGACATTGTCTAAGTCAAGTGAAGCTCCAAAGTCACACTCGTTCGGGATCTGTTCCCCTTGCTGTTAGGCTGGTGGGTATGAGCGACCTTCTGGAACGGCTGCGCGGACGCGGATGGCGGATGACCGCACAGCGCCGCGTCGTGGCCGAGGTCCTGGACGGCGAGCACGTGCACCTGACGGCCGACGAGGTCCATGCGCGCGCCGTGGCGAAGCTGCCCGAGATCTCCCGCGCGACCGTGTACAACACGCTCGGCGAGCTGGTAACGCTCGGCGAGGTGCTGGAGGTCAGCACCGACAAGCGCGCCAAGCGGTACGACCCGAACGCCCACCGGCCGCACCACCACCTGGTGTGCGCCCACTGCGGCGCGATCAAGGACGTGCACCCGAGCGGCAACCCGCTGGCGGACCTGCCGGACTCTGAGCGTTTCGGCTTCACGGTCTCGGACGTCGAGGTGACGTACCGCGGCGTCTGCCCGAACTGCGCGTCGGCCTGACGATCAGCGAGAAAGCCCCGGCACCGCGAGTCGAGTGCCGGGGCTTTGTGCTGCGCGCCGTGTGCGCGTTCCCGGACGCACAGACCGGGCCCGTTCGCGGGCGCGCACACGCCGAGGGCCGGAACCCTGATCGGATTCCGGCCCTCGGCCATCAGTAGCGGGGACAGGATTTGAACCTGCGACCTCTGGGTTATGAGCCCAGCGAGCTACCGAGCTGCTCCACCCCGCGTCGATGAACTGAACACTACGTGCTGGACGGCCCCGGAAGCAAATCGCTTCCGCGAGCACCGGCCGATCCGCCGCGGCACGGGCCGGGAGCGCGGTGGCTCCCGGCCGGGCACGGGGTGGTTCCCTGCCGGGCGTGGGCGGGCCGGGGAGGGACGGCTCCACCGGCCCGGGAGCCCCGGCGGTACGTTTCCCGGACCGGGGCCCCTGCGCTACGCCGACAGTTCCTCGCGCAGGGCGTCCCGGAGGCGGGACGCCCGCTGGGCCACCTCACGGGGGCCGAGGGCCGCGGCGCGGTCGGCCCAGCGCTGGCCCTCGGACAGCTCGCCCCGGCGGGCGTGGACGAGGGCGAGGCGCAGCGCCGCCCGGCCGTGCCCGGCGTCGGCGGCCCGGGTCCACCACACGACCGCCTCCGGCTCGCTGCCCTCCCGGGCGAGCAGCAGTCCCAGGTTGAAGGCGCCGTTGCGGGAGCCGGCCTCCGCCGCGGTCCGGTACCACCGCGCCGCCTCCACCACGTCCCCGCGGGCCGCGGCGAGCATCCCGACCCGCACCTGCGCGCGCCGGTGCCCCTGGGTGGCCGCCCGCTCGTACCACTCCTCGCACTCGGTCTTCTCGTGGACCGCCGACTCGCCGAGTTCGTGCGCGGGCGCGGGCGGGCGGCGGGCGTCGAGCACGGTCGCCAGCCGGTACGCGGCCTCCGCGCTGCCCCCGCCGGCCGCGCAGCGCAGATGCCGTTCGGCCTCCTGCTCGTCCCCGGCGCGCAGCCGGGCCATGCCCACCTGGAGCGCCGCCTCGGTGTGCCCGGCGGCGGCCGCACGTTCGTACCAGCGCAGCGCCTCGGCGGTCATGTCCCGGCCCGCGTAGAGGATCCCCAGGTTGAACGCGGCGTCCACGCTCCCGGCCTCGGCCGCCTTGGAGAACCACGGCTCGGCCCCCGCGGTGTCGCCACCTTGGAGCAGCAGGACGGCGAGCGCGTTGGCGGCCTCGCGGTGGCCGGCGTAGGCGGCGCGCCGGTACCACTGCTCGGCCTGGGAGGTGCGGCCCTGCTCGGCGCAGAGCAGGGCGAGGTTGTAGGCGCCGTTCACGTCGCCGGCGTCCATCGCGGCCCGGTACCACCGCTCGGCGGTCTGGGTCTCGCCGCGCTCGGCGTGCAGCGCGCCGAGCGCGTTGGCGGCGTTGCCGTCGCCGTCCTGGGCGGCGCGCAGCCACCACACGGCGGCGCTCTCGGTGTCCCCGGCGTCGCGCAGCAGGAAGCCGAGCGCGCAGGCGGCCCGCGGCTCGCCGTCCTTGGCGGAGGTCAGGTACCAGCGGCCGGCCTCCTTCAGCTCGCCGCGGCCCTCCAGGATGGCGCCGAGGTGCAGCGCGGCGCGCCGGTGGCCGCGCGCGGCGGCCTGCCGGTACCACTGCTCGGCCTCGGTCCGCGGTTCGGCGGCGTCGGCGTCCGCCGCTGCCTCGGCGGCCCGCCGGTCCAGTGTCCGGGCCAGCCGGTACGCCGCCTCGCGGTGGCCGTGCTCGGCGGCGACCCGCATCCAGCGCTCGGCGTCGGCGTCGGCCCGGTGCTCCAGCAGATCGGCGAGCGCGTAGGCGCCGAGCACGTGCCCCTGCTCGGCGGACTGGCGCAGCCAGTACTCGGCGGCGGGTTCGTCGCCGCGCTCGCGGTGGTGGCGGCCGAGCGCGTGCGCGGCCGGGGCGGAGCCGGCGACGGCGGCGATCCGCCACCAGCCGGCGGCCTCGTCCGGGTAGCCGCGCTGCTGGAGCAGGACGCCCAGGTTGTTGGCGGCGGCGCGGTCGCCGGCCGCGGTGGCGGCCCGTAGATGGGGTTCGGCTCCGTCGAGGTCGCCCCGGCGCAGCAGCATGGCGCCGAGGACGCTCATGGCCTCCGCGTCGCCCGCTTCGGCGGCGAGCCGGCGGCGCGCCAGCTCGGCGACCTCGTCGGCGGCGGCGCCCGTCTCGTCCCGGGCGCCGTCCACGATCTCCACCGGATCGCCGGTCTGCGCAAATCGCCCTGAATCGAACAGAGTTACCTTGTCCCCCATAACGTCCATCGTCGCACCACCCGCAACCCGGGTACACCTGGTATACCGCAAGCCAGTGAGGTCACTTCAGCGTTTTGTCGACATGCCCACAGAGAGACAAGTCAAACACAGATCGCCCAACTCCCCACGGCGGCGCGGCGGTCCTGCACGTCGGCACATCCGTTCGCCCACGAACGGAAGGCCCGGGTCCGCACCGGACCCGGGCCTCGTGACGTCCACGGCGATCAACCGCCGTTCTTGTCACCGCTCTTGTCGCCGTTGTTCGCGCCGCTCGTGCCGGCGGTCCTCCCGTCGCCGGTCGCGCCGCTGCCGCCCTTCGCACCGCCCTTGTCGCCGTTCTTGGCGTTCGAGCCGGCCGCCTTGTCCGCCTCGGCCTGCGCCTTCTCGGCGCGCTGGAGGGCGGCCTGGAGTCTCTTCTGGGCTTCGTCGTAGGCCTTGAAGTCGGGCACCTTCAGCGCCTTCTGGCCGTCGTCGAAGGCCTTCTGGGCGTCCTTCAGGGCCTGTTCGACCGTCGGGCTCGCCGTACCGGGCGGATTCTCCTTGCCGGTGTCCGGTGGCGGGTTCTCCGTCCCCGAGGTCCCGAAGATCTTGTCGAGGGCCTCGCCGAGCGTGTTCTCGAACGCGGTGCTGCCGCCGAAGCTCACCAGGACCTTGCGCATCAACGGGTACTTGAGCTGTCCGCCGCGCACATAGACCGGTTCGACGTAGAGCAGGCCCCCGTCGAGCGGGATCGTCAGCAGGTTGCCGTACTCGATCTCCGAGTCGCCGCCCCTGATGAGCCGGACGAACTCGGCGATGTTCTGCTGCGAGTTGGAGTTGAACTGACTCTGCACCTGTTTGGGGCCGCCGACCGTCGTGCTCGCCGGCAGCTTCAGGATTCTGATCTTGCCGTAGTCGGGGGTGCCCGCCTGGGAGTCGACCGCCATGAACCCGCTCAGCGCCTCGCGCCCGTTCGGCGTGAAGGTCGTCGTCAGCGAGAACGCCTGCGCCTGCTGGTCGGGCATCTTCATCGTCAGGTAGTACGGCGGCACCGAGTTGCCCGACTTGTTGGTCGGGTCCACCGGCACCCGCCACACCTCGCTGCCGCTGAGGAAGGTCTGCGCGTCCGTCACGTGGTAGCGGGTGAGCAGCTCGCGCTGCACCTTGAACAGGTCCTGCGGGTAGCGCAGATGGGCCATCAGGTCGGCGGAGATGGCCGTCTTGGGCTCGACCGTGTCGGGGAACGCCTTCATCCAGGTCTTCAGGACCGGGTCCTCGGTGTCCCACTGGTACAGCTTGACCTCGCCGGTGTAGGCGTCGACGGTCGCCTTCACCGAGTTGCGGATGTAGTTGACCCGGTTCTGCTGGGCCACCACCGCACGCTGGTCGTTGTTGTAGGTCAGCGAGTCCGCCGTGGTGTCGCCGAGCGTCGTACGGGAGGCGTACGGGTAGCCGTTCGTCGTCGTGTAGGCGTCGACGACCCACTGGATGCGGTGGCCCACCACCGCCGGATAGGCGTCGCCGTCGATGGTCAGCCAGGGCGCGACCGCCTCGACGCGCTCCTTGGGCGTGCGGTTGTACAGGATCCGCGAACCGTCGCCGATGGCACCGGAGTAGAGGATCTGCGGCTCGCCGAACGCCATCGCGTACGCCGCCCGGTTGAGCGTGCTGGACAGGCTGACGCCGCTCCTGCCCTGGTAGGTGGTGGTCGCCTCGCCGTCGCCGGCCGGGTAGTCGATCTCCTTCTGGGGGCCGCCGACGATCGAGTACGTCGTGGTCTTCTCGCCGTAGTAGACCCGCGGTTCGTAGCTGCCGAGGTCGCCGGTGGAGGGGACGTCCTTCTCGGTGAAGACCGGCTCGCCGTTGCTGGTCTCGGTGCCCTTGGCGGCGACCATGCCGTAGCCGTGGGTGTAACGGAAGTGGGTGTTGATCCAGTTCTTCTTGACGCCGTCCAGGTTCAGTTCGCGCAGGCCGACGACCGTGTCCTGGACCTTGCCGTCCTTGCCGGCGTACCGGTCGACGTCCAGGTTGTTCGGCAAGGCGTAGTAGCCGCGGATCTGCTGGTTCTGCTGGAAGGTCGGCGAGACGATGTTGGGGTCGAGTATGCGGATGCTCGCCGCCTCGCCGACGTCGTCGCGCAGCGAGGACTTGTCCTTCGTCGTGCTGGTGCCGTCGTAGCCGGTCACCTGGGTGTCGTCGATGCCGTACGCGGCACGCGTCGCCTTGATGTTCTTCGCGACGTACGGCGCCTCCTTGGCCTGCTCGTTGGGCTGCACCTCGAACTTCTGGACCAGGGCCGGGTACAGGCCGCCGATGAGGATCGCCGAGAGCACCATCAGGCCGAAGCCGATGACGGGCAGCTGCCAGGTGCGCCGCCACAGGGTGGCGAAGAACAGCAGCGCGCAGATGACCGCGATGCAGAACAGGATCGTCTTGGCCGGCAGATAGGCGTTGGCGTCGACGTACCTCAGGCCCGTCCAGTCGCCGGTCGCCTTGAAGTCGCTGGACTTGACCGCGAGGCCGTACCGGTCGAGCCAGTAGGCGACGGCCTTGAGGGCGACGAACACGCCGAGCAGCACCGACAGGTGCCCGGTCGCCGCCGCCGTGGCCCGCGGGCCCGGGCTGGTGACCCGCAGCCCGCCGTACAGGTAGTGGGTCAGCGCGGCGGCGATCAGGGACAGCACCGTAGCGGCGAAGCCGAAGCCGAGCAGGAACCGGTACCAGGGCAGGTCGAAGGCGTAGAAGGAGATGTCGAGGTGGAACTGCGGGTCCGTCTGGTGGAACGGGACGCCGTTGACCCACATCAGCCAGGTCCGCCACTGGCCGGCGGCGGAAGCGCCCGCGACCAGGCCCACCAGCGCGGTCACCCCGCACAGCAGCCACCGCCGGTAGGGCGCGATGCCCATCCGGTAGCGGTCGAGGTTCTGCTGCTCCAGCGACATGGCGCTCAGCGGCGGCCGCAGCCGGTGGGCCAGCCAGACGTTGAAGCCGACCGCCGCGGCCATCAGCAGCCCGAAGACGAAGAACAGCCCGACCTTGGTCGTCAGGGTGGTGGTGAAGACCGACGAGTAGTGCACCGACCGGTACCAGAGCCAGTCCGTCCAGAAGCCGGCGAACATCGTGAACGCCATGGCCAGGACGGCCAGGACGCCCAGTGTCATCAGCAGGGTCCTAGCTCGCCGGGACGGGCGGCCGACTCTGATCCGCGGCCCCGTGGGGCCCCCGCCGCGGTCCGGCATCTGGAAAGCCAAGGTGCGCACCTCGAAAGTTCGCTGTTGGTCACTGTGGTCGCGTCAGGCCCCCGTGTTCGCGGACCCCACGGTGCGCCCTGGGTTCCCGGGCCCACACCTATGCAACTTACTCACCGCTTACTCGGTTCCCGATTTCGGCCGGTAACGAGGCAGGATTGTGACCATGTCCAACACCCCCATGGCAGCGAACCCGCTCACCCGGGCCGTGCTCGAGATCGACGAGTACGCCTCCGGCCTCGGCTGGGACCAGCCCGCTCGCCTCTTCGCCCTCGTCGACACCGCGCGGCTGCGGACCCAGGAACCCGCCCTCGCGGCCCAGCTCGGTCTGGAGGACGAGCAGGAGACCTCCGGTCTCACTCCCATCGAGCAGGACGAGATCCCGTCGGGCCGGCCGCTCGACGAGTTCCTCGCCACCATCGCCTGGCCCGACGCCGTGGCCGGCTGTGCCCTGACCGTGGAGCGCCTGATGCTGCCGCCGTCCGCCGAGGCGCAGGTCCCGCAGGGCCTGAACGAGGCGAAGCTCGCCGAGTGGGT
Organism: Streptomyces sp. NPDC093260; assembly: GCF_040683715.1. Classification (NCBI taxonomy): domain Bacteria; kingdom Bacillati; phylum Actinomycetota; class Actinomycetes; order Kitasatosporales; family Streptomycetaceae; genus Streptomyces; species Streptomyces sp. NPDC093260. The sequence goes on from NZ_JBFBEK010000005.1 coordinate 114,615, forward strand.
GGCCGCCCACCCCGAGCGCCAGGAGGTCCGCATGACGGTCGCGGTCCTGCGCGACGGCGCCCGCGAGTCGGCGCTCAGACTGCGCGAGAAGGACTCCTCCACGGAGGTCCTCACCGGCTCCTCCCTGGTGCCGGGGCTGGCGGACGCGCTGGCGGCGACGTTCGAGGACTGAGATCCACTGCCCGGTGCCCGCGGGGATGCGTGTCCCCGCGGGCACCACGGGGCGTACGCCCCTCGGGGCGTGCGGCGGCGCTGCGCGCCGGGGGCTCAGTCCTTGGTGCACTTCGGCAGGTCGGCGGTCTTGCCCGCGCTGATGTCCTTGAGGGCGCCGAGGGCGTCGCCGATGGTCTTCACCTTGACCAGGGTGAGCCCGGAAGGAGTGTCCGAGGCCGCGGCGGCGCAGTTGTCGGCGGGCGTGAGGAAGTACTGGGCGCCCTTGTCGCGCGCGCCGACCGTCTTCATCTCGATGCCGCCGATCGGGCCGACCTTGCCGTCGTCGTCGATCGTCCCGGTGCCGGCCACGAACTTCCCGCCGGTCAGGCTGCCCGGGGTGAGCTTGTCGTAGATGCCGAGCGCGAACATCAGACCCGCGCTGGGCCCGCCGACGTCGGCGAGCTTGATGTCGATCGTGAACGGGAACGTGTGGTCGGTCCCGGCGGAGATGCCGACGACGGCCCGCTTGGCCCCGGTGTCGTGGGACTCGACCGTGGTGAGCGTGACGGCCCTGGTGACGGTCGCGTCCTTGTTCTGCTTCGCGGCGGCGGCCTGGTCCTTGGCGGGGACGATCGTGAAGACGACCTTCTGCCCCGGCTTGTGCGCGGTGACCAGCTTGGCGACGTCCGCGGGCTGCTTGACGGCGGTGCCGTCCACGGCCTTGATGACGTCACCGGCGTGCAGACTGCCCTGGGCCGGGCTGTCCTTGACGACGGTGGAGACGATCACCCACGACTTCACCGGGATGCCGAGTTCCTTCAGCGCCGCCACCTTGGCGCTCTCCTGGGACTGGCTGAACTCCTCGGCGTTCTCCTGGGTGGACTGCTCCTCCGTCTTGCCGTCGGGGTAGAGCGTGTCGTGCGGGACGATCTTGTCGTCGTGCGCCAGCCAGCCGTAGACGGCCTCGGGCAGGTTCATCCGGTAGTCGGCGCTGGTGACGCGGACGGTCGTCATGTTGAGGTGCCCGTCCGTCGGGTACGTCCGGTGACCGGAGATCTGAAGCACCGGCTCGCCGCCGTGCTCGCCGAGCGTGTTGACCGTCGGTCCCGGGGACATCTCCGAGTACGGCACGGGGAGGAAGACCCCCGCGCACAGGAGCGCGATCAGCATCAGGGTGGAGGCGAGCATCGTCGCGGTGCGGCGTGGCATGTCTCGACAGTACGTGACGGACCTGTCCGCGCACCGTCAGGGCCGCCGTCCGCGCAGCGGCCTCAGGTGCCGGACGTGGACCTCTCCATGGCCTCGCGGAACCGGGCGTACCCGTCCAGCTCCGGCCCGTCGCTGCGTATCCTGCGGGTGCGGTTGGCCCAGCTCCCCCACAGGCCCGCGGCTATCGCCGCCACCAGTGGGATCAGCAACCAGGCGAGCGCCGCCATGCCGACCTCCCAACGCCGATCGACCGATCGCAACTGACTGATCAGCAGATTAACCATCCGCTCTGACAACGCTCATGCCCGGGGTGCGGTTACGCAAGCCGGACCGCGCGGCCGGTGGCCCGCACGGGTAGCGGACCGGCCGCCCACGGGTCGGCGTCACGGAGGTGAAGGCCCCAACGTGCCGGACCCCGCGAGCCCGGCATGAACCGAACGAGAGGCCTAGCAGGCGCCGACCCACTCCTCGGTGCCGTCGGAGAACCGCTGGTGCTTCCAGATCGGCACCTCGTGCTTGAGGTCGTCGATCAGCTTCCGGCACGCCTCGAAGGCCTCCCCGCGGTGCGGGCAGGACACGGCGACGACGACGGCGAGATCGCCGACCCGCAGGTCTCCCACGCGGTGCACGGCGGCCAGCGCACGTACCGGGTACTCGGCGGCGACCTTCTCGGCGATCCGCCGCATCTCGGCCTCGGCGCTGGGGTGGGAGGAGTACGCCAGGGCGTCCACGTCGGCGCCGCCGTCGTGGTCGCGCACGGTCCCCACGAAGAGCGCGGTCCCGCCGGCGGCGTCGTCCCCGACGGCCTTGAACACCTCGTCCAGCGAGAGCGCGGTGTCCCGGACGGCGACCAGCTTGATGGGATCGTCGGCGGCGTACTCGCCGGGGTGATCGTTGCTCGGAGCCATACCCCCATCGTGCCGCACCGCGCCGATCCCCCGGAATAGCGTCATCACCCGGCACGCACGCGTGCACGTTTGTGAGGTCCTACAGGTACCGAGCCGGTCCGGCGTTCGGGGACGAGGCCGGCCCCGGGGGCTCGGAGCCGCCGCCCCTGCCCGCCGGCCGCCCCACCCAGCCCGTCCGGCGCCTGGGGACGAGGCCGTCCAGGCCGATGCGGGAGCCTGGGGGCGCGGCCCCCAAGGACGGGACGGGTGAGGGCGGCGGGCGGGAAACGCCCCCGCACCCACGCCCCTCAGATCCGCCGCCGGGCCTTCCGCGCCCGCCGCACCACGGCCGCCGCGCCCAGCAAGGCGACCGTCGCCCCCGCGGCCCCCGCCGCCGTGGCGTCCTTGCGCCCCAGCCGCCGCCCGACCACGGTGTGCCGCCCCGACACCTCCTCCAGCAGCTCGGCCAGCACCGCCTCGTTCGTCCACTTGGGCCGCCACCCCGCGTCATGCAGCCGGCTCCCGCTGACCACCCAGGGGTACATCGTGTACGCGAGGTCCCCCGCCGGCGACGGCGTGAGCCCGATCCGGTGCAGCCGGGCCGCCGCACCGAGCGCGACCGCCGACGGCAGCTCCATCCGCCGGATCCCGCTCAGCTCCTCGACCTCCTCCTGCTCCAGCCACCCGTCGCACCCCACGGCCAGCTCCCCGTCGACCTTCTCCAGCACCGCGTACTCCAGCGCCCCGCACAGGTCCTCCACGTGGCAGAACTGCCACGCGGGCCGCGACCCGGCCACCACCAGCAGCCGCGGCGACTCGAAGTACCGGGTCAGCGCGGTGTCGGTGCCGCCGACCAGCACGGCGGGCCGCACCACGGTGACGTTCAGCCCGGGATGCGCGCGCGGAGCGCGGCGCGCCAGCCGCTCGATCTCCAGCAGGTCCCCCACCCCGGTCGCCTCCGCCGTCGCCCGCAGCTCAGCGTCCTCGGCCAGCGGCAGCTCGTTGTCCGGCAGCGCGCCGTACACCATCGCGGAGGTGCACAGCACGACCCGGTGCACCCCGGCCGCCGCGGCCGCGGTCAGCACGGTCTGCGTGCCGCGCACGTTGTACGCCGTACGGGCGGCGGCGTCGGTCTCCAGGTCGAGGTCGAGCGCCAGGTGCACCACGACGTCGGCGCCGCGCAGCTTGTCGGCGATGGCCGGGTCGCGCACGTCGAGGATGTGCCAGCGTGCCGCGTCGCACTCGCCGCGCCGCTCGTCGATGGCGATGACCTGCCGGATCTCCTCGGAGGCGGCCAGCCGCTCGGTGAGCAGGGCGCCGACGCCGCTCGCGGCTCCGGTGACCGCGACGACGGGCCCGCGCACGGCGGGGGTGCTCTCGTGGTTTCGCGCTGCGCGAACCTGTGGATCTGGGGAACTCACCGGGCGTCTCCAGCGGTTGTCTTCCATACGGGCGCGAATGACGCGTACGTACCAGGTGGCATCCATCCTGCCGCAGGCGCCGTGTCGGCGAAGCACCGAGGCCCTATCCGCCCGCGGTGTCTACGCTGGGTGGTGATGTCGGGCAGCCGCGCCGCCGGAGAAGCCGGTGGCCTTACCAGCCGAGGAACCCCGTGAGTGACACCCCATTCGGATTCGGCCTTCCGCCGGAGGAGCCGGACGACGGCGACGAGGGCAAGAAGAAGGACCAGCAGAGCGGTGGTGAGCAGGGACCGGCCAACCCGTTCGGTTTCGGGCTGCCCGGGGCCGGAGGCCTTGGCGGGCCCGGCGCCGACAATCCGCTCGCAGCCATGTTCGGCTCGCTGAACCCCACCGACCTGGGCGCCGCGTTCCAGCAGCTCGGCCAGATGCTCTCCTACGAGGGCGGCCCGGTGAACTGGGACATGGCCAAGCAGATCGCCCGCCAGACGGTCGCGCAGGGCACGCCGGACGGCACCAAGGACGCGAGCGTGGGCCCCGCCGAGCGCGCCGCCGTCCAGGAGGCCGTCCGCCTGGCCGACCTGTGGCTGGACGACGTGACGTCCCTGCCGTCCGGCGCGGCCTCCGCGGTGGCCTGGTCCCGCGCGGAGTGGGTCGAGGCGACGCTGCCGGCCTGGCAGGAGCTGGTCGACCCGGTCGCCGAGCGGGTGGGCACCGCCATGGGCGATGTGCTGCCCGAGGAGATGCAGGCCATGGCCGGCCCGCTGATCGGCATGATGCGCTCCATGGGCGGCGCCATGTTCGGCACGCAGATCGGCCAGGCCGTCGGTGTGCTGGCCGGCGAGGTGGTCGGCTCGACCGACATCGGCCTGCCGCTGGGCCAGCCCGGCCGGGCCGCGCTGCTGCCGGTGAACGTCGAGAAGTTCGGCAAGGACCTGGGCGTCCCGCGGGACGAGGTGCGGCTGTACCTCGCCCTGCGCGAGGCGGCCCACCAGCGCCTGTTCACGCACGTGCCGTGGCTGCGCTCGCACCTGTTCGGCGCGGTCGACGGGTACGCGCGCGGGATCAAGGTCGACACGGCGAAGCTTGAGGACGTGGTCGGCCAGTTCGACCCGCAGAACCCCGAGCAGTTGCAGGACGCCCTCCAGCAGGGCATGTTCCAGCCGGAGGACACCCCGGAGCAGAAGGCCGCCCTGGCGCGCCTGGAGACCGCTCTGGCGCTCGTGGAGGGCTGGGTGGACGCGGTGGTGCACGCCGCCGCCAAGCCGCGTCTGTCGTCCGCCGACGCGCTGCGCGAGACACTGCGCCGCCGCCGGGCCTCGGGCGGTCCGGCCGAGCAGACGTTCGCCACGCTGATCGGCCTGGAGCTGCGCCCGCGCCGGCTGCGGGACGCCTCCCGGCTGTGGGCGTCGCTCACCGACGCGCGCGGCGTGGACGGCCGCGACGGTCTGTGGGCCCACCCGGACATGCTGCCGACCGCCGCCGACCTGGACGACCCGGACGGCTTCGTCCACCGCGAGCAGCTGGACTTCTCCGAGCTGGACAAGATGCTCGGCGAGGCGGCGAGCGGCGGCTCCGGCGCCAAGCCCGACCTGCACAAGAAGGACACGGCCGAGGACGGCAAGGGCGACGGCGGCGAGGGCGGCGACGGGAAGGGCGACGGCGCCGAGTGAGCCTCCACGACGACGCGGTCCTCGTCCTCAAGGGCTACGAGGACCAGCCGGAGCTGCGCGACGCCTACCTCGGCCATCTGGCGGCCCACGCGGACGGCCTGTGGAAGGCCTGCGGGGCCGGCCACATCACGGCGAGCGCCCTGGTGGTCGACCCCGAGCGCGGCCGGGTGCTGCTGACCCTGCACCGGAAGATGCGGATGTGGCTCCAGATGGGCGGCCACTGCGAGCCGGGCGATCCGACGCTGGCCGCCGCCGCCCTGCGCGAGGCGACCGAGGAGTCGGGCATCGAGGGGCTGGTCCTGCTGCCCGGCGGCCCGGTCCGGCTGGACCGCCATCTGACGCCCTGCGCATGGCACCTCGACGTCCAGTACGCGGCGGTCGCCCCGCCCGGCGCGGTGGAGGCCATCAGCGACGAGTCCCTGGACCTGCGCTGGTTCGCCTACGACGCGGTCGCGGAGGTCGCCGACGACTCGGTCGTCCGTCTGCTGACGGCGACCCGCGCGAGGTTCTGACGCTCAGACGCGTGCAAGGGGTGACCGCCTGGGCGGTCACCCCTTGCGTCTGCTGGTCCCTTCCGTCGGGCGGCGGGCCGGGCTCAGCTCCAGGCGTTGCCCTGGTTCTGGCCCCGCGCCCCCTGCTGTCCCATGCCGAACTGCGCGGCGAGCCCCTGCCCGATCGCCGCGTTCTGCGGCGGCAGCAGCTCGCTGGGCTGGACGAGGGCGTAGCCGCTGCCCATGAAGCTCAGCTCCCAGCCCTCACCGGTGTTGCCGCGCCGCCGCCACACTCCCGAGGAGTGCGTCTGCGCCTGCATCTGCACCCGCAGTCCGGTGGACCAGGCGACGATGGCGTCGGCGTCGCAGTTGACGTACTTGTCGGGCGTCACCTGCATCAGCAGCGGCGCGCCGGAGGTCATCAGGGCGACCTTGCCGCGGCCGGTGATGTTGAGCTGGTACTTCCCGGAGCCGGAGATGCCGTACGTGCTGTCGACCGCGATGACCTCGTGGTGCAGCGAGGAGTCCATCGCCAGCACATAGCTGCTGTCCACCGTCAGACCGTCCTGCTCGACGTCCATCACATGGACGTACTGGGCGAGGTTGGCCAGGTAGACCGTGCCCTGCCCGTGGCAGCGCATCAGGTCGAGGCCCTCCCCGGTGCGGGCGCGGGCGTAGGCCTGGCCGGTGTTCTGGTACTCGGCGTCGAACTCGACGAGGCCCTGGTAGGCGACCATGGTGCCCTTGCGGGCCAGGATGTCGTCGTGCCCCTCCAGGACGACGCGCAGCATCTGCTTGTTCTGCAGACTCCAGCGCTCCTGGGTCTGGACGTCGTTGTGGGCGAAAAGCGGGCTCTGCATGTTCTGTCTCCCCCTCAGCCCCGGACCCGCAGGCGGTCGGTGCTGTCCTCGCTGGGCTGCACGACGACGATGCCGGTGCCGGAGAAGGCCATCTGGTAGGCCTCGCCGCTGCCCCTGCCGATCAGGGACTGCGCCTTGAAGCTGCGCTTGCCCTTGACCTTCAGGTTCGGCGACCAGGCGACGAGGGCGTCCGGGTCGACGTAGGTCTCGTTCTCGCCGCCGCCGCAGTCGACGACGATCGGCTTGCCCCGGGAGGTGAGGGCGACCCAGCCCTGCCCGGAGATCTTCGTGTTCCACAGGCCCTGACCGGCGAACTTGGCCAGTCCCCTGACCCGCTCGACGCCCCACTGGAGGTGCGCGTCGAAGGCCAGCAGGTTGGTGGCGTTGACCGAGATGGCGTCGCCGCCGAGGTTGATCACGACGACGTCGGCGCCGTAGTCGGCGAGGTAGAGCAGGCCGTCGCCGGTGCACTTCATCAGCGGGGCGCCCTCGCCGGTGATCCAGTCGCGGGCGATCTGACGTACGGCCGGCGGGTTGGGCTCGTACTGGACGAATCCTTCGTAGGCGACCATCGACCCCACGCGCGCGAAGAGGTCGTTGCCGGTCTGCATGGCGACCTTCAGCATGTGGCTGCCGTGGTTCTCCATGCGGGCTGTGACGGGTGCGGGGGCGTAGCCCGCGAGCGGCTGGTTCATGACGGGCTCCCTCAGACCTCGTACGGCTGGACCACGACGAAGTTGCCGGGCGCGGCCCGGAACTGCAGGTTGACGCCCTCTCCGGTGTGTCCGGGGTAGGCGTTGCGGCGCATGCGCACCTGGCTGGAGACGATCACCTGGGCGGCGGCGGACCAGGCGACGACGGCGTTGGAGTCGACGAACGTCGTCGGGGTCACCGGCAGCACGACGGGCGTGCCGTGGGTCTTGACGACGATCGTTCCGGTGCCCTGGAACTGCATGGTGAACAGGGCGCCGCCGGGGATGCCGTGCCCCTCGATGCGACGGACCTCGTACTGCAGGCTCTCGTCGAAGGCGAGGACGTTCTCCGCGGAGACGCAGATCGCGTCGCCCTGGAGTTCGACCGGGTGCAGATGGGTGGACTCCTCGGCGAAGAACACCTGGCCCTGGCCGGTGCAGCGCATCAGCTGCATCTCCTGGCCGGTGGCGTTGCCGACGATGCGGCCGGCGAAGCCCGCGCCCTTGTAGCTGAAGTCGACCTTGCCCTGGTAGAGCACCATGCTGCCCTGGCGGGCCAGCACGGGCCGGCCCCCGACGCCGAGGTCGGCGCGGATCAGCTTGCCGTTCTGCGGGGTCCAGCGCTGGCCGGTCGGCGTCTCCCTGAACTTGTCCAGCGCGGCGGCCACGCCCGTGCCCTGCGGGGCGGCGGCCTGCGGGGCGCCGTAGGGCGCGCCCTGGCCGGGGACCTGGCCGTGAGACGGCTGTCCGTAGCCGGGCGCCGGGGCGGGCTGGCCGTAGCCCGGCGGGGGCGTCGGCCGGCCGTAGCCCGTCGGCGGGGGCGCGGCGGGGCCGGGCGGCTGGTGGCCGTACGGCGGCGGCTGCTGGCCGGGGTGCCCAAAGGGCGCGGGGGCCGGCGGGGGCGGCGGGACGGTGCCGCCGGAGGGCGGGGTCAGGGGCGCGACGATGGTCGGAGCGGCGTGCACGGACGGCGGCTGCGGCGCGGGCGGCGGCGGGGTGGCGCCCGGGGGCGGCGCGAAGCCCTGCGCGGCGGGCTGCGGCGCGGGGGCGGGCGGCGGGGTGGGCGCCTGTGGCGGCACGGGCGCGGTGGGGGCCGCGGGCCCGGACGGCACGCCGAACGCGGGCGGGGCGAAGCCCGGGGCGCCGGTCTGCGGCTGCTGCGGCTGCTGCGGGACCTGCGCCGGGGCGGGCTCCTCCTCTTCCAGCACCTCGCCGCCGAAGTTCTTCAGCAGCGCCTCCAGGCCGCCGTCGAACCCCTGTCCGACCGCGGCGAACCGCCACACGTCCTTGAGGTAGATGTCACCGAGCATCACGGCGCGTTCGGTGGAGAACTCCGAGCCGTCGAACGCGTAGCGGGCCACCTCCTCGCCGCCCGCCACGATGCGCAGGTAGCCGGGGCCGACCTGGGACATCTGCCCGGCGCCGTCGATCGTCGCCGTGAAGGACAGCTTGTGGATCTGCGGCGGGATGCGGTCGAGCGTGACTCTGAAGGACTCCGTGTCACCGGCCTGCGCGCCGAGGAGCTGGACGGCCTCCTCGGGCGACTTCGGCTGGTTGAAGAAGACGAAGTACCGGTCGTCCGAGAGCCGCTCGTCGGCGTCGAGACCGAAGCAGCTGATGTCGAAGGTCAGTCCCGGGGCGGAGATCTGCACGCCGACGTACAGATCCGTGCCCGCGGTCAGGTCGCTGATCCTGGCCTTGTGGCCGCGTTGGAATTCCCTGGGCATGCCTGAGGACCGTCCCCCATCCCGAGTGTGCGAGTGCGTTGCGCCAGGCTAACGGCAAAGTCCGACACCGGGCCGGGTCGGTACAGACCCGGTACACAATCCCCGCCCGGCTGCGGCCCGCGCGGCACGGCCCGGCGGCGTGCGCGGGCGGGACCTCCCCCGCGTCCGCCTCGCATCGCCTTGGGGAGCCGATGCTTCCGGGAACGGACGGACGGCTTCGGGGCGCGCGGGGGGCCGGGCGGCCGGTCAGTCCTCGCCCGCCTCCGCCGGCTGCGGCAGGCGGCTCGCGGCCGCCACCCCCTCCAGATAGCCGCGGGCCCTCTCGGTGCGCGGGTACGCCTCCAGCAGCCGCCAGAAGCGGGGGCCGTGGCCGGGGACGAGCAGATGGGCCAGCTCGTGCAGCAGGACGTAGTCGACGACGTACTCGGGCATGCCCTTGAGACGGTGCGAGAGCCGGATGCTGCCCTCCGCCGGGGTGCACGAGCCCCAGCGCGTGTTCTGGTTGGTGACCCAGCGCACCGAGGCGGGCCGGGCGCGGCCTTCGAAGTACTGGGCCGACAGCCGCTCGGCGCGCTCGGCCAGCTCCCCGTCGCCGGGGGAGCGGCGGCTCTCCTGGGCGGCCAGCTTCTCGAGCATGACGTTCACCCAGCGCCGTTCCTCCGCCTCGGACATCCGGGCCGGGATCAGCACGATCGTGCGATCACCCTCGCGGTAGGCGGAGACCGTCCTGCGGCGGCGGTCGCTCCTGCGCACCTCGATCGCGCTCGCCGCCGAGCCGCTCGGCGGCGGGCTCGTCCTGCTGCGCTGGGGTGCTTTGGCGCGGTGCAACGGGTCGGCGGACACGCCCCGACCGTACCGGGTGAACGCGGGGGAAGTCCCGGGTCGAGGACGGTTCCGCACCGATCCCCCACCGACCGTCTGATTCGTACGACGAACACCCCCTGCCTGTGGACAACTTTCCGCACCGCTGTCCCGGACCGGGCATGCTGGCTCCCGCCGGCGGAACAACGACCGCTTCCCCGGCACACGTGATGTTCCTGACCTGTCTCTTGTCCTTCTCCTTTCGGGCTACGGGGGCTCAAATGCATCCGATGGTGAAGCCCGCGCTGCGGCGCGGCTGGCGGGACCTCGACACCGTGCAGTTCGGGATGACCCCGGCGCACGCACAGACGCTCGGCCCGGTCGACACGGCCACGGGCAGCTTCCTGGAGCTGCTCAACGGCACCCGGGGCCTGCCGCTGCTGCGGGAGGAGGGGCGCCGCATGGATCTGCCGGACGGTCATGTGGACCGCCTGGTACGACGGCTGGCCGACGCGGGCCTGCTCGACGACGCCCGCGGCGGCGGGACGGCAGCCGGGGCGCTGCGGCAGGACGAGGAGGTCATGGACCGCCTGCGGCCCGACCTCGCCGCGCTCTCCCTGCTGGCCCGCGGACCGGGCGAGGCGATCGACCGGCTGGCCGCCCGGCGCGATCTGCGCGTGCAGGTGCGCGGCGCCGGCCGGGTGGGGGCGGTGCTGGCCGCCCTGCTGTCCGGGGCGGGGATCGGCGAGGTCGACGTGCTCGACGGCGGCTGCGTCGAACCGTGGGACGTCGCCCCGGGCGGGCTGCCCGCCGAGGCCGTCGGCGAACGCCGGGCCGAGGCGGCGCGCCGTGCCGTACGCCGCGCGGCCCCGGAGCGCAGGGCGCGCCGCGGCCCCCGCACCCCGTTCGAGCCGGCCGAGCCCGGCCACTGCCTGGTGGTCCTCGCCCCGCGTGACGACCTCGGCGTGCACGCTCCTGATCCGTCCGCCGCGGCCTGTCTGATCGCGTCCGGAACACCCCATCTGTACGCCGGCGTGGTCGAGGCCACCGGCGTGGTCGGCCCGCTCGTACTGCCCGGCCAGACGGGCTGCGCCGAGTGCCTGCACCTCGGCCGCACGGACCGGGACGCGACCTGGCCACGGCTGGTCGCCCAGTGGCGCTCGGGCAGAGCCCGCCCCGTGCGCCCCTGCGACCTGGCGCTGGCCACGACGGTCGCCGGGCTGGCCGCGGCGCACGCGCTGGCCTTCCTGGACGGGCAGTCGCCCTCCGGCGCGGGCGTGCGCTGGGAGGTGAGCGCACCCGGGCTGAACTGGCACGGGCGGCCGATCTGGCCGCATCCGGACTGCCCGTGCGGCGCGGCGCGCGAGACCGTGGCGGAAGACACCTCAGAAGAGGGCGAGCCACGCGCGACAATGGCGGGGCAACGGCCGTCACCGACGCCATGCCGTCAGGCAGAGGCGGCGCGGCCGGCTGGGACTTGGAGGGCGCATGTCTGATCTTCCCCGCAAGGCGGTCACCCGGACCGCCAAGCTCGCCGCGCTCCCGCTCGGCTTCGCCGGGAGAGCGACCTGGGGACTCGGCAAGAGGATCGTCGGCGAGTCGGCGGAGATCGTCGGCCGCGAGCTGCAGCAGCGCACCGCCGACCAGCTCTTCAAGGTCCTCGGCGAGCTGAAGGGCGGGGCCATGAAGTTCGGGCAGGCCCTGTCCGTGTTCGAGTCGGCGCTGCCCGAGGAGGTCGCGGGCCCCTACCGGGCGGCCCTGACCAAGCTCCAGGAGGCCGCGCCGCCGATGCCGACGCGCACCGTGCACGCCGTGCTGGCGGAGCGGCTCGGCGAGGACTGGCGCGAGCTGTTCGTGGAGTTCGAGGACAAGCCGTCCGCGGCCGCCTCCATCGGCCAGGTGCACCGGGCGGTGTGGCACGACGGCCGCGAGGTGGCGGTCAAGGTGCAGTACCCCGGCGCCGGCGAGGCCCTGCTGTCGGACCTGGGCCAGCTGAGCCGGTTCGCCCGTCTGCTCGGCCCGCTGATCCCCGGCATGGACATCAAGCCGCTGATCACCGAGTTGCGGGACCGGGTCTCCGAGGAACTGGACTACGGCCTGGAGGCCGAGGCGCAGCAGGCGCACGCCGTGGAGTTCGAGGACGATCCGGACGTCGTCGTCCCGGCGGTGGTGCACCAGCGCGAGCAGGTCCTGGTCACCGAGTGGATCGACGGCGTGCCGCTGTCGGAGGTGATCGCGGACGGCACCCAGGAGCAGCGCGACCGGGCCGGTCAGCTCCTGGCCCGGTTCCTCTTCTCCGGGCCCGCCCGCACCGGTCTGCTGCACGCCGACCCGCATCCGGGCAACTTCCGGCTGCTGCCCGGCGGTCCGGACGGCGCGGAGGACTGGCGGCTGGGCGTGCTGGACTTCGGCACCGTCGACCGGCTCCCGGGCGGACTGCCGGCGCCGATCGGCGAGTCCCTGCGGATGACGCTGGACGGCGAGGCCGACGCGGTCTACGACATGCTGTGCGCGGAGGGCTTCGTCAAGGAGTCGATCGAACTGGACCCGGAGGCGGTCCTCGACTACCTGCTGCCGATCATCGAGCCGGCGCAGGCGGAGGAGTTCACCTTCACCCGGAGCTGGATGCGCAGCCAGGCGGCCCGGATCGCCGACCCGCGCTCCCCCGCCTACCAGCTGGGCAAGCGGCTCAACCTGCCGCCGGCGTATCTGCTGATCCACCGGGTGACGCTGAGCACCATCGGCGTGCTGTGCCAGCTCGGGGCCACCGTGCGGCTCAGGGAGGAGCTCCAGGAGTGGCTGCCGGGCTTCGTCGCCGAGCCGGAGGCGGACCTGGAGGACGCGGAGACCGCCGCGGAGGCGTGAGAGGGCCGAGCCGGGCGGGATCGCTTACCGCCGGGCGGCAGGCAGTGTCACCACCAGGCCGAGTCGAGGCGGCCCTCGATCGAGCGGAGGTGCTCGCGGGAGCAGGCGTCGCAGAAATAGCTGCGGACGCCGTTCTCCACGGAGCAGGTCCAGGTCGGCTGCGGGCCGTCGGCCGGGGCGCCGCACCGGGCGCACGCGACGGCCGGAGGCGGCGGGGCGGGACCGTCGTGGCCGGGGACTTCCTGGCCGGCGTCTTCACGACTGGTGGCCTCGTGGCCGCGGTCTCCGGGGCCGGGTCCGTGGCGGGCGGGCTTCTCGTGGCTGCGGGCCGCTGGGGCGGGCGCCTCTTGGTCGGAGTGGTCTTCGGAAAGACTCGTCACGCCGCGACGATACCGCCGCCGTACCGTCACGACGGCGCAACGCACCGCGGGGGCCGGTCCGTTCGGCCGGACCGGCCCCCGCGACGGGTTCGCCTCCTGCGGGAGGCGCTCACCGGACAGCAGGCACGGTGAGCGGGTGGATCAGTGCATGACCGCCATGGCGAGCGCGCGGCGGGCGCGGAGCGAGGCGCGCTCCGCGCGGCGCTGCATCCGGCGGGCGGCGACCATGCGCATGGCAAGGCGTTCCGCGTCCGTCTCCCGCAGTCGTTCGTGCATATGCGCACGTGCCATGGCTTCGGGGATGAGTTGCATCTCTCGGGTCCTGTTCTGACGCGAGTCGTTCGCGCCGGTGGTGGTGACGTCTTCGGTCGCGGAGCCGGCGGGCTCGCTGGTGGACGGCTTCATCGGGGCCTGCTTCTGGGGGTCTCGCGTGAGGGGGCGGTCGATCGTTCCGGTGATGTTCATGCTGTGACCGGGTTCTTGCGCGGGCGGCCACGCGGCCGCTTGCGGGCGACGACGACGCCCTGCACGAACAGCTCCCCACCCCAGACGCCCCAGGGCTCGCGCCGCTCCTTGGCGCCGGCGAGGCAGGCCTCGATCAGCGGGCAGGTGCGGCAGAGGGACTTGGCGTACTCCACGTCCGCCGGCGACTCGGCGAAGAAGACCTCCGGGTCGTAGGAGCGGCAGGGGACGGGCACGCCGAGGTTCTCGATGGCGTCGTCGAGCGCGGTGAGCGCGGTGAGGGGGATCAAGGTCGGGTCCTCCGTGAGACCGGGCTTGGGGATCGTGTCGGAAGGCGGTACGGACGGGACGTGCGCTTCGAGTTGCACGGGTCGTCTTCCTCGTCTGTCGGTCCGGCCGGTGGGCCGGGTGTCGGCTGGGTACCGGGTCTTTTCTTGTCCCGAGGCCCCTTCGCTCCGTCCTCCCCGTTCGGGGAAAACAGAAGGGCCGCGGATCCCGGATGGGGTTCCGCGGCCCTGAAGGCGCCGGCCTGATCGGCGATCAGGCTGGATCACTCCAGGGTTCTGGCCCACGGAAGGCCCACATCAGGTGGTGCTGCGTCGTCTGCTTCCGGTCACCGGCACCGGCCGCCGCAAAGGCATAGGCAGGCGCCTGTGCCGCTACTGCTTCCAGTGCCTTGGTCGGTCGCTCATTGCCCTCGCGGACGACAAGGCCCGAGAGGGACAGGGAGGACTCCGGACGCGCGGCGGGAACGCCGGACAGACCGGTGCCCTGGTCCGAGACGCCGAGCATGCACAGGGAGACGACCGAGCGATCGGTCAGTTTGGCGGTGGTGACGAAGCTGCTGCTGCTGATGCTGATCACTGGAATCGCCTCCTCTCGGCGTCTAGGGGGACCGGGCGAGACCGGTCCGCATGGATATGCAAGTAGAGCACGAAACCAGGGCCTCAGGAAGGCCGCTGTTCCCGTGGGCAAGAACCTATGGGGATTGCCGGGGCATGCGCAAACTATTTTTTCGACGAGTTGGCATCAGTCCCCGGTCTCCTCGCCCGCAGGCTCCTGGCCTGCGCAGATGGCGAGAACATCCGCCCCGTGGCGGCGCAGCTTGCGCATGCCGACGCCGGGGATGCGGGCCAGCTCGCGCTCGTCGTCGGGAGCGGCCTCGGCGATGGCCATCAGCGTCCTGTCGGTGAAGACGCAGAAGGCGGGCAGCCCGCTGCGCCGCGCCTGCTCCTGTCGCCACTCGCGCAGCCGCTCGTACAGGCCCTCGTCCATGTCGGAGGGGCAGTCGTCACAGCGCATCAGCTTCATCTCGCCGGCGTCGGTGAGCGTCCGCCCGCACACCCGGCACCGGGCCGGGGTGCGCTGCACCCGCCGCTGCACCGGCGCCACGGAGCCGGTGCGCCCGGCGGACGCGGCGGACGTGCCGAACCCGCGCTCGACGCCGCCGGAGCCCGCCGGGACCACCCGGCCCGCCCTGGCGGCGGAACCGGGGCGCAGCCCGTCGAGGAAGCGGCTGGGGCGGCGGTTGGGGCGGCCGCCGGGCGAGCGGGCCAGCGACCAGGAGACGTGCAGGCGCTCGCGGGCTCGGGTGACGCCGACGTACAGAAGGCGGCGCTCCTCCTCGATCTGCTCGTCGGTGCGGGCGTAGGCGATCGGCATCATGCCCTCGGCGACGCCGACCAGGAACACGGCGTCCCACTCCAGGCCCTTGGCCGAGTGCAGGGAGGCGAGGGTGACGCCCTGGACGGTGGGGGCGTGCTGGGAGCTCGCCCGCTCGTCCAGTTCGGCGACCAGGTCGGCGAGGGTGGCGCGGGGCCGGGCGGCGGCGAAGTCCTGGGCGAGGTTCACCAGGGTGGCCAGCGACTCCCAGCGCTCCCGGACGGCGCCGGAGCCCGCCGGGGGCTGCGGCGTCCAGCCCTCGCCGGAGAGCACGGCGCGCACCTGCGAAGGCAGGTCGACGGCGTCGTCCAGCAGGTGGTCGTTGCCGCCGAACCGGGCCGCGCCGCGCAGGGCGACGCCCGCCTTGCGCACCTCGGGCCGGTCGAAGAAGCGCTCGGCGCCGCGCAGCTGGTAGGGGATGCCGGCGTCCGCGAGGGCCTGCTCGTAGGTCTCGGACTGGCCGTTGGTGCGGAACAGGATCGCGATCTCGCTCGCCGGGACGCCCGCGGCGAGCAGGTCCTGGATGCGGCGGGCGGCGCCCTCGGCCTCGGCCGGCTCGTCGGTGTACTCGGTGTATTCGGGTTCGGGTCCGGCGGGGCGCTGGGAGACCAATTCCAGCCGGTGGTCGGCGGCGCGGCCGCGGGCCTGGGCGAGCAGTCCGTTGGCGAGGTGGACGACCTGCGGGGTGGAGCGGTAGTCGCGCACCAGCTTGACGACGGTGGCGCCGGGGTGGCGGACGCGGAAGTCGAGCAGATGGTCGGGGGTTGCTCCTGTGAACGAGTAGATCGTCTGGCTGGCGTCCCCGACGACGCACAGGTCGTCCCGGTCCCCCAGCCACAGCTCCAGCAGCCGCTGCTGGAGCGGGCTGACGTCCTGGTACTCGTCCACCACGAAGTGCTGGTACTGGGCGCGGACCTGTTCGGCGATGTCGCGCCGGTCCTGGAGGATGCCGACGGTCAGCAGCAGCACGTCCTCGAAGTCGATGACCGCGCGGTCCCGCTTCAGGTCCTCGTAGACGGAGTAGAGCTGTGCGATCTCGGCCGTGTCGCGCGGTGCGACGCGGCCGGCCTTCGCGGCTGCGAGGACGTAGTCGGCGGGGACGGTCTGGGTGACCTTGGCCCATTCGATCTCCGCGGTGACGTCCCGCAGCTCACCCCGGTCCAGCCGGATACGACAGGCGGCGGCCGCGTCCGCGACGAACTGGACCTTCCGGTCGATCAGCCGGGGCATGCCGCCGCCGATGGCTTTCGGCCAGAAGTACTGGAGCTGACGCAGGGCCGCCGAGTGGAAGGTGCGGGCCTGCACGCCCTGCGCGCCGAGCTGGCGCAGCCGGCCGCGCATCTCACCGGCGGCTCGGTTGGTGAAGGTGACGGCGAGCACGCTGGAGGGCTGGAGGATCCCGGCCCGCACCCCGTAGGCGATGCGGTGGGTGATGGCCCGGGTCTTACCGGTGCCGGCCCCCGCCAGCACGCACACCGGGCCGTGCAGCGCGGTGGCCACCTCGCGCTGCTCGGGGTCGAGCCCGTCCAGCACGGCGTCGGCGGAGTCCGGTACCTGCGGGAAGAGGGGGGAGTGCGTTGCTGCTGTCACACAGCCATGCTGCCAGGTCCGGTGAGACGGCCGGGGCGGTTGTCCACAGGCAGGGCCTTGCGGTCGTACTGATGCGACCGGCGTCACCCCATACCCCCCGAGGGAATGACGGAGCGATGTCGTACGTTCCCCCTCTGCGACCAGAACGTTGCCGACCCGCCGAAGGAGCACGAGAGACATGCCGGGCACCGTGACGATGTACAGCACCACGTGGTGCGGCTACTGCCGCCGGCTGAAGAGCCAGATGGACCGCGAAGGCATCGCGTACACCGAGATCAACATCGAGCAGGACCCGGAGTCCGCGGCCTTCGTCGAGAAGGCGAACGGCGGCAACCAGACGGTCCCGACGGTTCAGGTAGTTCCCGCCAATGGCGGCGCCGAAGTCGTGATGACGAACCCGAGCCTCGCTCAGGTGAAGCAGGCGCTCAGCGCCTGACGACCCGCTCCCCACCGCACGCAGAGAGACCCCCGTCATCGAGTTCGACGGGGGTCGTCTGCTGTCTTGCTCCGCCCTTCAGAGGGGGCGGGCCCGCGCAAGGGCACACCTGCCTCAATCCGGGAGGGTCGAGTACCGCTCAATGCTCGCGCGCCCTGTGGACCGGTCGAGCAGGCGCAGCTCCCACGGTCCCGTGTTCACGTCGAAGTCCTTGCCGAACCCGACCCACTTGCCCGCCATACGACGGCCCGTCGGTTCGATCAGCAACTGAATCGCACCGAGGTACCGGGCGCCCTGGTAGTACCCGTCGACCGCCGTCTGCTCGGTCCACGTACCGGTGACGACGTTCCGGTCGACGGTGAGGTCCAGAGACAACGGGCTGTCCGGGTTGGTCGACGCCCCGGGCAGGCTCTGGGCTGTCAGCCGGTTGCCGTGCTGGACGATCACGACGTGATGCTTGCAGTCGAACGTCTCGTCACGGCTGGACGAGTAGAACTCGTACCGGGACAGCCAGATGCCCGCGTACTCGCTCTGCGGCTCTGTCCCGGGGCTTGTGGCAACGTCGGCCACGCCGACTTCCTCAGCCTCCATGTCGTGGCCTCCTACCCCGTCCGAGTGGACGCGCGCCATCGGGATCGCGAACCCCAGCGACTCGGGGGAACGGCCGGTGAACCGCTTCAGGGCCCGCGCATACAGCGGGCGGCACGTCCTGGTCTCCCCGGACTCCCAGCGTTGCACGAGTCGCTTGGAGGCGTCGTTCGGCTCCCCCGACTCCTCGCCCGCGCCGCGTAAGCCCCGGGCGAACTCGTCTTGGCTGAGGTTCATCGACTTGCGCACAGAAGTCAGCACATCGTTGGGGATTCGCTCCCGCTCGGCCGGAGTCGTCATGACCCGAGGGTAGCCACGTCAAGCCTCCAATGACACCGGTTTGACGCCCTCGGGGTGACATCGACATGGCGCCCGAGGGACGCCTTGAACGTCGCCGCAATGGTCCTGATCGATCCGGAACATGGTCGGCATGTCCATCCGCATCAGCGCTTACACGGTGAGAGCCGACGGCACTCAGACTAAGCCACGAACCCTGTACGAGGGTGAGGGCGGGGAACCCCTCGCTACTGGCCTGATGCCGCCGTGCCTGTGCCCCAAGTGCAGGGTTGGGCGACATGACCGGAGCACCACGGACCCCCAAGCACGTGGAGGCAAGCCAGCATGAGCACGGCAGTAGTGATCCGCGACCCGAAGGCGTACGTCACCCCGGACGTGTGGGAACGGGAGGTAGCCCTCCTCCTCCGCAACCCGGAGAACACCCGCGAACTTGCCGAGGCCAAGTTCGGGCAGGCCATCGCCTACCTGGTCACGTGCGGCGAGAACCCGGACCTTCTCATGGGCCCGTCCGAGCAGGTGGACGAGGCATGGCACTCGTTCATGCTCGACTCGATCCCGTACCACCACTTCACCAGTCGGCACTTCGGCCGGTACATCCACCACGTGCCGGAACTTCCGGGGCCGGCAGCCGGTGTCCAGCGCATCAGGGACGACAAGGCGACGCTGGACGGCCACGACCTCAAGACCGGCAGCCCGCTCGTGCTGGTACAGACGATCAAGGCCATCAAGGCGGCCGGATTCGAGATCGACCCCGCCCTGTGGGGCATGGAGTACGCGGCCGACTGCAACCAGTGCCACGCCGGGTGCCACGACTCGCCCAAGTAGTAGTGAGCGGCATGTGAGTTGGGGCCTGTCCTCGTATGTTGGGGGCGGGCCCCTCATGCCGGAAAGGATCACCGCATGCCATTGGCTGAGTCCTGGGACAGGTACGCGGTCGCGAGCAAGCCACGCAGGACCGTGAACGCCAAGGGCGACACGACCTGGCTGAACTGGACCCAGTACACCGATCACGGGCCGGACGAGACCGTTCTGGGTCCCGTGGCCGGACGCAGGGTGCTGGAACTCGGCTCTGGGAGCGGCAGTAACCTCGCGCACCTGGTGGCGCTGGGCGCGACAGGCGTTGGAGTGGACGTTGCCCCCACCCGTGAGACGGTCGCACGGGAGCGCTGGGGCGATCTGCCGGGCCTTGAGTTCCGCACGGCGGAGGCGACGGCGTTCCTGAACGAGACGGACGAGACGTTCGATGTCGTGCTCTCGATCTTTGGTGCCGTGTGGTTCGTCGATCCGGACACCCTGCTTCCGCTGATCCGCTCGCGCATGGTGCCGGGCGGAATCCTGGCCTTCTCGCACTTGCCCCCAGGAAGCCAGGGGCCCAAGCCCGCCAAAGCCGGGCTGCGGCACGACCGCACCCCAGACGAGTGGAGGCACATCCTGACGGCGCACGGCTTCTCCGACGTGAGCGTTTCCCTGATTGATCCACCGAAGGGCAAGGCCGTGGGCACCATGCGGGTCTGCGCCTGGTCGACTTGACCGCGCGGCTGTACGGGCCGCCTCAGGCGCCCTCTCCGAGGTGGCGGTACAAAGTGGCTCGGGAGATCCCGAGAGCCTTGGCGATGGCGCTCACGCTCTCGCCCGCCTGTGGGGCGCGGCAGCGCCCCCCTTGGGCTTGCTCCTGTCGGCCCCTGCGGGGCCGCAACTGCGAGGGGTAACAGAAGAGAGAGCGAGCGAACCTTTCCGCAGGTCACTGCTCCTGTCGCTACACGTACGGCGTGTGCTGGCTACACCTGCGGTGTGTGGTCACCGGTCTTGGTGTCCCACCACGAGACACCCTGCTGCCGGATGTTCTCGATGAGGTCACCCGGATCGATGGCAAGGACATCGGGTCGGAAGTGCGCCTTCACCCTGTGCTTCTTCAGAAACTCCCGCCGCTCGTCGACGCTCGACCGATCCCACCACGCCGCGTAGCTCTCGCCCGTACCGGTCCACACGGTCACCGGCTTCGGTCCCTCCTGGCTGGTGACCTTCTCCCGGTCCTGGGCGAGGCTGGCGACTTGTGAGGCGTACGCGACAGCGCTGATTTCGTCCTGCTGGAGTTCCTTCAGGAGCTGGTTCATCTTGCCGTCGATGACTGCGAGCTTCGCCGCACGGCTGTCGTCGATGGTCGTCTTCGACTCCATCCGTTCCAGGTGGCCGATCTCTCCCAACAGAGCCGACTCCAGCCAGGGATACAAGTCCTCTGCCCAGAACCTCTGCTTCGGGCATGCCTGGATGCCCTTGCTCTTGTTGCCGTGACACCGATACCGCTCGCGCTTGCCCTTGGCCGGGTCCCCCTTCGCGAAGTAGAGGGAGCTACCGCACAGCATGCAGAACGTCACGCCCACCGTCGGCGACGTAGAGCCCTTCTGCTTCTTGTACTTGACCGAGGCGACGGCGTCCGGCAGCTACGCCCATTCCTCCTCGTTCAGCACCGGCTCAGACCGTATGACGGGGGTGCCGTCGTCATTGCGGACAACGGCGCCATTGGCGCGCACGTACTCCCCGAGCAGAGAGCGGCTGACCAGTACGGCTTGCACTGTGGTCGGCGTCCACCTGGCTCCCCGAGGCTTCGGGTCCGCCAGTCGAGTCGTGCTCTCGCCTGCCGCCGCGCGGATACGGGCGATGTCCTGAGCCGTGGGTACGCCTTGCTCGTTCAGCCAGTCGGCGACGGCCGAGAAGCTCGGCTTCTCGATGAAGCGTCGGATCATCTCGATCAGTGTCGGGCCGTACTCGGGGTCGAGTTCCAGGGTGAAGCCTGCGTCGTCCTTCACCGCTCTGCGTCCGAACGGGACAAGGCCACCCGGCCAGCGGCAGGTCTTCCGCATGGTCTCGCGGGAAGCCTTGTTGCGGGCCTTGATGGCGTCCAGCTCGGCCTCTGCGACCACGGCCAGGATCTTGGCGATGGTCTTGCCCCACGGCTTCGAGAGGTCGAATCCCTCCTCGCAGGAGATGAGGCCCTTACCGTTCGCCTCGCACCACTCGATGATGTCCGAGAGGTGGCGGACCGACCGCGCGATGCGGTCGATCTTCAGGATGATGACGTGGTCGAACTGGTCCTTCTTGTTGTTGAGCCAGTCCCCCAGGGACGGGCGCACCCACGGCGAGATGGACGCCTCGGCGCCTGAGGCCGAGCGGCCCCGCGCCACATGCGAAGGCGGCCCCCGAGGTCATCGGGGGCCGCCTTCGCATGTGTTCCGCGTCTTCCCCGGACTCAGACGAAGCTCCTGGTCGGCAGGGGCTTGCCGTACCACAGTTCGATCAGCCGGGCCGCGATGGAGATGCCGTAGGGCGGCAGGACGTCGCCGGACTCGAAGGCGGCCCGCAGTTCCTCGCGGGAGAACCAGCGGGCCTCGTGGATCTCGTCGCCGTCGACGTCGATCTCCGTCGAGGTGGCGTGCGCCATGAAGCCGAGCATCAGGCTGGACGGGAACGGCCAGGGCTGGCTGGCCACGTACTCCACCCGGCCGACCGCGATGCCCACCTCCTCCTGCACCTCGCGGCGCACGGACTGCTCGATGGACTCGCCGGGCTCGACGAAACCGGCGAGCGTGGAGAAGCGGCCCTCGGGCCAGTGCACCTGGCGGCCGAGGAGGATGCGGTCCTCGTCGTCGGTGACCGCCATGATGACCGCGGGGTCGGTGCGCGGGTAGTGCTCGGCGCCGCACGCAGGGCAGCGGCGGATGTGGCCGGCGGCGGCGATCACGGTCCGCTCGCCGCAGCGGGAGCAGAAACGGTGCAGCCGCTGCCAGTTCTCCAGGGCCACCGCGTGCACCATCAGGCCCGCGTCGCGCGGCGACAGCAGCAGCCCCGCCTCACGCAGTCCGGCCGCCCGGGCGGACTGGTCCATACGGCCGGGCAGCGAGTCCTTCTGGAGCGCGAAGTAGCTGACGCCGTCCGCGTCCGTGCCGAGGAAGTAGCGGTGCGCCTCGGTGAGCGGCGCCTCGAAGGAGGGCGTCATGACGAGTTCGGTACGGCCGTCCGGCGTCTCGTCGATGAGCACCTGACCGCCGGAGACGACGAAGCAGCGCGTCGAGGGGTGGCTCCAGGCCGCGGCGAGCCAGGCCTCGTCGAGCCGGTGGTGGGCGGCCCGGTCGACGCCGCTGGGCGCGGTGAGCGAGACGGGGCGGTCGGTGGTGTGGTCGGTCCAGGTGGTCACGGGTGCTTCCAACTCCCCCAGTGCGGCAACGGTGGTGTTCGGCGGCGGTTCGGCGGGACGTAGGGCGGGAGGCGGACGGGTCCGGCGGCCCGCGCGCGGGGCGCGGCGGCTCCTTCAGTGTGCTCCGCGCGGGACGGCGCTCCGTACGGCGGCCGTTCCTCAGGGCGCCTCGCGCCAGTGCTCGGCGAGGTCGCCCCACAGGTACGCGCTGGTCTCGACGCCCTTGAACAGCAGGTCCAGCTCGACCTTCTCGTTCGGGGCGTGCCAGCCGTCGGAGGGGACGGAGATGCCCAGGAAGAGGACGGGCACGCCGAGCACCTCCTGGAGGTCGGCGGCCGGACCGGAGCCGCCCTCGCGGGTGTAGCGGACCGGCACGCCGAAGGCGCGGCCCATGGCGCGGACGACGGACTGGAGGGCCGGGTGGTCCAGCGGGGTCAGGCACGGGCGCGTGGCGCCGCCGAACACCGTCTCGTGCCGGATGCCGTCGGGCACCTGCCCGTCCACCCAGGCGCGGACGGCCTTCTCGATACGGTCGGGGTCCTGCCCGGCCACCAGCCGGAAGGTCAGCTTGACCATCGCCGAGGCGGGGATGATCGTCTTGCTGCCGGCGCCCTGGTAGCCGCCGCCGATGCCGTTGACCTCGGCGGTGGGACGGGCCCAGACGCGTTCCAGGGTGGTGTACCCGGCCTCGCCCGAGGCGGCGTGGGACTTGGCGGTGCGCAGCCAGCGCTCCTCGTCGAAGGGCAGTTCGGCGAAGAGGGCGCGCTCGTGTTCGGTGAGCTCCACGACGCCGTCGTAGAAGCCGGGGACCGCCACGCGCGCGTGCTCGTCGTGCAGGGCGGCCACCAGGCGGGCGGCGGCGGTGGCCGGGTTGGGCACGGCCCCGCCGAAGGAGCCGGAGTGGATGTCCTGGTCGGGGCCCCGGAAGCGGATCTCGCACTCGGCGAGACCGCGCATCCCGGTGCACACCGTCGGAGTGTCCTCGGACCACATGCCGGTGTCGGAGACGATCACGGCGTCGGCGGCCAGACGGCCGGCGCGGCTCTCCACCAGCGCCCGGAAGTGCGGTGAGCCGGACTCCTCCTCGCCCTCGATCAGCAGCTTGAGGTGCACGGCCGGGGCGGTGCGCCCGGTGGCGGCGAGGTGGGCGCGGACGCCGAGCGTGTGGAACAGCACCTGGCCCTTGTCGTCGGCCGCCCCGCGCGCGTAGAGGCGGCCGTCGCGGATCTCGGGCTCGAAGGGCTCGCTGTGCCAGCCGTCCTCGCGGGCGGCCGGCTGCACGTCGTGGTGGCCGTAGACGAGGACGGTGGGGGCGTCCGGGTCCTCGGACGGCCACTCGGCGAAGACGGCCGGGGCGCCGTCGGTGGGCCAGACCTCGGCGGTGGTGAAGCCGGTCTCCAGCAGCTTGGCGGCGAGCCAGTCGGCGCTGCGCCGTACGTCGGGCGCGTGGTCGGGCTGGGCCGACACGGAGGGGATGCGCAGCCACTCGGCGAGGTCGTCGAGGAAGGCGCTGCGGTGCTGCTCGATGTACGTGCGGACGGCGCTGTCCGGGGTCTGGCTCATGCTCACGAGCCTAGCGGCACTCGGTGCCATCCGGTTCGGGCGGTTGGTCACACTGCCCCTCTCCGGCCGGTTCCCCCAGCAGCAGCCGCTCCAGCGCGGCCCGGTCCGGCAGCCCCTGAGGGCGCACCACCTCGCCGGTGCGCACGTACACGAACGCGGCCGTGACCCGCTCCGGCGGGACGCCGTGCTGCTCGGCCCAGGCCAGCCGGTACACCGCGAGCTGGAGCGGGTCGGCGGTGCGCGAGCGGTTGGTCTTCCAGTCGACGATCTCGTACGTCGCCTCCTCGCCGTCGCCCTCCCGGTAGACGGCGTCGATCCGGCCCCGTACGACCCGGCCGGCGATCGCGAGCTGGAACGGGGCCTCGACGCGCAGGGGCGTGCGATGCGCGTACTCGGTGCGCTCGAACGCCTCCTTGAGGGCTTCCAGGTCGCGTTCGTCGGCGATCTCGGCGTCGGCGCCGGGCAGTTCCCCGGGCTCCAGCATGGGCAGGGTGAGCGCCTCGAAACGGGTCTCGACCCAGGCGTGGAAGCGGGTGCCGCGCCGGGCGGCGGGCTGCGGGGGGCTCGGCATGGGCCGCGCCAGCTCCCGCGCGAAGGCCTCCGGGTCGGCGGCCAGCCGCAGCAGCTGGGACGCGGTCAGGGTGGCCGGCAGGGGAACGTCGGCAACGCTCTGCCGGGCGCGGCGCAGTTCCCCGGCGAGCGCGTCGAGGTCGCGGTCCCAGGAGGCGACGGAGCGGGCCTCCTCCGGGGTGAGCGCGTCGACTCCGAGGCGGCCGGGCTCGGGGGCGGCTTCGGGCTCGGGGCGGGCGGTGGCCGGGGGATCGGGCTCGGCGGTCGACCGGTGCTCGGAGCGCGCCGTGGCTCCGGACTCGTCCGGGGGCGGTGTCTGGTGCGGGATCGCGGGGCGGACGCCGCTCCAGTCGTCCCAGTCGCCGGGATCCTCGCCGTCGAGGGGGGCGTCCTCGTCGTACGGGGGTTCGTAGGGCGGCTCGTCGTCCTCCGGGGGCGGGGGCCAGTCCGGGTCGTCGTATGTCGTGAGGGCGACCTGGGGAGCCTCGTCCGCGCGCGCGGCGAGGGCGTCCAGGTGGGCGCGGACGGTCGCGGCGGCCTCGCGGCGGCGGCGCAGCGCGGTCTCGTCCAGGGGCAGGGGCCAGACCTGGTCGGCGACGGCCCGGTGCAGGGCCGGGTTCTCCTCGCCCTCGGCCGGTTCGTCCGCCCACGCCTCGATCTCGCCGTACCCGGCGGCACAGTGGTCGTACAGCGCCCGGAGGAAGTCGGACGGGCCGCGGGGCTTCTTCTGGCTGGGCCCCCACCAGTGGCCGGAGCCGAGGAGCAGGGAGCGGGGGCGGGTGAAGGTGACGTAGCCGAGGCGCAGTTCCTCGGTGTGCTGGTGGTCCTTCATGGCCTCGTGGAAGGCCTTCATGCCCTTGGCGTCCCAGGCGGCGATGTCGGGGAGGGTGTCGGCGTCGCCGCGCAGCGCGTGCGGGAGCACCTTGGCCTGCGCGGTCCACTTCTCGCGGCCCTGGGCGCTGGGGAAGGTTCCGGTGACCAGGCCGGGGACGGCGACGACGTCCCACTCCAGGCCCTTGGACTTGTGCGCGGTGAGGACCTTGACGGTGTTCTCGCCCCCGGGCAGCGCGTTGTCGAGGCCCTTCTCGTACTGCGCGGCGGTGCGCAGGAAGCCGAGGAACGCCAGCAGGGACGCCTCGCGCTCGTTGGCGGCGAAGGAGGCGGCGACGTCGAGGAAGTTCGACAGGGTCTCGCGGCGGCGGGCGGCCAGGGCGTGCGGTGACGCCGACAGTTCCACCTCCAGACCGGTGACGGCCAGCACCCGGTGCAGTACGTCCATCAGCGGGTCCGACAGCGCGCGGCGCAGCTCGCGCAGTTCGGCCGCGAGCCGGGCGAAGCGCACCCGCGCCTCCGGGGAGAACGGCAGCCCGTCGTCGTCCCCGCGTCCGTCCAGCGGGGTCTCCAGGAACGTGTCGAGGGCGTCGGCGAGCGAGATCACCTCGGCCGGGTCGACGCCCTCGACGGCCTCGGCGAGCCGACGGTCCGGGTCGTCGTCGGCCACGCGCGCGTGGGCGACGAGCAGCCTGGCCCGCCGGCCGAGCAGCGCGAGGTCGCGCGCGCCGATCCGCCAGCGCGGTCCGGTCAGCAGCCGCACCAGCGAGGCGTTGGCGCCCGGGTCCTGGAGGACCTCGCAGACGGCGACGAGGTCGGCGACCTCGGGCAGGTGCAGCAGTCCGGACAGGCCGACCACCTCGACGGGGACGTCGCGGGCGACCAGGGCGCCCTGGATCTCGGCGAAGTCGCTCGCCGTGCGGCACAGGACGGCGATCTCGCCGGGCGCCTTCCCGGTGCGCACCAGGTGGGCGACGGAGTCGGCGAGCCAGGCGATCTCCTCGGCGTGGGTGGGCAGCAGCGCGCAGCGCACCAGGCCGTCGCGTTCGGCGCCGGGGGCGGGGCGCAGGGCCGCCACGCCCGCGTGCATGGCGCGCAGCGGCGCGGCCAGGCCGTTGGCGAGGTCGAGCAGCCGGCCGCCGCTGCGGCGGTTCTCGCTGAGCGCCTGCCGGGCGGCGGGGCGGCCGTCGGCGTGCGCGAAGTGGTCGGGGAAGTCGTCCAGGTTGGCGACGGAGGCGCCGCGCCAGCCGTAGATCGCCTGGCAGGGGTCGCCGACGGCGGTCACGGGGTGCCCGGTGCCGCCGCCGAAGAGGCCCGCCAGCAGGATGCGCTGGGCGACCGAGGTGTCCTGGTACTCGTCGAGCAGGACGACCCGGAACTCCTCGCGCAGGAGCCGGCCGACCTCGGGGAGCTGGGCGAGCCGGGCGCCCAGGGCGATCTGGTCGCCGAAGTCGAGCAGGTCCCGCTCCCGCTTGGCAGCCCGGTAGCGCAGCACCAGCCCGGCCAGTTCCCGGCGGGCGGCGGCCGTCTCGGGGACCTTGCGCAGATCGGCGTTGGAGAGCTTGGCGCCCGCCAGCTCTGCCAGCAGCCCGGCGTCCCAGGCGCGCAGGTCTTCCGGCCGTACGAGGTGTTCGGCGAGTTCGGCGTCGAGCGCCAGGAGGTCGCTGACCAGGTCCGGGAAGGAGCGGGTCAGTGCCGGATAGGGGCCGGGGGCCTCGCGCAGCACGCGCGCGGCGAGCTGGTAACGGGTGGCGTCGGCCAGCAGCCGGGTGCTCGGTTCGAGTCCGATGCGCAGCCCGTGGTCGGTCAGCAACCGGCCGGCGAAGGCGTGGTAGGTGGAGATCACCGGCTCCCCCGGCGGGTCGTCCGGGTCGATGACATCCGGGTCGGTGACACCGGCCCTGATCAGCGCCTTGCGGACGCGCTCGGCCAGCTCGCCGGCGGCCTTGTTGGTGAAGGTGAGGCCGAGCACCTGTTCGGGGGCGACCTGGCCGGTGCCGACCAGCCAGACCACGCGGGCCGCCATCACGGTCGTCTTGCCGGACCCGGCGCCGGCCACGATCACCTGCGGGGCGGGCGGCGCGATGACGCAGGCCGTCTGCTCCGGGGTGAACGGGATCCCCAGCAGCTCCTTGAGCTGTTCGGGGTCGGTGATACGGGCGGGCACGTCGAAGAGGCTAACGGCGGGCACCGACACTGGGTGCGGGACCGTCTCGTCGGGTCAGCGAAGCCGCAGGTCAGCGGGGATGGTGCGGTTCGTCACGTGCCCTGTTCGACACGTAACCCCCCTCCTCCCGCGGGGCCGCTTCGTCACGCGCCCTACTCCACGACGTGGCGGCCCTCCGGGCGGGCGCTGCACGAGGCTCGGAACGAGCAGTGCGCGCAGTGCTGCCCGGCGCTCGGCGTGAACCGCTCGTCCAGGACCTTGCCCGCGGCGGTCGCCAGCAGATCGCCGACCCACTCGCCCTCCAGCGGCTCCTGCGCCTGCACCTTGGGCAGGGCCTCGCCGCCGTCCCGCTTGGCCGCGCCCTGGCGCAGCTGGACGAGTTCCGCGCCGCCCGGCTCGGGCCGTACGCCGTCGAACGCCTCGTCCACGGCGCCCTCGCGGACGGCCAGCTGGTAGACGGCCAGCTGCGGATGGCGGGCCACCTCGGCGCCGGTGGGCGCCTGCTTTCCGGTCTTGAAGTCGACGACGTAGGCGCGACCCTCGCCGTCCGCCTCCACCCGGTCCATGGAGCCGCGGATGCGCACCTGGTGCCCACCGGCCGTCAGGGTCACGTCGAACGTGTGCTCGCTGGCCACCGCGGTGCGGCCGGAGCGGTCCAGGACGTGCCACTTCAGGAAGCGTTCGAGCGCCACGCGCGCGTTGTCCCGCTCCTGCGCCGACTTCCAGGGCGCGTCGAAGGCGAGCGCGTTCCAGACCGTCTCCAGGCGCTCCATGAGGACCGCGAGGTCGGCGGGGGTGCGGCCGGAGGCGACCTCGTCGGCCAGGACGTGCACCACGTTGCCGAAGCCCTGGGCGGCGCTCGCGGGCGCGTCGGCCTTCACCTCGCGGCCGAGGAACCACTGCAGCGCGCAGGTGTTGGCGAGCTGGTCGAGGGCGCTTCCGGACAGCACGACGGGCTGGTCGCGGTCGCGCAGGGGCACCTTGCTCGCCGTCGTCTCCGCCAGGCCCCACCAGCGGTCCGGGTGCGCGGCGGGCACCAGCGGGCGGCCCTCGTCGTCGGCGAGCGCGGCGAGCCGGGCCAGCCGGCGCGCGGCGGCCTCCCTGAGGGCGTCGGACGCGGCCGGGTCCACCGTCGTGGCGCGCAGCTCGGCGACCAGCGCGGCCACGGACAGCGGGCGGCGGGGGCGGCCGGTGACGTCCTGGGGCTCGACGCCGAGTTCGGTCAGGAAGCGGGAGGGCTGGTCGCCGTCGTCCGCGGGCGCCTTCACCGCGGTGACGACCAGCCGTTCACGCGCGCGCGTGACGGCCACGTAGAACAGCCGGCGCTCCTCGGCCAGCAGCGCGCCCGGGGTGAGCGGTTCGGCGAGTCCGTCGCGGCCGATGCGGTCGGCCTCCAGCAGGGAGCCGCGGCGGCGCAGGTCCGGCCACAGGCCCTCCTGGACGCCCGCGACGACGACCAGCCGCCACTGGAGGCCCTTGGAGCGGTGCGCGGTCATCAGGCGCACCGCGTCGGGGCGCACGGCGCGGCGGGTGAGCGTGTCGGCGGCGATGTCCTGCGCCTCGATCTCCTCCAGGAAGTTCAGCGCGCCCCGGCCGCCGGTGCGCTCCTCGGCGCGGCCGGCGGTCGCGAACAGCGCGCACACCGCGTCCAGGTCCCGGTCGGCGTTGCGGCCGGCGGCGCCGCCGCGGCGCGCGGCCCGCTCCAGGCGGCCGGGCCACGGCGTGCCCTCCCACAGGTCCCACAGCGCCTCCTCGGCGGTGCCGCCGCCCGCCAGCCGCTCCCGGGCCCTTCTGAGCAGCGCGCCCAGGCGTTGCGCGCCCCGCGCGTAGGCCGGGTCGTGCGCGACCAGGCGCTCCGGTTCGGCGAGCGCACGGGCGAGGAGCTCGTCGGAGGGGGGCGGCACGGGGTTGCCGGCGGCCCGCTCCTCCTCGCGCAGGGCGCGACCGAGGCGGCGCAGATCGGCGGTGTCCATGCCGGCGAGGGGCGAGGCGAGGAGGGTGAGGGCGGTCTCGGTGTCGAGCCAGCAGGGAGTGGGGCCCTGGGCGGCGGGCCGGGGGACCGCGGTGTCGTGCCCGGTACCCGCTCCGGCTGCCCCGGGGGCCGTCGCCACCTGCTCCGTCGGCTCGGAGTCCGAGTCCGCCACCGCCGCTTCGGCCCTCGTCGGTTCGGCCTTCGCCGCCCCGGACTGCGGGGCCTCGGCCTCCACCGTCTCGGGCTCCGAGGCCGCAGCCGCTTCCGCCGCCTCGGGCGACCGGTCCGCGGCCCTCGTCCCGGCCGGGCCGTCCGCCTCCGTCAGCTCGGCACGCTGCGCCGCCTCCGCCGTCGCCACCGCGCGCAGGGCCGTCAGCAGGGGGGCCACCGCCGGTTCGTGGCGCAGGGGCAGGTCGTCGCCGTCCACGTCCAGGGGGACGCCGGCCGCCGTCAGGGCGCGCCGGAGGGTGGGTATCGAGCGGGCCCCGGCGCGCACCAGGACGGCCATCTCGCCCCAGGGGACGCCGTCCTCCAGGTGGGCGCGGCGCAGGACGTCGGCGATGTTGTCCACCTCGGCGCCCGGCGTCGGGTACGTGTGCACCTCGACCCGGCCGCCGTCCCGCGCGGGGACCAGCTCGCGATGGGCGCGGACCTTGTCCGCCGGAAGGCGGGTGAGCGGCATGCGCCGGGCCAGCAGCCGGGTCGCGGCCAGCAGCGCGGCCCCGGAGCGGCGTGAGGTGCGCAGCACCGCGACGGGCGCGGGAGTGCCGTCCGCGCGCGGGAAGGCCTGCGGGAACTGCAGGATGCCGTTCACGTCCGCGCCCCGGAAGGCGTAGATCGACTGGTCGGGATCGCCGAAGGCGAGCAGGGTGCGGCCGCCGCCGGCGAGCGCCCGCAGCAGCCGTACCTGGGCCGGGTCGGTGTCCTGGTACTCGTCGACGTAGACCGCGTCGTACTGCGCGGCGAGCCGCTCGGCGACCCCGGGGCGGCGGGCGAGGAGGACCGCGCGGTGGACGAGTTCGGCGTAGTCGAGCACGCCCTGGAGGTCGAGGACGTCGAGGTACTCGGCGAGGAAGACGGCCGCCGCCTGCCAGTCGGGGCGGCCGATGCGGCGCGCGAAGGCGGCCAGCGCGTCGGGTCCCAGCCCCAGTTCGCGGCTGCGGGCGAGGACCGCGCGGACCTCGTCGGCGAAGCCGCGCGTGGTCAGGCAGGCGCGCAGCTCGTCCGGCCAGCGCACGTGCGCGAGGCCGAGCCGCTCCAGGTCGGCCTGGCCCGCCAGGAGGTCGCGGACGGTGACGTCCTGCTCGGGGCCGGACAGCAACCGCAGCGGCTCCACGAACAACCCGCTGTCCTGGTGGGCGCGGACCAGGGCGTAGCAGAACGAGTGGAAGGTGGTCGCGCGGGGCGCGTGCGCGGCGCCGGTGCGCAGTGCCATGCGGTCGCGCAGTTCGACGGCGGCCTTGCGGCTGAACGTGAGCACCAGGATCCGCTCGGGGTCCTGGCCGCGGGCGACGCGGCGGGCGACGGACTCGACCAGGGTGGTGGTCTTGCCGGTGCCCGGACCGGCGAGGACGAGCAGGGGTCCGGCCTCGTGGTGGACGACGGCCTGCTGCGCCGCGTCCAGGCGCGGGGGTTCCGGCGCCGCCGGGGGGGTACGCACCAGCCGGTAGGCGCCACGGTCGCCCTGCCGTACCTGGAGGTGCGGCAGGGGCCGGGTGGTGGAGGGGGTGCTCACGTGGTTCGCCGGTCCTGGTGGGGTGCTGGGGTCTGTCACTGCCGGCGCCGGGCGCCGTGGTCGCGGAGGTGCTCTCCCGAACGTACGGCATGTCCGGAACGTGCCCGGATTCGCCCGTACGGGCCAGGGGCTCCCCTCGGGGCCGCGGGATGGCGGAAGCTGTCAGGTGTGACCCTGCGCACGTCCACCGCTGTCGCCGCCGTCCCAGCGCGCCCGCCGCATGTCGAGCCGGGGCAGATGACCCTCGGCCGCCCTGCCCGCCTCGCGCAGGGGCGTGCCCTCCGCGCGGTAGTGGTCGAGGGCGCGCAGTTCGTGACCGGGGAGCAGCTTCCCGTCCGAGCGGACCACCCGCCACCAGGGCACGGCTCCGCCGTAGAGGGCCATCACCCGGCCGACCTGACGGGGACCGCCCGCCTCCAGCCATTCGGCGACGTCGCCGTACGTCATGACGCGGCCCGGCGGGATCAGCTCGGCGACCTCGAGGACCCGCTCGGCGTACTCGGGCAGCGCCTCGGCGGGCTCCGCGCCGCCTGCGCCCCCAGGGCTCACTTCGCTCATCCGCCCCATCCTGCCGCACCCCACCGACAGCGCGCGGGGCCCGCGACAGGACGGGCCCCTCGCCGCGACGCCGTGCTTCCGGCAGACTGGCGGACCCCGCACCCGCACCCTGATGCCCCCGAGTGTCGGTGGGGCATGCCACCATCGTGCGGGCGGTGACCGGTGATACGAGACCAAGAAGAGAGCATGAAGCAGCAGGGTGTGCACCCCGACGGCGCGGAGGGCACCTCTGGGGTCTCGTCGCGCCCGGACACCGGCGCGAGCGGCGCCGGCCAGGACCAGGACCAGGACCGCGAGTCCGGCGACGACCGTGCGACCGGCCACAACCGTACGGCCGACTCGAACCGAACCGGGGAGGACGGCACGACCGGCGAGGACCGTGCGGCCGACCCGGACCGTGCTGCGGCCCGGGACCGTGCGACCGGCCCGGACGGCCCTGCGGCCGATGAGCAGGCGGCCACGGCGCGGCGGAAGCCGGAGGACGGCCCGGAGGTGACCCACATCGACGAGGTGGAGGGCGACGAACCTCTGCTCCCCGCGCGCGTGCACCGTCCCTCGGACCTGATGCGGCTCATGGTGGGCGTGCTCGCGATCGTGGTCCTGCTGGCGATCGCCGCTTTCGCGCACGGCACCACCTCGGGGCTCGAACAGGACATCAACAAGGGCACCGGTCAGGCCCCCGACCTGCTCATCAAGATCGCCGGTCTGGTGTCCAGCATCGCGATCCTGCTGGTACCGGTCGCCTTCGCGATCGAGCGCCTGATCAAACGCGACGGACTGCGCATCGCCGACGGCGTCCTCGCGGCGGTCCTCGCCCACGGGGTGACGCTCGCCACCGATCTGTGGGTGGCCAAGGCCGCCCCGCACTCGATCCAGGAGGCGCTCACCCAGCCCTCCCCCGGCGATCTGCACGCGCTGACCGACCCGGTGCACGGCTACCTCGCCCCGGTCATCGCGTACATGACGGCCGTCGGCATGTCCCGGCGGCCGCGCTGGCGTTCGGTGCTGCTGATCGTGCTGCTGCTGGACGCCTTCTCGATGCTGGTCACCGGCTACACGACACCGTTCTCGATCATCCTCACGGTGCTGATCGGCTGGACCATCGCCTACGGCACCCTCTACGCGGTCGGCTCGCCGAACGTCCAGCCCACCGGGCGGACCCTGATGGCGGGCCTGCGCACGGTCGGTTTCCACCCCGTCAGCGCGGCCCGCGAGGAGCTGGCGGAGACCGCGGCGGAGAGCGGAGACCGCGGCCGGCGCTACTTCGTCACCCTGGAGGACGGCCCGCCGCTGGACGTCACGGTCGTCGACCGCGAGCAGCAGGCGCAGGGCTTCTTCTACCGGGTGTGGCGCAACCTCACCCTGCGCGGCTTCGCCACCCGCAGCAGCCTCCAGTCGCTGCGGCAGGCCCTGGAGCAGGAGGCGCTGCTCGCGTACGCGGCCATCGCGGCCGGCGCCAACGCGCCCAAGCTGATCGCGACCTCCGAGCTGGGCCCCGACGCCGTGATGCTGGTCTACGAGCACACCGGCGGGCGCACCCTGGACTCGCTGGCCGACGAGGAGATCACCGACGAACTGCTCCACCACACCTGGCAGCAGGTGCGGGCGTTGCAGTCGCGGCGCATCGCGCACCGCAGGCTGGCGGGGGACGCGATCGTGGTGGACCGTTCCGACAGGGTGGTTCTCACCGATCTGCGCGGCGGCGAGATCGCGGCCGGCGACCTGCTGCTGCGCATGGACGTGGCGCAGCTGGTGACGACGCTCGGCCTGCGGGTGGGCGCCGAGCGTGCGGTGGCCTCCGCCGTGGGCGTCCTCGGTCCCGACGCGGTCGCCGACTGTCTGCCGATGCTCCAGCCCATCGCGCTGACCCGCGGCACGCGCGCGACACTGCGCAGGCTGGCGCGGGAGCGGGCGCAGCGGGAGCGCGAGGCGGTCCTGGAGGCGTCCCGGCAGGCCAAGCAGGCCCGGCTGGAACAGGCCGCGAAGGACGCCGGACCCGCCCCGGCGGACGCCTCCGGGACGGCCGTCGATCTCACCGAGACCGATCGGCGCGACAGACGCGACAAGGGCGCCAAGAAGGCCGAGCGGGCCGAGGCGCGGGCCGAGAAGCGTGCCATCGACGAGGCCATAGAGGAGGCCCGCGAGGAGGATCTGCTCACGCAGATCCGGCACCAGGTGCTGCGGATCAGGCCGCAGGCGCCGGTCGAGCCGGCCCGGCTGGAACGGGTGCGGCCGCGCACGCTGATCAGTTTCATCGCGGGCGCCATCGGCGCGTACTACCTGCTGACCCAGCTCACCCACATCCAGTTCGACACGCTGTTCGCGCACGCCCAGTGGGGCTGGCTGGTGGCGGCGGTGCTGTTCTCGGCGCTGAGCTATGTGGCCGCCGCGATGGCGCTGCTGGGGTTCGTGCCGGAGCGGGTGTCCTTCGTGCGGACCGTGGCGGCGCAGGTCGCCGGGTCGTTCGTGAAGATCGTCGCGCCGGCGGCGGTCGGCGGCGTGGCCCTGAACACGCGTTTCCTCCAGCGCTCCGGCGTACGCCCCGGGCTGGCGGTGGCGAGCGTGGGCGCCTCGCAGTTGTTCGGGCTCGGCTGCCACATCCTGATGCTGCTGTCGTTCGGCTATCTGACCGGGACCGAGAAGACGCCGTCGCTGTCGCCGTCCCGGACGGTCATCGCGGGTCTGCTGACGGTCGCGGTGCTGGTGCTGGTGGTCACCTCGGTGCCGTTCCTGCGGAAGTTCGTCGCCACCCGCGTACGGTCGTTGTTCGCGGGCGTGGTGCCGCGCATGCTGGACGTGCTCCAGCGGCCGCAGAAGCTCGTCACCGGCATCGGCGGCATGCTGCTGCTGACCGCCTGCTTCGTGATGTGCCTGGACGCGTCGATCCGCGCGTTCGGCGACGAGTCGACGTCGCTGAGCATCGCCAGCGTGGCGGTCGTCTTCCTGGCCGGCAACGCGCTCGGTTCCGCGGCGCCGACCCCGGGCGGTGTGGGCGCGGTCGAGGCGACGCTCACGGTCGGTCTGATCGCCGTGGGGCTGCCCAAGGAAGTGGCGGCGCCGGCGGTGCTGATGTTCCGGCTGCTGACGCTGTGGCTGCCGGTGCTGCCGGGCTGGCTGGCCTTCAGCCATCTGAGCCGCAAGGGGTTCTTGTAGGACCCTGGGCCGGGTCCCTCCGTGCGGCGGTAGCCCGGACGGCCCGCGTCCCGCGCGGGAGGCCACGCGCGGCGTGAGGATGGAGGCATGCCGAACCCCCGCGGGCTGCGTGCCGCCGCCCTGACCTCGACCGCCGTCCTGCTGGCCGCCCTGATGGCGGGGTGCGGCGACGGCACCGATCCCGGCGGCGGGCCCGCGGGCGGGGACCCGGCGACGCAGAAGCTCGCCTGGAAGGACTGTCCGCCGCCCAGCGCGGCGCAGGGCGGCGGCACGGCGCCGTCCCCGCTGCCGGGCGGCGGCGCCTGGCAGTGCGCGACGATGCGGGCGCCCCTGGACTGGGACAAGCCGAAGGGCGAGACGATCGGCATCGCGCTGATCCGGGCCAGGGCGAGCGGTCCGGGCAAGCGCATCGGCTCGCTGGTCTTCAACTTCGGCGGGCCGGGCGGCTCGGGCGTGAGCACCCTGCCCGCGTTCGCCGCGGACTACGCCAAGCTGCGCACCCGCTACGACCTGGTCAGCTTCGACCCGCGCGGGGTGGGGCGCAGCGCGCCGGTCGTCTGCGAGAGCGACAGCCAGCTCGACCAGTACTTCCAGCAGGACGCGACGCCGGACGACGCCGCCGAGCGGACGACGTATCTGAAGAACACCGAGCGGTTCAACGCTGCGTGCCAGAAGAACTCCGGGAAGGTCCTCCCCCACGTCCGCACCACCGACGCGGCCCGCGACATGGACCTGATGCGCCAGGTGCTCGGCGACGACAGGCTGCACTACTTCGGCATCTCCTACGGCACCGAGCTGGGCGGCGTGTACGCGCACCTGTTCCCGCACAACGTGGGCCGCGCCGTCCTCGACGGGGTCGTCGACCCCACGCAGAACCCGGAGCAGAGTTCGCTCGGCCAGGCCAAGGGGTTCCAGCTGGCGATGGACAACTTCGCCGAGGACTGCGTGTCGCAGGTCGCCGGCTGCCCCATCGGCGACTCCCGGCAGGACGTGGAGAACCGCGTCGCCGCACTGCTCAGGAAGCTCGACGCCAAGCCGGTCCAGGGCATCTTCCCGCGCCGCCTGACCCAGACCGCCGCGACCAACGGGATCGCGCAGGCCCTGTACTCCAAGGAACTGTGGCAGCCGCTCACCGAGGGCCTGGAGGACGCCTACGACGGCGACGGCAGGATCCTCATGCTGCTGTCCGACGCGATGAACGGCCGCGACCAGAACGGCGAGTACAGCAACATCACGGCGGCGAACGTCGCCATCAACTGCGCCGACGAGAAGCAGCGGTACGACACCGCGTACGTGCAGAGGAAACTGCCCGAGTTCCGGTCCGCCTCACCGCTGTTCGGCGACTTCCTGGCCTGGGGCATGCTCAGCTGCACGGACTGGCCGGTCAAGGGCGCGGCCGACCACCCCGACGTGAGCGCGTCCGGCTCGGCGCCGATCCTCGTCGTGGGCAACACCGGCGACCCGGCCACCCCGTACGAGGGCGCACGCAAGATGGCGAGCGCCCTCGGCAAGGGCGTCGCCGTCGAACTGACCTACAAGGGCCAGGGCCACGGCGCCTACGACAGCAAGAACAAGTGCGTCCAGAACGCCGTCAACGCCTACCTACTCGACGGCAGGCTCCCGGCAGCGGGAACGGTGTGCTCCTGACGGACCCCGGCCCGGACGACGACACGGGGGCCGCATGCGCCGGAGCGCGTGCGGCCCCCGTGGACGTGGGACCGGGAGAGTCGAGCCGGGGGCTCAGTACACCGGCTTGTGCGGTTCGATCTGGTTGACCCAGCCGATGACGCCGCCGCCGACGTGGACCGCGTCGGCGAAGCCCGCGGACTTCAGGACGGCGAGGACTTCCGCACTGCGGACACCCGTCTTGCAGTTCAGGACGATCTTCTTGTCCTGGGGGAGGCCCTCCAGGGCGTTGCCCATGAGGAACTCGTTCTTCGGGATGAGGCGGGCGCCCGGGATGGCGACGATCTCGAACTCGTTCGGCTCGCGGACGTCGATCAGTTCGATGTTCTCGCCGTCGTCGATCCACTCCTTGAGCTGCTTGGGAGTGATCGTGGAGTCGGCCGCCGCCGCCTGGGCCTCCTCGGAGACGACGCCGCAGAAGGCCTCGTAGTCGATGAGCTCGGTGACGGTCGGGTTCTCGCCGCAGACCGCGCAGTCCGGGTCCTTGCGGACCTTGACCTGGCGGTACTGCATCTCCAGGGCGTCGTAGATCATCAGGCGGCCGACCAGCGGCTCGCCGATGCCCGCGAGGAGCTTGATGGCCTCGTTGACCTGGATGGAGCCGATCGACGCGCACAGCACGCCGAGGACGCCGCCCTCGGCGCAGGAGGGGACCATGCCCGGGGGCGGGGGCTCCGGGTAGAGGCAGCGGTAGCAGGGGCCGTGCTCGGACCAGAAGACCGAGGCCTGGCCGTCGAAGCGGTAGATCGAACCCCAGACGTACGGCTTGTTCAGCAGCACGCACGCGTCGTTGACCAGGTAGCGGGTCGCGAAGTTGTCCGTGCCGTCGACGATCAGGTCGTACTGGCTGAAGATGTCCATCACGTTGTCGGCTTCGAGCCGCTGCTCGTGCAGGACGACGTTGACGTACGGGTTGATGCCCTTGACGGTGTCGCGCGCGGACTCGGCCTTGGAGCGGCCGATGTCGGCCTGGCTGTGGATGACCTGGCGCTGCAGGTTCGACTCGTCGACCTCGTCGAACTCCACGATGCCGAGCGTGCCGACGCCCGCCGCGGCCATGTACATCAGCGCCGGCGAGCCCAGTCCGCCGGCGCCCACACAGAGCACCTTCGCGTTCTTCAGCCGCTTCTGCCCGTCCATCCCCACATCCGGGATGATCAGGTGGCGGGAGTACCTGCGAACCTCGTCTACGGTGAGCTCGGCAGCCGGCTCGACCAGGGGTGGCAACGACACGGGGACTCCGTTGGTCGGTCAATCACTACAGTTGTTCTCCCCGTAACACTGCCACGCCCTTCTTCATTCCGAGACACCCGTTCCGGTACGCGAGACGATCTCGTCCCAGTAGCCGGGCAGCCCCTCCCAGGGACGGGCCTGCCGGCCCTGGTCCGTCCGGTCGGTGAACCAGATCGTCGCCGCACCCTGCCAGCGGGCGATGCGCAGCGCCTCCTCCAGATGACCGCGCGGCACGCTGTGCACGAAGTGGCAGAAGCGCTCGGCCGGATACTCGGCGGTCCACTCGGCCACCTGCGACCAGCGGTAGTCGTGCCACGCCCCGCTGAAGGTCACCAACTGGTCGGCGCTCTCGGCGTAGCCGGGGTACGGGTGGGTGCCGTGGCCGAGGACGATGTGCGCGTCGCGGTGCAGCGCGCGCAACGAGGCGACCGTACGGCGGACCTCGGGCAGCGTCGCGCGGTCGGCGGGACAGTGCTCCAGCAGGAAGCCGTCGACCCGGTACCACTCCAGGTAGCGGTGCGCGTCGGCGATCAGTTCGACACGGGGCCGGGCGCCGTGGGCGGTGTCGAGGTGGCCGAGGAGGCGGACGCCCGCGTTGCGCAGCCGCCCGGCGGCGTCCAGGCAGTGCGGGTCGGGCCGGACGCCGGGGCCGCCGTGGGCGACGTCGAGGACGACCCAGTCCAGCGGGGCGCCGGGCCGGGCGAGCGCGTTCCACTCGGCGGACGCCAGCAGGGGGTGGGCGCAGCCGGGCGCGCCGAGACCGGTGCGCAGCCCGGTGGCCGTGCCCGGACAGCCGTCGTCCGTCAGGGTGCCCGCCGGGTGCGACGGCCTCCCTCCGCCGTCCGTCAGATGCGGCATGCCGCCTCCATCCAGATATCGGCCAAGGACTCCTCCAGGCTGATCCGGGGGCGCCAGCCGAGCCGGTCGCGGGCGGTGCGCACATCGGCCTGCTGCCAGCTGCCGCAGCCGTCCGGGTACGGGTACGCGACCGGCGTGGGGTGGTCCGGGTCGTTGCGGGGGTGGCCGATGGGGCCTCTGAAGTGGCCGCCGGGCGGACCGTCGAGTTCGAGCAGGGTGCCGCCGTAGCCGGCCACGCGGGCGAGGACCGAGGCGGCCTCGCGCAGCCGGACGGCCCGGCCGGAGCCGATGTTGATGACGCCCTGCGCGGCCGAGAGCGAGGCCGCGTGCACGGCCCGCGCCACGTCGCGGACATCGACGAAGTCCCGCTGGACGCCGAGGCCGCCGAGCTTGAGGTCGCTGTCGCCGGACTGCATCGCGCGACGCATGGCCTCGGCGAGCCGGCCGAGCGGCGAGCCCGCCGGGGTGCCGGGCCCGGCGGGCGAGAACACCCGCAGGACGACGGCGTCGAGGCCGGAGCCGAGGACCAGTTCGGTGGCGGCGAGCTTGCTGACGCCGTACGGGCCGCCGGGGCGGGGCACGGCGTCCTCGGCGGTGGAGGAGCCGGGCTGGCTCGGGCCGTACTCCGCGCCGCAGCCGATCTGCACCAGGCGGGCGCCGCAGCCGCTGCGGCGCAGGGCCTCGCAGACGGTGGCGACGGCGACGGTGTTGTGCCGGGTGAGTTCGCGGGCCCCGCCCCGGGTGGCGCCGGCGCAGTTGATGACGACGCCGGGGTGGACGGCGTCCAGGAAGCGGGTGAGCGCGCCCGGGCTGCCGGTGGCGAGGTCGAAGCGGACGTCGGCGTCGTCGCCGCGGCCGAGGGCGGTGAGCTGGACGGCCGGGTCGGCGAGCAGGCGGTCGGCGACGAACCGGCCGAGGTATCCGTTGGCTCCGATCAGCAGAACCCTCATCGGGCGGCTCCCGGGGTGTGCGCTCCGGTGGCTCCGGATGCTCCGGACGCTCCGGATCGGGCGGTGGTCATCTGGTGTTCTCCTTCAAAAGGGTGGTGCGATCGGCTCCGGCGGTGCGGCCGGTCGCCGGCGACACGCGGTGGACCGGCTGTGCCTGCGGCTCCGGTCCGGTGCGGTCGGGGGTTGTCCGCGGGGGTGCGGCGGCCTGCGCCGGCGGGGGCGCGGAGGGCCGTGCCGACCGCGGCGCGGGGGCTCGTGACCGCGGTGGCGTGAAGGCCGGTGCCCGCGGTGGCGTGGAGGCCTGTGCCTGCGTTGGCCTGGGGGCTCGCGAGGGAGGGGCTACGGGTGAGGCGGCGGCCGTTCGTGACGGCGGCCGGTCCCCGGCCCGTCACCGCTGCGCCTCCGTCCTCGCGTGCGCCGAGGCCCGGCTCAGGTTGCGGGTCGCGTGGACCAGCAGGGCCAGGGCCGCCGCGCCGCAGGCCAGCGCGGGCACGCCGCCCGGTCCCCACACGGTGACGACGGTGTCGACCGGGACGGCGAGCGCGTCGCAGCCCGGCAGGCGGCCCGCGAAGACGCTCGCCTGAGCCGTCGCCTCGGCCGCCGCGGCGGCGCCGAGGGCGACGGCCGGGGCGTGGGTGAAGCCGTGCACGGTCAGGAGGCGGGCGAGCAGCAGCAGGGCGCCGAGCGTGAGGACCTGTGCCTGGCCGGCGGGCTCGTGCAGGACCGCGCCGCACCCGGCGAGCAGGGTGGCCAGCGCCCCCAGGAACAGGGCGAACAGCCCCAGCAGCAGTGGCCGTACGGAGGCGGCGAACTCGTCCAGACCGCGGCTCGCCGCCAGCCGCCGCCGGGCGCGCACGGCGAAGAGGTGCGCGGTGACCACCGCGGGAGCGCAGGCGAGGGCGAGCGCCAGTGCGGAGGCGGCGGCCAGGGGCCAGGGACCGGCGGCGGTGCCGTCGGGCAGTCCGTCGGGGCCGCCGCCGACGGCCGCGTCGAGCAGGCCGTCGCCGAGCGCGGCGTACCCGACGAGCCAGTGCGTCCAGGCGCGGGTGCCGGGCGGTCGGGCGCCGGGCAGACGGTGCCCGGCGGTGGCCAGCGGGCCGCGGCGGAGGACGGCGCGCACCGCCAGGGCGACGGCGAGGACCGCGGCCGCGGCCACCGTCAGGCGCGTACGGCCCTCGGTGAGCCGGAGTCCGGCGAGGCCGGCCGCGCACAGGGCGCCGGGGAGCAGGGCGAGCAGGAACGGGACGGGCCCGGTCCGGGGTTCGCCGGCGGTCCTCGGGTACGGCACCGTCTCCGCGTCGCGCGCGATGCGGGCGTACATCTCCTCGGCGAGCGAGAAGACGTCGCGGTGCCGGAAGCGGGCGGCGGTGTGGTCGGTGACGCCGTGCGCCTCCAGACCGGCGGCGATCTCCAGCGGATCGACCGCGTGTTCGCACAGGTCGCGGTGGCGGCGCATCAGCACCTTGACCGGATCGGCGCCCGCGCGCGGGGTGGCGACGGCGGCGCGCGGGGCGGCTCCGACGCCCGCAAAGACCTCGACGGGCGAGGAGCCCCCAGCCCCCGACGACGCACGCACGGACGCGGACACCCCCGCGGCCGCGGAGCCCGGCCCAGCCGCCGAGGAAGCCGCGGACGCCGAAGTCCCCGCAGGCCGCGTCCCGTCCAGGACCGGCCCCTGCTGCGGCTGACCGCCTCCCGGTTCCGTCATCGCGCGCCCTCCGTCCCCGCGGCCCCGGCGAGGGAGGTCGCCGCCCAGGCGGGGCCGCCCCGGGCCGCGCGCGGGGCCGCGGCGGGCGCGCCGGTCCAGTGGCCGGGGACATGCGCCTCGGCCGGGGCCGCGAACGGCAGCGGCTCGCCCGCACGGTCCAGCACCACGCGGCGTACCGGGCTCTGCGCGACGATCTCCAGGTAGAGGCCGTGGAAGGCGGCGACGTTCTGCTCGACGGTGAACAGTTCGAGCGCGCGGGCGCGCGCGGCGGCGCCCAGGCGGGCACGGCGCTCGGGGTCGGCCAGCAGCGTCGCGCACGCCTCCGCGAGCGCCCGCGGATTGCGCGGGGGCACGACCAGTCCGGTGCCGCCGACGGCCTCGACGACCGCGCCCACGTCCGTGGAGACGGTCGCGCGCCCGCAGAGCATGGCCTCGACCAGACCGAGCGGGAAGCCCTCCACGACGCTGGACAGCACGACCACCGAGCCGGCCGCGTAGGCGTCGGCGGGGGTGGGCGCCTCCGGGCCGCCGGTCTCCTCGAAGGAGACCGGGTTCTCGCCGGCGGTGTGCGGTCCCGTGGCCTCGTCGGGAAAGAGCTGGGCGGCCACGGCCCTGCAGTGGGCGAGGTAGGCGGCCGCGTCGGGGCCGGTCGCCGAGCCCACGATCCGCAGCCGCGCGTGCGGCAGCGCGGTGTGCACCTGGGCGAAGGCGTGCAGCAGGGAGACGAGGTCCTTGGCGGGCTCGACGCGGCCCACCCACACCAGCGTGTCCGGGCCGGCGGTCTGCGGGGCCTCGCCGACCTCGGTGAAGGGGGCCGCGTCCAGGCCGGGGTGGACGGTGCGCAGCCGTGCGCGGTCGGCGCCGCAGCGCTCCTGCCAGCGGCGGGCGTGGGCGTTGCCGTGGGTGACGAGGGCGGCCCGCTGGTAGACCTCGGCGGCCAGGGCGCCGTGGAAGGCGGCGAGCAGGGCGCGCACGGCCGGGGCGGCGCCGGTGGCGCCCGAGGCCAGGTAGTGCGAGCGCAACGGCACGCCGTGCTCGGTGACGAGGAGGGGGACGTCGCAGAAGTGGCGGGCGAGGAGGCCGGGCAGCGCGGTGGTGCCGCCGGCCGCCGTGTGGCACAGGTCGGCTGCGCCGAGGCCGTCCTCCTCGTGCCAGTCGAGGGAGAGAGGGCGCAGGGCGCGTTCGAGGTGGGCGGCGACCGCGAGGAGGTCCGGTACGCGCGCCTGGCGCGCGGCGCGCTGTGCGCCGGGCGCGCGGCAGGCGCGTTCCAGGGCGCGGACGGCGGTGTCCGACCGCAGGGCGCCTGGCAGTCCGCCCTCGTCGCGGGCGAGTTCGGCCAGTCCGTAGAGCGCCCTGGCGAAACGGTCCGCCTGGGTGTCCCGGCCGGTGCGGCGGGCCGGGTCGGCGAGTTCGGCGTTGCTCGCCGTGGCCAGGGCGGCCGCCAGTTCGCCGTAGCACTCGGCGAAGCGCCGGCGCGCGCGGCGGCCGTAGCCCGCGCGGTCGTCGTCCGAGGTCCACAGGGGGGCCGTACGGACCCGGGCGACCTGCGGCGGCAACGGACGCCAGCCCTCGTCCTCCTGCTGCCGGGTGCGGCTGAGCGCGTAGAGGTCGAACTCGTGCTGCCCGAGCCCGTGCACGAGCCGTTCGCACCAGAGTCCGGCGTCACCGCCCACATACGGATAGCCACCCTCCGTCACCAGTCCGATGCGCACGCGTGCACCCCCGATCTCCTTCGTCCCCAGGGCCTCTCGTGTGGATCAGGCCGTTGGATGGCCGCCGGGCGGTGCCGGCGGCGTACAGCGGGACGAAGGTATGCGGACATGCCGGTGGTGCGACGGACGGTTGTCCATCGCACCACCAGAAGGGGTGAACGGTCGTGACTTTCCCGTGCGGGTCGCGTTTGACCGCGCTAGCCGCTCTCGGGGCCACCCGCCGTCACCCTGTGGGCCTCCCCCGCCGAAGTCCTCCACGCGTCCTCAGGCCGTGGCCGGCTCCCGGCGGGCGGCCCGGCGGCGGGCGGCCGCCTGGGGGTCGAGCGCGGGCACGGCGGCCAGCAACCGCCGGGTGTACGGGTCGCGCGGCGCGCCGTAGACCTCGTCGGCCGGGCCCTCCTCGACGATCCGGCCGCGGTGCATCACGGCGACCCGGTCGCTGACCTGGCGCACCACGGCCAGGTCGTGGGCGACGAACACGAGGGCGATCCCCAGTTCCCGCTGCAACTCGCCCAGCAGGGCGACGACCTGGGCCTGGGTGGTGACGTCGAGCGCGGAGACCGGCTCGTCGCACACGATCACCTTGGGGTCGGCGGCGAGCGCCCGGGCGATGCCCACGCGCTGGCGCTGTCCGCCGCTGAACTCGTGCGGGTAACGGTCGTAGTGCGCCCCTTCGAGCCCCACGCGCTCCAGCAGTTCCGTCACCCGCCGGCGGATGCGCCCCTCGTCGCGCTCGCCGCGCGCCCGCAGCGGGTCGGCGACCGACTCGCCCACGCTGCGGCGGGGGTTGAGGGAGGAGACGGGGTCCTGGAAGACCATCTGCACGGCCGGGTCCACCCCGTGCCGGGCGCGGCCCTCGAACCGGACCTCGCCGGCCGTCGGCTCCAGCAGCCCGACCAGCACCCGGCCGAGCGTGGTCTTGCCGCTGCCGCTCTCCCCCACGACGCCGACGGTCTCGCCCCGGCGCAGGGTCAGCGACACGCCGTCCACGGCGGTGAGCGCCCGCCGCCCCCGCCCGAACTCGCGACGCAGCCCCGTCGCCTCCAGGACCACCTCACCGTCGCCGGAGTCAGCCTTCCGGGTCTCGCGCGGGGCGTCCACACGCGGTACGGCGCCGAGCAGTTCGCGGGTGTACGCCGCCGAGGGCGCCCCGAGGACGGCGGTGACCGGGCCGTGCTCGACCGCCCGGCCGTCCCGCATGACCAGCACCTCGTCCACGCTCTCGGCGGCGACGCCGACGTCGTGGGTGACGAGCAGCAGGCCCATGCCGGTCTCCTCGCGCAGCGTGTGCAGCAAGTCGAGGATCTGCGCCTGGACGGTCACGTCGAGCGCGGTGGTCGGCTCGTCGGCGATCAGCAGGTCGGGTTCGCAGGCCAGCGCCATGGCGATCAGGGCGCGCTGGCGCATGCCGCCGCTGAACTCGTGCGGCCGCGAGCGGGCGCGCCGCGCCGCGTCCGGGATCCCTACGCGCTCCAGCACCTGCACGGCACGCGCGCGTGCCGCACGACGTGAGGCGCGCGTGTGGACGCGGTACACCTCGGCGATCTGGTCGCCGATGGCGTAGTACGGGTCGAGCGAGGACAGCGGGTCCTGGAAGACCATGGCGGCCTTCGCGCCGCGCAGCCGCCGCAGCTCCTCGCCGGACGCCCGCTGGACGTCGGTCCCGGCGACCAG
The DNA here is from genome assembly GCF_040683715.1 of Streptomyces sp. NPDC093260. NCBI lineage: Bacteria > Bacillati > Actinomycetota > Actinomycetes > Kitasatosporales > Streptomycetaceae > Streptomyces > Streptomyces sp. NPDC093260. Next base: position 159,368 of record NZ_JBFBEK010000005.1, read on the forward strand.
GACGGAGCCGCGCACCCGCGCCCCGGTGCCGTGGTGCAGTCCGAGCAGCGCCGCGGCGACCGTCGACTTGCCCGAGCCGGACTCGCCGACCAGCGCGAGCGCGGCGCCCCGCGCCAGCCCGAAGGAGAGTCCGTCCACGGCGCGCACCTCCCCGAACTCCACGCTCAGACCGGTCACGTCGACCAGGCTCGTACGGGCGTCGCCCGTGGTCTCGATCGGGCTCATGCGAGCACCACCCGTCGGTCGGCCACCGCGAACAGCACGTCCGCGACGGTGTTGGCGATGACCACGAAGAAGCCGACGACCAGGACCATGCCGACGACCACCGGCAGGTCGACGACGTTCACCGCGTGCACCAGCTCCTGGCCGATGCCGGGCAGGCCGAAGAGGGTCTCGGTGAGGACCGCGCCGCCGACCGCCGAGCCGACGTTGTTGGCGTTGAGCGCGATGACGGGCGCGAGGGCCCCGCGCAGCGCGTGCCGGCCGACGACCGAGCGCTCGCCGACGCCGTAGGCGCGGAAGGTGCGGATGTGGTCCTCGGCGAGCGTCTCCAGCATGCTGGCCCGGGTCAGCCGGGCGAAGGCGGCGGCCTCGATCAGAGCGAGCGAGAGCCAGGGCAGCAGCAGGTTCCAGGCCCACTGCTCGGGGTCGTCGGTGAGGTTCACGTACTGGGGGAAGGGCAGCCACTGGAACTCGCCGCAGACGACGATCATCAGGACCAGGCCGATGACGAACACGGGGGTGGCCGTGCCCGCGAGGGTGAGCGCGGTGAGCACCCGCTCGGAGGTGCGGCCGCGCCGCCAGGCGGAGAGCACCCCGGTGCCGACGCCGAGGACGAGCCAGAGCACCATCGCGCCGGCGACGAGGGACAGGCTCACCGGAAGCTTGGACGTGATGATGCTCATGACCTGCCGGCCGCTCTGGTAGGAGACCCCGAGGCAGGGCGCCGGGCAGTGCTCCACCGAGGTTCCGGTGGAGTAGTCGTGGCCGGCGACGAGGCCTTCGAGGAAGTGCCAGTAGCGCACGTGCAGCGGTTCGTCCAGGCGCAGTTGCTGGGCGACCTGGTGCACCTGTTCGGGCGAGCAGCGCGGACCGCAGGTGATCTGGGCGACGTCGCCGGGGGCGGCGTAGAAGACCACGTAGACGATGACCGAGAGGGCGAAGAGGGTGGCGGCGGCGCCGAGGACGCGGCGCAGCACGAAGCCGGTGAGTCCGCCGAAGACGCTCATGCGGTCTCCTCCCTGTCCGTGCCGGTCCTGCGGGGTTGCGCGTCGGTCCCGGTCTTGCGGGGTCGTGTGTCCGTCCCGGCCTCGCGCGGCCCGGTCGTGGTGTCGGGGGTCCCGGTCCCGGCCTCCCGTCTGCGGCCGGTGCCCACGCGCAGGCGGGAGGCGGCGCGCGGGTCCAGGGCCGTGCGGACGCCGTCACCGAGGACGGTGAGGGCGACGACGGTCACGAACAGGGCGCCCGCGGGGAGCATCAGGTACTGCGGGGCGGCCTGGTACCAGACGTCGGCCGCGGTGAGCATCTGTCCCCAGGACGGGGTGGGCGGCTTCACGCCGACGCCGAGGAAGGACAGCGCTGCCTCGGCGGAGATGTTCATGGGCACGAGCAGCGCGGCGTAGGTGATGACCGGGGCGGCCAGTCCGGGCAGCAGCTCGCGGCGGGCGGTGTGCCACGCGCCCCAGCCGCTGAGCCGGGCGGCGGCGACGTGGTCGAGACCCTTCAGGGTGAGCGTCTGGGCCCGGACGATCTTGGCGATGCTGCCCCAGGCGATCAGGCCGATGACGAGGGCGACCAGGACCGGGCGCGGGAAGCTCTGCGGCACGATCGCGAGCAGCGCCAGCGACATGATCATCAGGGGCATGGCGACGATGATGTCGGTGAGCCGACTCAAGAGTTGATCAACCCAGCGGTTGCCGAGCGCGGCGGCGACGCCGACGGTGACGCCGATGGCGATCTGCACGACGGTCGCGGCGAGCGCGACGCCGAGGGAGACCCGCGCCCCGTACACGAGCCGGGCGAACAGGTCGCGCCCGGTCTGCGGTTCGACGCCGAGCCAGTGGTCGGCGCCGGCGCCGCCGAAGGAGCCGACGGGCACCCCGCCGCGCGCGGAGTCGATCAGGCCGGGGTGGTAGGTGGTCGGGTCCTGGCCCTCCAGGGCGGTGAGCAGGGGCGCGGCGAGCGCGACCAGGACGAGCAGGGCGACGACGGCGGCCGCGACGAGGGCGGCGCGCTGGGCGCGCAGCCGCCGCCAGAACGGGCGGGCCCCCGAGGCCGCCGGGACGGAGACGTCCGTCGCGGCGGCCTCGGAGGCGGCGAGTACCTCACTCACGGCGTCACTTCACCGCGACCTGGGAGATGTCCAGCACGCCGGTCCAGTCGCTGATCACGATGTTCTTGACGTCCTTGCCGTACAGGCGCTTGTAGACGGGGTGGAACAGCGGCACGGTCAGGGCCTGCTCGCCGATCTTCTTGTCCAGTGCGCCCCACCGCCGGGCGGCGGCGTCGAGGTCGGTCAACTTGTTGATCGCGTCAATCTCGGCATTGACCGACTTGTCGTTCAGCTGGCCGGTGTTGAAGTTCGCGCCGTCCTTGACGATCTGCCGGCCGTCGAAGATCGGGGCGAGGAACGGGCCGCCGGAGGGCCAGTCGGCACCCCAGTGGGCGAGGAAGAAGCCCGGCTCGCTCTTCACGTCGTGGATCTTGCTCTTGTAGTCGTTCTCCTCCAGCCCCTGCAGCTTGACGGTGATGCCGGCCTTCTTGAGCGCGTCCTGGACGGCGGTCGCGATCTCCGGACTGGTCTCGAAGTCCTTGCTGTTGGAGTGGGTCAGGGTGACGGTGAGGCCGTTCTTGTGGCCGGCCTGCGCGAGCAGCTCCCTGGCCTTGGCCGCGTTGCCGGAGGCACCCGCCGGGAACGGGTCGTAGGGCGTGTAGCCGAAGGACTTCTGGTTCGGCAGGAAGGTGGTGGCGGGCTCGGCCAGCGCGGAGCCGCCGGCCGCGTTCACGACCGAGGAGCGGTCGACGGCGTAGGCGATCGCCTGGCGCACCCTCGGGTCGTCGAACGGCTTCACCTTCGGGTTGAACGCGATGTAGTCCGTGTAGCCGAAGTGACCGGTGCCCACGCGCGCGGCCAGCGTCTTGTCGCCGCTGACCTTGGCGAGTTCGGCCGGTCCGAGGTTGGTGTCGGTGGTGACGGCGGCGGCGTCGGCGCCCTGGGAGGCGGACAGGCGCTGGTTGATCACCGAGGAGTCCAGACCGGACCGTACGTCGATGCGGTCCGGGTAGGCCTTGCGTTCGGCGTCCGTGGCGGCCGACCAGTGGGGGTTGCGCTCCAGGACCAGGTGCTCGCCGTCGTTCTCGTTCTTCACGACCTTGTACGGCCCGGAGGAGACCGGGTGCTCCTCGTACTTGGTGCCGGTGTCCTTGCTCCTGGGCACCGGCGTGAACTGCGTCTGGGTGGCCAGGAACGGGAACTCGCCCTCGGGCTTGTCGAGGTGGAAGACGATGGTCCGGCTGTCGGGCGTCTCGATCGCGGCGAGGCCCTTCTTGTCCTTGTACGGCCCCTGGTAGTCGGCCGCGCCGGCCAGCCAGTCCCGCAGGTAGGGCGCGCCGCCGGACAGTTCGGGGGCGAAGGAGCGCTCGATGCCGTACTTGATGTCGGCCGAGGTGATCGGCGTGCCGTCCTCGTACTTCAGCCCCTCCTTGAGGGTGTACGTCCACACGGTCGCGTCCTTGCTGGGGCGGCCGGTGTCGGTGGCGAGGTCGGGCACGACCTTCGCGCCGGCGGCGCCGTTCTCGCGGTTGCGGGTGGTGAGGGTGCGGAAGACGAGCGAGGGGACGTTGCCGCCGCCGGAGGTGTAGAGGCGGGCCGGGTCGAAGTCCTCCTGCGGCTGGGCGTTCAGGACGCTGAGGGTGCCGCCTTTGTGGGGCTGCGCGTCGCCGCCGGCGCTCTTGGCATCGTCGTCCTTGGGCCCGCACGCGGCGACGCCCGCTGCCACGACCAGGCTGACGGATGCCGCGGCCACGCGGCGGGCTATGACGGACGTTTGACGCATCGGAGTGACGACCTCTCGGAGGACATGTCCCGGATCGCGAGACAGATTGACGAGGAATGAGACGAACGTGAGCAGACGTCTGCCTCGGCGCGAGTCGTCGAGAGGCCGCGGACGGAAGGCCGCGCTCAGAACAGGAGCACGGAGGGGCCGTTCACGGTGATGGGATGAGCGATGCGACGCACGCGCCGGGGGCGGGCGTCAGCGACAGTGGATGTCGGCCACACAGAGAGCGGTCACGCCGAAGAGCGCCAGCTCGATGGCGGCGCTGTTGACGGCATGACGGGACCACATGCGCAGAAATATGTACGACCATTCGGCACATTGTCAACATGATCCACATGTTGACGGTCAACTCGCAGGATAGGGCCAGGCGTTGGGCAGACAGTGGATCCCGTCGTGGTCGAGGAACTTCGTCTGCTGCTGCATGACCGGCGCCAGGGCGCCGTCCTTCTGACAGGTGACGTGGTTGTGGCCGAGCCGGTGGCCGACCTCGTGGTTGATCAACATCTGCCGGTAGGCGTACATGGCGTCGCCGTAGGTCTGGGAGCCCTGGGCCCATCGGTAGGCGTTGATCATCACTCGTTCGGTGGCGGCGGAGTCACAGGAGACGTTGTCCTCGGTGGTGTCCAGTCCGGACTTGGCGCACCAGACGGCGGTGGTGCCCGGGCTGGCCAGGGTGATCACGAAGTCGGGCCGCCCCGAGGAGATCCGCTCGAAGGTACGGGCGCCGCCGTGGGCCCAGCTGCGGTGGTCGTTGAGGGTCTTCTGCACGGCGTCGGCGAACAGCCGCCCCTCCAGTCCGAGGCCCTGCTCGATATCGACGCGGTAGGTGTACTTGCGTCCCGTGCCCGGCGCCTTGGCGAAGCCCGGCACCGTCTCGAACTTCCCCGGGCCCTTGAGAGTGGGGCTGAGCGGGTACTTCGTGTCCATCTTCTGGGCGTACGTCAGCGTCACCGCGCGCGGGGACGCCGTCGCACCCGCCCGGCCGTCCGCCGCCGTGCTGCCGCGGACGTCGCCGGCACCGCCCGGGGCGGCCTGCGCACGGGTGCCGGTGTGGCCGTCGGCGACCTGTCCGGCGACGACGACGGCGAGCACGGTGGTGACCGCGGCGGCGGCGATGCCGGCGAACGTCCGGCCCTTGGGGACGGCCTTGCCCCGGGCGGGCGGTTCACCGTCCGGGGCGGCGCCGTCCGCGGGGCCGCCGGCGGCGAAGTCCTCCCCCTTCCGCGCGGGCGGGACGGCGGCGGTGGCGGCCTTTGCCGTGTCCGGGCGCTGCGGACCGCCGGAGGACCGCGCGGCGAAGACGTCGCCGTCCTCGTCGAAAGCGTCGAGATAGTCCTGGCGGGGACCGCCGGGAGGCGCCTGCCGCTGTCGCGGGATGGGCAGCGCGGGACCCGCGGAGGGCACCGCGCCGACGCTGTCGGTGCCGCCGCGCCGACCCCGCCGGGGGCCGTCCGCGTCCTCGCTCCGGGAGCCCAACCGTCCCCAGCCGCCCCCGGCTTCCCGCTGCTCGGGATGCCCCCCACGAGCCTGCGGGACGCCGGGGGCCGGGGTGCCGTCGGAAGGCCGGGGAACGCCGCGCGCGGGGATGCCGTCCGTAAGACGCGGGACGCCTTGCGCCGGCGTACCGCCGGGGACGCGCGGGACGCCGGGCGCGGGGGTGCCGTCGTGCAGTCGCGGGACGCCGTGGGCCGGGGTCCCGTCGGGGAGGCGCGGGCCTCCGTGGGCCGGGGTCCCGTCGGGGAGGCGCGGGCCTCCGTGGGCCGGGGTCCCGTCGGGGAGGCGCGGGCCTCCGTGGGCCGGCCTGCGGGAGGGCTCCCGCCCCGGCGGCACCGCACCCTGCGGCCCCTGGCCGCCCGGCATCGCGCCCGGCCCGGCGACCGCACCCGGTCGGCCCGGCAGCCCCTCCTGGCCGTCGTCGCGCGTCTCAGCGCCGCCCCGGCCCTCCTGGCGGCTCCACCGGCCTCGCCGCTCCTGACCGTCCCGGCCGTCGCGACTCTCGTGGCCGTCCTGACCGTCCGGGCCGCCGAGCCCGCCCTGGCCGTTGCGGCCGTCCCGTCCTGCAGTTGTCTCCGCGCTGTCGCCCTTGGGGGCGGGTCCGCGGCGGCTGTGGCGTCCCACCTGGCCCCTCAGCCCCCCAAGCCCGTACGCGTACCGCAGGCCCCCGCATCAGGGGCCGTCCCCTCACCGCCGTCGGCTCCCGCTCCCGGCTCCGGCTCCCCCGCCGTGCCGTGCGCCGGGCCGCGCCGCGCCGGCCGCGAGCGCTGCCCGGTTTCCGCCAGCAGCTCACGGAAGGCGGTCGCGACCGTCTCGGGGTACTCCATCATCGCCACGTGGCCCGCGTCCGGCAGGGTGAGCAGCCGGGAGTCGCGGAACGCCCGCGCCGCCCGCCGCGCCATGCGGAAGCCCACGAGCTGGTCCCGGCCGCCGTAGACCAGCAGGGTGGGGGCGAGCACCCGTTCGGCCTGACGCCACAGCCCGTGCTGGCCGCCCAGCGTGTACGCGTCCACGATCCCCCGGGCGGAGCGTGCCATCGCGTCCCAGAAGTACGGCAGCTGGAGGCGTCGTTCCATCTCACGCACCGCGGCACGGAACCCTTCGGGCGTCACCCGCGCGGGGTCGCCGTAGCACAGGGCCATGACGCCGCGGACCCGCTGCTCGGCCGTCCACTCCCTGGTGAGCCGGGTGAACAGCGCGGCCACGCCCGGCAGGGCGAGCAGCCCGGTCGGCACGGCGGAGCGCTGCACGCGCAGCTCGGGCAGCGCGGGCGAGACCAGCGTGAGCGTGCGCACCAGGTCGGGGCGGAGCGCGGCCACGCGCGTGGAGACGGCGCCGCCCAGCGAGTTGCCGAAGAGGTGGACGGGACCGCGGCCGGAGGCGTCGAGGAAGCGGATCACCGCGCGCGCGTGCGCCGTGACCGAGTAGTTGCCGTCGTCCGGCGGCGGGGAGTCGCCGAAGCCCGGCAGGTCGACGGCGTCGCCGTCGACGGCGTCGTCCAGCAGGGCCATCAGCGCCGACCAGTTCTGCGAGGAGCCGCCGAGGCCGTGGACGTAGAGCGCGGGCGGCAGGCCCTCGCGCGCGGGGGGCCGGGAGCGCACGGTGAGGGTGATGCCCGGCAGCTCGACCGAGCGCAGCCGCTCGCCCTCCTCGACCGGGACGGGCGCCACCCTGGGAAGGACGTTGGCGGGCGGCACGGGAGGCAGCTCGGTCGAAGACATGCGGCAATGTTACGAGACGATCACGTAGTGGCTCATGTGTTCGCCGTCACACATAGGTTGCATGCCGCCACGGAGGCCCCCTGTTCGGGCCGTGCACGGCATGGCATGCGGATCGGGTGTCTCCTACGCTCGTACAGAGGGCACCCGCACAGCCCCCGCTTCTTCCGGGGACGTCCACCAGAAGGGAGCCCAGCAATGGCATTCGACCCGACCGATCCCGACACGTTCGAGGACGAGACCGCCACCGAGAACGGCACCGAGATCGACGTCGAGGCCCCGGAGGACGACGCGGCCGAACAGAAGGCCGACATCGCGCCGGAAGAGGACGACCCGCTGACGGATGTGGACCCGGACCGCGGCAGCGAGGCCGATCTCATCGAGCAGGCACGGGTGGTCTCCCTCGACGAGGACGACTACCGGTGACGGCACCGGCCGCCGCGCACTGCCGACGGCGCGGGTGACCGGGGACGGCCACCGGTGACGCGGGCGCCCGCCGGTGAGCGCGACGCTCACCGGCGCCGTGCCCGCCCGCGCGGTGGGACGGCAGCGCCGGGAAGCGGCGCGGGAGGGCGTCCGGTCGCGCCCGGCCTGGAACCATGTGGTGCGTTCTGCGCCGGTATCGGAGCCGTCCGGTCCGTGAAATTTCGTGCTCGCACCGCGCACAGTACGGTTACCGAAAAGTACGATGGCGGCGCGGCGCACACCGCACAGGGACGACTTTGGGAGGCGGCGTGACAGCCATCGAGCAGACAGAGGCGGCACGCCCGCGAGGCACGCGCCTGCCGCGCCGTGCCCGACGGAACCAGCTGCTGGGCGCCGCGCAGGAAGTCTTCGTGGCGCAGGGCTACCACTCCGCTGCGATGGACGACATCGCCGAGCGCGCCGGCGTCAGCAAGCCGGTCCTCTACCAGCACTTCCCCGGCAAGCTCGACCTCTACCTCGCCCTGCTGGACCAGCACTGCGAGTCGCTGATCCAGGCCGTGCGCAGCGCGCTCGCGTCGACCACCGACAACAAGCAGCGCGTGCGGGCCACCATGGACGCCTACTTCGCGTACGTCGAGGACGACGGCGGCGCCTTCCGACTGGTGTTCGAGTCGGACCTGACGAACGAGCCCGCGGTGCGCGAGCGGGTCGACAAGGTCACCAACGAGTGCGCCGAGGCGATCTGCGAGGTCATCGCCGAGGACACCGGTCTCTCGCGCGCGGAGTCGATGCTGCTCGCCTCCGGCCTCGGCGGTCTCGCCCAGGTGGTGGCCCGCTCCTGGCTGCACAGCGACCGCAGCGTCCCGCGCGACCAGGCGGTGCAGCTGCTGACGTCGCTGGCCTGGCGCGGCATCGCCGGCTTCCCGATGCACGGCAGCGACCAGCCGCACTGAGCGTCCGCCGACGCCGCCGAGCCTGGCCGCGGGTCTCTTCCCGCCCCCTGTTCGCTCCTGGCGTGCCCCGGCGGAGCGTGTTCGTCCCCTCACCGGGCTAATGTGTGCTGGGTACGGCGCGGAAGGTCGCGCACTTCACTGACCGTCGGAGGGACATAGCCGTGGAGGTCAAGATCGGCGTGCAGCACGCGCCCCGCGAGATCGTTCTGGAGAGCGGTCAGAGCGCCGAGGAGGTCGAGCGGGCGGTGGCCGAGGCGCTGGCCGGCAAGTCGCAGCTGCTGTCCCTCGTGGACGAGCACGGCCGCAAGGTGCTGGTCCCGGCCGAGCGCCTCGCGTACGTCGAGCTGGGTGAGCCGGCGCCGCGCAAGGTGGGCTTCGGCGCGCTGTAGGCGCGAAGGCGACAGGATCATGAGGAGGGGCCCGGCGGTTGCCGCCGGGTCCCTCCTCATGTCGTTCTCCCGGGTCCGCCGCCCGGGGGCGCCCGGGCGATTCACGAACAGCCCACAGGGGAGGGTTGTGTTCCGCAGGTCAGGGGTATGACCGGGTACGACCGTCAGCACCGGCCGACCGTGTGGGAGGGAACGTGTTGTTCTTCGAGGCGCTCGGCTCCGCCGTGCTGGGTCTGCTGTTCGGGCTGGCGGCACTCCGCCGTCTGGCCCATCGGCTGCCGTCCCGGCCGCTGGTGCTGTCGACCGGCGTCGCGGGCGCCCTCTTCGGCGACTTCGTCACCCACAGCGCGCTCGGCTCCGCGTCCGTCCTGCCGAGCCTGCTGGGCGCGGTGGTCGTCTCGGCCGCCTCGCTCTCGCTGCTGCTGCGCCCCGCGGGAAGGCTGCGCCGACGATCGGCGACGGCCTGATCCGCCGCCGACGTCGGCGCACTCCCTGACCCGTTCCCGGAGGGCACCCGATCGCCGCCCTCCGGCCGGGAACCGGACCGGACCTCAGGCGGCCAGACCCAGGGCGGACATGCGCTTGGTGTGCGCCTCGGTGATCCGGGAGAACATCCGGCCCACCTCGGCGAGGTCGAAGCCGTCGGCGACGCCGCCGACCAGCATCGTGGACAGCGCGTCCCGGTCGGCCACCACCCGCTGGGACTGCGACAGCGCCTCGCCCATCAGCCGGCGTGCCCACAGCGCGAGCCGGCCGCCCACGCGCGGGTCCGCGTCGATCGCCGCGCGCACCTTCTCCACCGCGAACCCGGCGTGCCCCGTGTCGTCCAGGACGGCCAGCACCAGCTCACGGGTGTCGGAGTCGAGGCGGACGGCGACCTCCCGGTAGAAGTCGCTGGCGATCGAGTCGCCGACGTACGCCTTGACGAGCCCCTCCAGCCAGTCCGAGGGCGCCGTCTGCTTGTGGAAGCCGTCGAGCGCGGCCACGAACGGGTCCATCGCCTCGGTCGGCTCCGCGCCGATCTCCGTGAGCCGGTCGCGCAGCCGCTCGAAGTGGTGGAACTCCGCCGACGCCATCTTCGCCAGCTCGGCCTTGTCCGCGAGGGTGGGCGCCAGCTTGGCGTCCTCCGCGAGCCGTTCGAACGCCGCGAGCTCGCCGTAGGCGAGGGCGCCGAGCAGGTCCACGACCGCGGCGCGGTACTGCGGGTCGGCGGCGGCCGTCGCCCAGTCCTGGGCGGCGATCTGGGTGCGCGCGGCGGAAGGGTCAAAGACGTGGTCGGGCTTGTCGGAGCTCGTCATGAAGCGCACAATAGCCCGCTCGCCGCGCCTCGGAAGGACCTGGTCAGGGAGTGTGACGACGACTACGTGACCAATTCGGCCATCGCGTGTGCGGCATTCCGGGGTATGGTGGTAATGCGCCCGCCGAGTACGCCGATGCGTTCGGACGTATGCCGGCAGGGCGCACGCATGAGGATGCCCGGTCGGTGGCCCGATCGGCTCCGACCCGACAGCCCTCCCTGACCGTACGGCACTGTGCGTACGACGATCGGAGGGACACCCTCAGCGGTACGAGCGCTAGAGCGTCGGCTGTGGTCCTGTGCCATCGAGTCGCCCCCGAAGGCGGCCGACGTCCCCGGCACGGTCAGACGACACGACCCCCGCGCTCGCCTCGCGCCGCACACACACAGAAGAGGCAGCACCCTGACTACCACGTTCCGAGAACTCGGCATCCTTCCCGAGACCGCCGAGGCACTGGAAGCCGTCGGCATCACCACCCCCTTCCCCATCCAGGAGATGACGCTGCCCGTGGCCCTCACGGGCACGGACGTCATCGGCCAGGCCAAGACCGGCACCGGAAAGACGCTCGGCTTCGGCCTCCCGCTCCTGGAGCGCGTGACCGTCCCCGCCGACGTCGAGGCCGGCCGCGCCAAGCCCGAGGCCCTCACCGACGCCCCGCAGGCGCTGGTCGTCGTCCCGACGCGCGAGCTGTGCACGCAGGTCACCAACGACCTGCTGACCGCCGGCAAGGTGCGCAACGTCCGGGTCGTCGCGATCTACGGCGGCCGGGCCTACGAGCCCCAGGTCGAAGCCCTGAAGAACGGCGTCGACGTCGTCGTCGGCACCCCCGGCCGGCTGCTCGACCTGGCCGGCCAGAAGAAGCTCGACCTCAAGCACGTCAAGGCGCTCGTCCTGGACGAGGCCGACGAGATGCTCGACCTGGGCTTCCTGCCGGACGTCGAGAAGATCATCGACATGCTGCCGGCCAAGCGGCAGACCATGCTGTTCTCGGCGACCATGCCGGGCGCGGTGATCGGTCTGGCCCGCCGCTACATGTCGCAGCCCACGCACATCCGCGCCACCGCGCCGGACGACGAGGGCGCCACGGTCGCCAACACCACGCAGTTCATCTACCGCGCGCACAACATGGACAAGCCCGAGATGGTCGCGCGCATCCTCCAGGCCGAGGGCCGCGGGCTGGCGATGATCTTCTGCCGCACCAAGCGCACGGCGGCCGATCTCGCCGACCAGCTCAAGCAGCGCGGGTTCGCCTCCGGGGCCGTCCACGGCGACCTCGGCCAGGGCGCCCGCGAGCAGGCGCTGCGCGCCTTCCGCAACGGCAAGGTGGACGTGCTCGTCTGCACCGACGTCGCCGCCCGCGGCATCGACGTCGAGGGCGTCACGCACGTCATCAACTACCAGTCGCCGGAAGAGGAGAAGACGTACCTGCACCGCATCGGCCGCACCGGCCGCGCGGGTGCCAAGGGTACGGCGATCACCCTCGTCGACTGGGACGACATCCCGCGCTGGCAGCTGATCAACAAGGCGCTGGACCTGGGCTTCAGCGACCCGCCGGAGACGTACTCCACCTCCCCGCACCTCTTCTCCGACCTGGGCATCCCGGAGGGCACCAAGGGCATCCTGCCCCGGTCCGAGCGCACCCGCGCCGGGCTGGACGCGGAGGTGCTGGAGGACCTCGGCGAGACCGGCGGACGCGGTGCGCGCGGCGACCGTGACCGCGGTGGCCGGGACCGCGGTGGCCGGGACCGTGGCGGCCGTGATCGCGGCGGCCGGGACGAGGCACGCTCCGGTGACCGCGAGGGCGAGCGTCCGGCGCGTACGCCGCGTCGTCGCCGCCGTACGCGGGGCGGTGCGCCCCTGGACGCGGCGGCGCCCTCGGCCCCGGCGGCCACACCGGCCGAGCCCGCGGTGACCGACGAGGCCACCGCCGCCCGCACCCCGCGCCGTCGCCGGCGCACCCGCAGCAGCGCCCCGGTGCAGCAGGTGGCCGCCGCAGCGACGACGAGCGAGCCGGTCGCCGAACCGGCGGCGCCGGCTGTCGCGACCGTGGCGGCCGTCGCGCCGGTGGAGTCCGCGGTCGCCGCGGCCCCGGCCGTCGAGGAGCCCGAGGCGGCCCCGGCCAGGCCGCGCCGCACCCGGACCCGTAGGTCCGCGCAGGACACGGCGGCGACGCCGGTCGAGGCTCCGGCCACGACCGAGCCGGTCACCGCCGCCCCCGAGACGGAGGAGGCCGCACCGGCCCCGCGGCGCACCCGCAAGAAGGCGGCCCCGGCCGCCGAGGCGGCGGTGGACACGGTCGAGGCCACCGAGGCCAAGCCGCGCCGCGCCCGGAAGGCGGCTACGGCCCCCGAGGCGGCGGACGCCGCCGAGGGCACCGCCGTCGAGGCGGAGGCCAAGCCGCGCCGCCGCACCCGCAAGGCCGCCGAAGCCGTGGAGACGGCGGAGGCCGCCCCGGCGGAGACCGCCGAGGCCGCGCCGAAGCGGACCCGCACCCGCAAGGTGACGGCCGCCGTGGCGAGCCCTGAGGCGGCGGAGGTGGCCGAGGCCGCACCGAAGCGCACCCGCAAGAAGGCGGCCCCGGCCGCCGAAGCGGTGGCCGACACGGTCGAGGCCACCGAGGCCAAGCCGCGCCGCACCCGCAAGACCGCCGCCGCAGCGGAGACGACGCAGGACGCCGAGGCCAAGCCGAAGCGCACCCGCAAGACCGCCGCCACCACCGACGAGGTCGCGGAGCCCGCTCCCAAGCGGACCCGCACCCGCAAGGCCACGGCCGCCGAGGCGACCGCCGAGGCCGGCGAAGCCGCCGAGGCCGCACCGAAGCGCACCCGCAAGAAGGCGGCCCCGGCCGCCGAAGCGGTGGCCGACACGGTCGAGGCCACCGAGGCCAAGCCGCGCCGCACCCGCAAGACCGCCGCCGCAGCGGAGACGACGCAGGACGCCGAGGCCAAGCCGAAGCGCACCCGCAAGACCGCCGCCACCACCGTCACGGCGGAGATCCCGGCGCAGGCCACCGGCGAGGCGGAGGCCAAGCCGCGCCGCCGCACCCGCAAGGCCGCCGAGACCGTCGAGACCGCGGAGGCGACCGAGGCGAAGCCCGCCACGCGCCGCACCCGCAAGACGGCCACCGCGGAGGCCTGACCCGGCAGCCCGCGCCAGCGGCACCCGCACCACCCGACGGCCCGGCCCCACACCACAGGGGACCGGGCCGTCGGCATGCCCGGCCAGCACGCCCACCACTCGCAAGACGGCCACCGCAGCAGCCCGACCCGCCGGCCCGCGCCAACAGCACCCGCGCCACCCGCCCGGCCCGACCCACGACCCCACGCATCCCGTGGGACCGGGCCGTCGGCATGCCCGGCCACCACCGGCCCGGCTCGGGGCCACGGTGGCGGCCGGTGCGGCGGTTCAAGGGCCGCTCCGGCTCTGCCGCCGTGCCCGGTAGCCTCGGCGCATGAGCAGGCCTCCGTCCTTTGTTCCGCCCGCGGGTGCGCGGTCGTATCGGCTGCGTACCGTGCGGGGGGAGTTCGCCGTCGTCGACGCGCCCGTGTCCGACGGGGTCGAGCCGAAAGGCGTCGCGCTGCTGCTGCCCGGGTTCACCGGCAGCAAGGAGGACTTCAACCCGTTGCACGAACTGCTGGCGGCGCGCGGCTACCGGACCGTCGCCGTGGACGGGCGTGGTCAGTTCGAGTCGGCCGGGCCGGCGGACGACACCTCGGCCTATGCGCAGGAGGAACTCGCGCGGGACGTCCTCGCCCAGGCCGAGGCGCTCGGCGGCCCGCTGCACCTGGTCGGGCATTCGCTCGGCGGGCAGATCGCGCGGGCGGCGGTGTTGGTGGACCACGGCCCGTTCCGCTCGCTCACCCTCATGTCCTCCGGGCCGGCCCGGGTCTCCGAGCCGCAGCGGCAGCGCGTGAAGCTGCTGCGGGACGCGCTCGGGGCGCTGACGATGGCCGAGGTGTGGGAGGCCATCCAGGCCATGGAGCCGCCCGAGGAGACCGACACCGGCCTGGACGCCGGGCTCTCCGGCCGGGCGGACCTGCGCCGCCGCTGGCTCGCCAACAGCCCCGCCCAACTCCTGGCCACAGGCAGCCAGTTGTGCACCGAGCCGGACCGGGTCGCCGAACTCGCGGCGACCGGGCTGCCGTTCCATGTGCTGTCGGGCGCGCGCGACGACACCTGGCCGGTGCCGCTCCTGGACGACATGGCCGTACGGCTCGGCGCGCGGCGCACGGTGATCGAGGGCGCCGAGCACTCCCCCAACTGCGACCGCCCGCTGCCCACCGCCGAGGCCCTGGCCGACTTCTGGGACGGGTGCTGAGCCCCGCCGTCCACTAGCGCGGGCAGCACGCCTGTGGCGCCGCTACTGCCAGTACCGCTAGTACTGCGCCTGGAGGTGGTCCCAGAAGCCGTCGCGCAGGGCGCGCCGCAGGTCCGCCTGGCCGCGCAGCGAGTACCGCAGCAGACCCTCGGCCTCGACCAGCAGGTCCTGGTCGACGGAGCCGGGCAGATACGGGTGGCCGGGCAGGAGTTCGAGCACGGTGTCCCGGCCACGCTCGACGAGCCACTTCGCGGCGATCTGCGCGCCGACGAAGCGGACGTCCTCGCGGGTGGGGCGGGCCGTGCCGGTCGGGTCGTAGGTGACCGCGGTGCGCCGGGAGACGTAGGGCTTGAAGAAGTCGAGGTCGAGGGTGCGCTGACTGTCGACCTCCCACAGCAGCGGCTCGGCCTGGTTGCGGCCCTCGGGGGCCTCGACGCCCCACAGGTGGACCCGGGCGCCGTAGCCCTGGGCGGCCTCGACGGCCGACACCAGGTCCTCGTCGCCGCCGAGCAGCGCGGCGTCGCTGATGGCGCGGTGCCGGGCCAGGGACTCCAGGTCCGTGCGGATGAGGGAGTCGACGCCCTTCTGCTGGTTGTTGGCGTTGAGGTTGCCGAGGCGCACCTTGACGTCGGGCAGCTCGGCGATGGACTGCTGCTCGGCGGTGTGGATACGGCGCCGGGCGCCGTCGTACCAGTAGACGCGCAGCAGGCGGCTGTCGGCGAAGACCGTGCGGGCGCGGTCGATGAGCGCGTCGATCAGGCCCTCGGCGTCCAGGTCGAAGGCGCGGCGGTCCTCGGTCCCGGCCACCAGCCGGCCCGCGGCGGCGTAGAGGTACCCGGCATCGACGAAGATCGCATGGGTCGAGGGGGTCTTGGCCACCTCGGCGAGCATGCGTTCCAGCAGCTCGTTGGTGCGGTCGATGCGGGCGGCCAGCGCCGCGGGGTCCTGTTTCATGGCCTCGTTCATCCCTGCCATTGTCCCGGTGGTCACACTGCGAACACAACCGGTCCCGGTCGGTCGACGGCAGTAACCCTTCCGATCGGGAAGAGCCCTACCGGTTGGTAATTAGACGTTCGAAAAATTTATTTAGCGTAGGGAATGTTTGTAACGTGCGGCCCGTTAGATACGTATGGAACACGGGCACCGACGCCCCTGCGCCTCCATCACTAGTAATTCTCCGCAGGAGGATGACCAGACGAAGGGAGAAGCCCCATGCGCTTCGAGATCATGCGACTCGACGAGGTCGACGGGACCACCGTGGACACCACCGTCGTGGACGCCGCCTCCGTCAACAGGATCGTTCAGCAGGCCGCCGCGGTCGGCCAGCGACTCTGGATCCGCCCGGCCGACACCCCGGCCTCATAACAGCGGGCCCGCTTCTCGAGCTTCGAAGCCCCCGTACGGCGACCGGCCGTACGGGGGCTTCGTGCGTGGCGGACGCCCGGGACCGCCCCGGGCGTCCGGCGGGCTCAGCCGCGGACCACCTGGGTGATGCCGTTGATGATCTGCTGGACGGCGATCGCGGAGAGCATCATGCCCGCCAGCCGCGTCACCAGGACCACGCCGCCGTCCTTGATGACGCGGATGATCAGCAGCGAGTAGCGCATCACCAGCCACAGCACGACATGGATGGCGAGGATCGCCGACCACACCGAGATCTGCGTGGCGACGCTGTCGGCCTTCTGGACGGCGAGGATGACGGAGACGATCGCGCCGGGGCCGGCGAGCAGCGGCATGCCCAGCGGAACCAGGGCGACGTTGACGTCCTTGGTCGCCTTGGGCTCGTCGGTCTTGCCGGTGAGCAGGTCGAGCGCGATGAGCAGCAGGAGCAGTCCGCCGGCGATCATCAGCGCCGGCACGGACACATGCAGGTAGTCGAGGATCTGGTGGCCGAGCACGCCGAACACGGCGATGACGCCGCCGGCCACGCAGACGGCCTGGAAGGCCATCCGCTTCTGCACCTTTACGGGGCGGCCGGCGGTCAGCGCCAGGAAGATCGGGGTGATCCCGGGGGGATCCATGATGACGAACAGGGTGAGGAAGAGGGAGCCGAAGACGGCAGCGTCGAACATGGGTGTGGAACAGCCTTGCGAAAGCAGCACGGGGACAGACCCGTACCGGGGAGTGGACAGGTGGCGCGGGGCGGGGGTCAGACTCCGCCGGCGCCCGGGACGGGGAACGCCCCGGTCGCCCGTCGCGTGATCTCCCCGTACACCTCGGGGTCGGTCGTGTACGCGCCGAGGGCGACGGTCTTGCGGCTGCCGTGGTAGTCGCTGGAGCCGGTGGTCAGCAGACCCAGCTCCTTCGCGAGGCCGCGCAGCCGCGCCCGGGTGTCGGGGTCGTGGTCCATGTGGTCGACCTCGATGCCGTCGAGGCCGGCGGCGGCCAGGTCGGCGATCCGGGACTCGGGAACCGTGCGGCCGCGCTTGGCGGCGGCCGGGTGGGCGAAGACGCAGACTCCGCCGGCGTTCTTGACCAGGCGGATCGCCTCGAAGGGGTCCGTCTCGTGCTTGCCGACGTGGGCCCGGCCGCCGTCGGCCAGCCACTGGTCGGTGAAGGCGTCGCTCACGGTGGGGACGACGCCGAGTTCCACGAGGGCGGTGGCGACGTGCGGCCGGCCGACCGAGCCGTCGCCAGCGATCCGCGCGACCTGCTCCCAGGCGACGGGCACGCCGAGTGCGTTCAGCTTGGCGATCATGCCCTTGGCGCGCGGCACCCGGTCGTCGCGGACCAGCTCGCGCTCGGCGAGCAGGGCGGGCTCCTCGGGGTCGAAGAGGTAGGCCAGCATGTGCATGCTGATGCCGTCGACACGGCAGGAGAGTTCGGCGCCGGTCACGAGGGTGAGCCCCTCGGGCAGGGCGGCCATGGCCTCGGCGTGGCCGCGGGTGGTGTCGTGGTCGGTCAGCGCCACGACGTCCAGACCGGCGGCGGCCGCATTGCGCACCAGCTCGGCCGGGGTGTCCGTGCCGTCGGACGCGGTGGAGTGGGTGTGCAGATCTATGCGCACGACACGGGCTCCAGGCGGTGACGGGACGAAAGGGGACACCCAAGGATAACGGGAGCCCGGGGGTACCCTGTCACGACCGCACCCCTGGACCGCCCCCTACATCCGGGGCGGCCGGGCCGGGTCCGCGCACTGCAAAGGCCGCCCGGGCGCCCGCGTACGCCGCGCAGGCGCCCGGGCGGCTCCGCACTCACGGCACTCGGAGCCGGCGCCCCGCATCCGCGGGCGCCCTCCCCCCTCACGGCCGCAGCAGCCGGGGCGACAGCGCGCCGCACGGGACCAGGTCGACCTCCGCGCCCGCGTCCCGCAGGTCGGCGAGGACCAGTTCGTCGTACATCAGCAGGCCCGACTGCTCGGGCCAGACCACCGCCCACAGCCACAGCCCGCACGCCTCGCCCGCGAAGACCGCGCGGTCGACCGGCGTGCCGGAGACGTGCCACAGCGGGGTGGGCCGACCGCCGGCCAGGACCTTGGCGTCCGGCGGCTTCTCCACGTTGAGCCAGGGGCCGGGGTCCGGGCCCTCGAGACCGGCGTAGCGCGCGCCGAGGCCGACGCCGAGTTCCTCGGCGACCAGGATCAGTTCGCCCATGCCGCCCAGGGGACCGGGCCCTGAGCAGGCCACGGCGGCGGCGCGACCGCCGCTGCGGTCGTCGCCGGCACTGGCCACGCCCGTGAACAGCCAGCCGACCGGCAGTGGCCACGGCATCCACACCGGCACCTGGGTGCGGTGCACGACGACGCCGAGAGCCTCGACGCTGGGCGGTATCACGGGCTGCACCGGGTGCACGGTCCCGTGGGCATCGCACTGCCAGGAGTCGTTGAAGAGTCCGGGAGCCCTGACCCGGCCACCGCACTTCGGGCAACTGGGTTCGCCCCTCATAGGGCTCCACGCTCCTACCCCGGCCGCGTCACGTCAAGGACGATCACCCGTCCGGAGGGCACTCCCGTCGGGACGAACTAGATGCATGTTGCATTTATTAGCCGAGCTAACTTACTATGTGCATACACCAACTATCTGCCGTCGTGATCTCACCGGGCGCCGCCCCGGGATTGGAGCAAGGCATGGCCTCGGACGATCCCTTCGACGCGGGGGCGAGCAGCCTCCTGCGGCAGCCGAAGGCAGTCTGGGCGACGGCCGGCGCGTCCGTCGTCGCCTTCATGGGCATCGGGCTCGTGGACCCGATCCTCCCCTCCATAGCCAAGGGCCTGAACGCCACCGCCAGTCAGGTCTCCCTGCTGTTCACCTCCTACTTCCTGATCACCGCCGTCGCGATGCTGGTGACCGGCTTCGTCTCCAGCCGCATCGGCGGCAAGAAGACGCTGCTGCTCGGCCTCGCCCTCGTCGTGGTCTTCGCGGGACTGGCCGGCACCTCCGGCTCGGTGGGCCAGCTGGTCGGCTTCCGGGCCGGCTGGGGCCTGGGCAACGCCCTGTTCGTCTCCACCGCGCTCGCCGTCATCGTCGGCGCGGCGGCCGGCGGCAGCGCGGCGGCGATCCTGCTCTACGAGTCGGCGCTCGGCCTCGGCATGGCGTGCGGGCCGCTGCTGGGCGCGCTGCTCGGCGACGCCAGCTGGCGCTACCCGTTCTTCGGCACCGCGTTCCTGATGGCCGTCGGGTTCCTGTGCATCACCGCGTTCCTCAGGGAGCAGCCGAAGCCGGCCCGCAGGACCTCGCTGCTGGACCCGGTCAAGGCGCTCGGCCACGGAGGACTCGCCTCGGCGGCCGTCTCCGCGTTCTTCTACAACTACACCTTCTTCACGGTGCTGGCCTTCACCCCGTTCGTACTGAACATGACGCCGTACAAATCGGGTGCGGTGTTCTTCGCGTGGGGTGTGCTGCTGGCCGTCTTCTCGGTGATCGTCGCGCCGCGGGCACAGGAGCGGTTCGGATCGCTGAAGGTGCTGGGCGGGTCGCTGGTGCTGCTGGCCGTGGACGTCGTCGTGCTGGGGTACGGCGATCACACCACCGCCATCGTGTGCACGATCCTGTCCGGGGCGTTCATCGGGGTGAACAACACGGTGTACACCGAGCTGGCCCTCGGGGTGTCCGACGCGCCCCGGCCGGTGGCGAGCGCCGGGTACAACTTCGTGCGGTGGTTCGCGGCCGCGGCCGCGCCCTATCTCGCGCCGAGGATCGAGGAGTGGAGCGACATCCACGTGCCGTTCGTCGTCGCGGGGGCGACCGCGGTGGTGGGGGCGCTGGTGGTGCTGGTGCGCAGGGGTGCGCTCGCGCACGAGGCCGCGGAACTGGAGCCTCGGCACGCTACCGAGGACGGGGTCGCTGTCTTCGTGAAGTGAGCATGCGGGGCAGGGGGTTGAGCGGCGCACGACGGGTGCGGGCGGTGGCCGGCCGGGCGTGCGGTTCCCCGCGCCCCCGGGTCACCTCCCTCGCCACCGGGGTCCTCCGCACCGTGGGGTTCGTCACTCCAGGGGGACCGAAGTGCGCCTCGGGTCCCTCAGGTCCGTGCCGTTCGCGAGCCAGCGTTCCTGGAGGGCCTGCGCGCCGTGGACCCGTTTCCAGGCCGCCTCGTTCGGGGTCATCGGGAGGAGGGGCAGGAAGCGGACCGGGTCCAGCGGGGCGTCCAGTTCCAGGTCCTCCACCAATCCGCCCGGCTCGGCCACCAGGACCGAGGTGAAGGGCGCGCCGGGCCACAGCGCGTCCCCCACGTCCAGCGAGGCGCCCGGCGCCACGACCAGACCCTCCACCTGCGGGGACGCGCCGAGCACCGCGAGCGGGCGGAGCACCTTGTCGGTGTCGGCGAGCCCCGCCCGCACCGACAGGACGAGCTCCGCGCGCGGTCCCTTGACGGGGTCGGCGACCACGGCCGTGGGGTCCGTCATGGGGTGGGCGGACATGCCGAGCGTGGCGTAGCGGACGATGGCGCCCTCCGCGTCCGAGTCCCGGAAGCGCAGCACCTCGATGCGGTCCGTGCCGAGGAAGGTGACCGCCGCGCGCGCGTCCGGTTCGCCCAGTGCCGAACGCAACCGGGCCTCGACCAGAGGAAGAACATCTGCCATGCCGCGAGCATAGAACTCGTCAGCACCCGGCAAAGCGGCACCTTGACACGTCGGCTGACTGATAGTCTTACCCGGCGGTTCGGGGCAGCACGCAGAAGCGTCGCGTATCGAGTCCCGACGCCGTTGAAACTCCCCTGACGGGGCACCCTTCAAACAGGGTATGGATCGTCCCTCACGAGGGACCGGCCGGAGGAGGTGGGGCTGTCATGGATCGAAGTCGACCGTGCAGTAGCACCCGCTCTTCCCGCCGCTGATGTAGCTGTTCTGGCTCCGGCTGACCCGCCGCCTCTCGCGTTCGTGCCTTTGCGCGCGTCATACGGAAGAGCACTTCGTCTCGCCCGCCGGATCGTCCGATCCGGTTGGTCCGTCTGGTTCGTCTGATCCGAGTCAGTGACGAAGCCCGCCACCGCGACGGTGCGGTGCTCCCCGCTTTGTGGACGTGCGAAACATCCTTCTTCTGCCCGACGGGCGGAAGACCCTTGGCAGGACGTCCTCATTCCGGGCAGTTCCGACCGGCGCCCGGTGTTGCTTCGTCGCTCGTCACGAAGGAGCCCGCCATGTCGATGATCCGTGACCTGCGTGCCGTGGTCCGCCCGTCCCGCCCGGCGCCGCGCAAGGACAACGGCGGTACGTACGACACCACCCGCGACCCGGCGACGCCGTCGGCCGTCGTGGACTGCGCCGTCTACCGCGACGGCACGCGCCTGGAGACCCCGGTGCCGCTGACCCCGCAGGAGGCGGTGCGTCTGGTCCGGCGCGACGGGGGCTTCGTGTGGATCGGGCTGCACGAGCCGACCGAGGCCGAGTTCGCCGGCATCGCCGCCGAGTTCGGGCTGCACCCGCTGGCCGTCGAGGACGCCGTCCAGGCCCATCAGCGGCCCAAGCTGGAGCGCTACGACGACACCCTGTTCACCGTCTTCAAGACCATCCACTACGTCGACCACGACCGGCTCACCGCCACCAGCGAGGTCGTGGAGACCGGCGAGGTGATGTGCTTCACCGGCCGGGACTTCTTCATCACCGTCCGGCACGGCGGCCAGGGCTCCCTGCGCACTCTGCGCCACCGCCTCCAGGAGGACCCCGAGCTGCTGGCCAAGGGGCCCTCGGCGGTGCTGCACACCATCGCCGACCATGTCGTGGACGGCTACATCGCCGTCGCCCACGCCCTTCAGGACGACGTGGACGACGTGGAGACGGAGGTGTTCTCGCCGGGCCGGGGCGGCACCGCGCGGGGCACCGACGCCGGGCGGATCTACCAGCTCAAGCGCGAGGTCATGGAGTTCAAGCGGGCGGTGTCGCCGCTGCTGCGGCCCATGCAGCTGCTGAGCGAGCGGCCGATGCGGCTGATCGACCCGGACATCCAGAAGTACTTCCGGGACGTGGCCGACCACCTGGCCCGCGTCCAGGAGCAGGTCATCGGCTTCGACGAACTCCTCAACTCCATCCTCCAGGCCAACCTCGCCCAGGCGTCCGTGGCGCAGAACGAGGACATGCGGAAGATCACCGCGTGGGCCGCGATCATCGCCGTGCCGACGATGGTGTGCGGGGTGTACGGGATGAACTTCAAGTACATGCCCGAGCTGCACTGGCGCTACGGCTACCCGGTGATCATGAGCATCACGGTCGCGATCTGCCTCGGCATCCACCGCACGCTCAAGCGCAACGGCTGGCTGTGAGGCGGCCCGGCGGGTCCTCGCCCCGCCTCGCTACCCTGCTGCCATGACCAGCACGCTGCTCGACCGGGCCCTCATCGAGGAGGCCACGAAGAAATCCGGCCTGATCTGGGTCAGGAGCCCCGGTACGCCCGCCCGCGCCCTGTGGCACGTGTGGCACGAGGGCGCGGCCTGTCTGGTCGGCGACGGTCCCGGCGAGCAGCCGCTGCCGGGGCTGGCCGACGGGGGGACGGCCGAGGTGACGGTGCGCAGCAAGGACAAGGGCGGCCGGCTGGTGACGTGGCCGGCCCGGGTCGTGGAGCTGGCCCCGGACTCGGAGGCGTGGCGGGAGACGGTGGCGGAGCTGAAGGGCAAGCGGCTCAACGCCCCGGACGGCGAGGCGATGCCCGAGCGGTGGGCCCGGGAGTGCCGGGTGCTGCGGCTGGAGCCGGCCGGCGCGACCGTGCCGCTGCCCGACGGTTCGCTGGCCGAGGCGCCCCTGCCGACGTCGGCGACCACCCGCCGCCCGGCCCCGGCGGGCCTGCCCCGGCTGCTGCTGAGGAAGCGCCGCCGCAAGTGATCCCGGGCGGCGGACGGCTCAGGACGTCGGCAGCTGCTTGCCGTAGTCGACCGTCTCGTCCTTGGCCGGTTCGGTCAGCGGGAAGTCCTTGTTCCACTCGGAGAAGCCGAGGGTGCCCGCGCCGCCGGCGCGTTCCAGGCGCAGCGGGTAGGGGGTGCCCTCCAGGGAGACGTCGAGGGCGCCGCCGGTGCCGTCGCCCCCGGTGAGGCGGACGGTGCGGACGCCGGACGCCTCGTGGTGGCCGTCGGTGGCCAGGGCGCCGTGCAGGGTGAGCAGGCCGTCCAGGAGGACCTTCTTGTCGGTGAAGCCGCTGAACCGCTGGTAGGAGGGGTCGCCCTGCGGGACCTTCACGTATTTGCCGTCGAGCTTGCCGGCGGCCCCGCTGTCGCTCTTGCCGTCGCCGTCGGCGTGGTTCCAGAAGGCGGCGTCCGCCTTGACGTACAGCTTCTCGCCGACCCGCAGCAGCCCGAACGTGACGCCCTGGGCGGTGACCGAGCCGGTGCCGCCGTCGGACTTCAGGCGCATGTCGAGCCGGTAGGTACGGCCGTTGCTGACGACGTTGCCGGACAGGTGCACGGCGCCGGCCGACTCGGCCGCCGCTCTCGTCCGCGCCTGGATCTGCGCGGGCGGCAGCTTGCCGACCCCGTTGGTGCCCGCGTCCGGGTCGTCCCCGGAGCATCCCGTCAGCCCCGTGCCCGCTGCGACGGCCACGGCGCACAGCGCGCCCCTCAGCACGGCCCGGCGGATACGGCCCTGGGGAATCGCAGTCACAGGTGGCGCTGCCTTTCTGACGCGAGCGGCGGGTGCGCGGCGTACACGGGACGCGGGCGGGGCTGCGGGTGCGCGGCGTACGCGGGCGGGCGCGACGGGCGGCGCCCGACGCGGCGTACCGCAGCGTACCGGGGCCGCGGCGGGCCGGCGGAGCCAGTCCGTCCGGACCCCTCACCAGGGCGTATCGGAACGGGACGGGCTAGCCTGAACCCGACCTGAGCGGGCAGGGGAAGGGCACCGCAGCGGAACACCACCCCACCCACGAGATGCCGTACGCATCACGGAGCACGCAAAGGAGGCGCGCCCATGGCAGCCGGCGCCCCCCGGATCTTCGTCTCGCACCTCGCCGGCGTCGCCGTCTTCGATCCCAGCGGCGACCAGGTGGGGCGTGTGCGCGACCTGGTCGTGATGCTGCGCGTCGGACGCAAGCCGCCCCGGCTGCTCGGTCTGGTGGTCGAACTGCCCACCCGGCGGCGGATCTTCCTGCCGATGACCCGGGTGACGAGCATCGAGTCCGGGCAGGTCATCTCCACCGGTGTGCTCAACGTGCGGCGCTTCGAACAGCGGCCCACCGAGCGGCTGGCCTTCGGCGAGCTGATGGACCGGCGGGTGACGCTGGTGGAGACCGGCGAGGAGGTCACCGTCCTGGACCTGTCGGTGCAGCAGCTGCCCGCGCGCCGGGACTGGGAGGTCGACCGGGTCTTCGTGCGCAAGGGCCGCAGGAGCGGCGCGTTCCGGCGCACGGAAGACGGGCGCGTTGCGCTTCCCTGGAAGGGCGGTGGCGGGAGACGGGGCGGCGAGACGTTGACCGTGGAGTGGTCGGCGGTGACCGGGTTCTCGCTGGAGGAGCACGGGCAGGGCGCGGAGAACCTGCTCGCCACCTTCGAGCAGCTGCGCCCGGCCGACCTCGCCAACGTGCTGCACCACCTCTCCCCCAAGCGGCGCGCGGAGGTGGCCGCCGCGCTGGACGACGACCGGCTCGCCGACGTGCTGGAGGAGCTGCCGGAGGACGACCAGATCGAGATCCTCGGCAAGCTGAAGGGCGAGCGCGCGGCGGACGTGCTGGAGGCGATGGACCCGGACGACGCGGCCGACCTGCTGGCCGAGCTGCCCGTGGAGGAGCGGGAGCGGCTGCTGAGCCTGATGCAGCCGGCCGACGCGGCCGACATGCGCCGGCTGATGTCGTACGAGGAGCACACGGCGGGCGGTCTGATGACGACCGAGCCGATCGTGCTGCGCCCGGACGCGACGGTCGCCGACGCGCTGGCCCGGGTCCGCAACCCCGATCTGTCGCCCGCGCTGGCCGCGCAGGTCTATGTGTGCCGGCCCCCCGACGAGACGCCGACCGGCAAGTACCTGGGCACGGTGCACTTCCAGCGGCTGCTGCGCGACCCGCCCTACAGCCTGGTCGGCGCGCTGCTGGACGACGACCTCCAGCCGCTGGCGCCGGACGCGGCGCTGCCGGTGGTGGCCGGGTTCTTCGCCACCTACGACATGGTGGCGGCACCCGTGGTGGACGAGTCGGGTTCGCTGCTGGGGGCGGTGACCGTGGACGACGTGCTGGACCACATGCTGCCGGAGGACTGGCGGGAGACGGAGTTCCACCTGGACGACGAGGGGGCGGCCACGCATGGCGGCTGAGCGCGAGGGCAACCGCGAGCGGCATCCGGTGGGCGCCACGGCGGCCGGGCGGCCGCGCGGCGGCCGGCTGGACCAGCCGCGCGCGCTGCGCCGCCGGCTGCTGCCGGAGTGGGACCCGGACGCCTTCGGCCGGCTCTCCGAGCGCATCGCGCGCTTCCTGGGCACCGGGCGGTTCATCGTCTGGATGACGGTGGTGATCATCGTCTGGGTGGTGTGGAACATCGCCGCGCCGCGGCAACTGCGCTTCGACGAGTACCCGTTCATCTTCCTGACGCTGGCCCTGTCCCTCCAGGCCTCCTACGCCGCCCCGCTGATCCTGCTGGCCCAGAACCGGCAGGACGACCGGGACCGGGTCAACCTGGAGCAGGACCGCAAGCAGAACGAGCGGTCCATCGCTGACACCGAGTACCTGACTCGGGAGATCGCGGCGCTGCGCATGGGCCTGGGCGAGGTGGCGACGCGCGACTGGATCCGCTCGGAGCTGCAGGATGTGATCAAGGAGCTGGAGGAGCGGCAGAACGGCCACCGCACGCATGCCGTATTCCCGGCGGATCACCCGCGCGGACGTGACATGGACGACCGCTGACGGGGGTCCCTGCGCGACGGCCGCGCGCCGTACCATCGTTGACATGGTTACGGAAGACGCGGTGCGCGAAGCGCTGGCGACGGTTGACGACCCCGAGATCCACCGGCCCATCACCGAGCTGGGCATGGTCAAATCGGTGGAGATCGGCGCGGACGGGACGGTCGCGGTCACCGTGTACCTGACGGTCTCCGGCTGCCCCATGCGCGAGACGATCACGCAGCGGGTGACGGACGCGGTCACGCGCGTCGAGGGCGTCACCCGGGTGGACGTCTCCCTGGACGTGATGAGCGACGAGCAGCGCAAGGAGCTGGCGAACGCCCTGCGCGGCGGCCAGGCCGAGCGCGAGGTCCCCTTCGCCAAGCCGGGCAACCTGACCCGGGTCTACGCGGTCGCCTCCGGCAAGGGCGGCGTCGGCAAGTCCTCGGTCACGGTGAACCTCGCGGCGGCGATGGCGGCCGACGGGCTGAAGGTGGGCGTGGTCGACGCCGACATCTACGGCCACAGCGTGCCGCGCATGCTGGGCGCGGACGGGCGTCCCACCCAGGTCGAGAACATGATCATGCCGCCGTCGGCGAACGGCGTGAAGGTCATCTCCATCGGCATGTTCACCCCGGGCAACGCGCCGGTGGTGTGGCGCGGCCCGATGCTGCACCGCGCGCTCCAGCAGTTCCTGGCGGACGTGTACTGGGGCGACCTGGACGTCCTGCTGCTGGACCTGCCGCCGGGCACCGGCGACATCGCGATCTCCGTGGCCCAGCTGGTGCCGAACGCCGAGATCCTGGTCGTGACGACGCCCCAGCAGGCGGCCGCCGAGGTGGCCGAGCGGGCCGGTTCCATCGCCGTGCAGACCCACCAGAAGATCGTCGGCGTGGTCGAGAACATGTCCGGGCTGCCCTGCCCGCACTGCGGCGAGATGGTCGACGTGTTCGGCACGGGCGGCGGCCAGCTGGTCGCCGACGGCCTGACCCGCACCACGGGCGCGTCGGTGCCGGTGCTCGGCTCCATCCCGATCGACGTGCGGCTGCGCGAGGGCGGCGACGAGGGCAAGCCGGTCGTCCTGTCCGACCCGGACTCCCCGGCCGGTGCGGCCCTGCGCGCCATCGCGGGCAAGCTCGGCGGCCGTCAGCGGGGCCTTTCGGGGCTGTCACTGGGGATCACGCCGAGGAACAAGTTCTAGGAGCGTCCGGGGGGCCGTGCGGCTCCCGCGGCCTCGTACGGCTTCGTACGGTGAAGGGCGCCGTCCCCGTGGGGCGGCGCCCTTCACCGTGTCCGCGGGCCGGTCAGGCGTAGGTGGTGATGTCCTTGACGACGGCGAAGCCGAGCCCGTAGGCGCTCATCCCCCGCCCGTACGCGCCCAGGTGGACCCCTTGCTCGGTGGTGCCGGCGAGCACCCAGCCGTACTCGGACTCGCGGTAGTGGAAGGAG
Source organism: Streptomyces sp. NPDC093260 (assembly GCF_040683715.1). Lineage (NCBI taxonomy): Bacteria > Bacillati > Actinomycetota > Actinomycetes > Kitasatosporales > Streptomycetaceae > Streptomyces > Streptomyces sp. NPDC093260. The sequence continues at coordinate 186,696 of NZ_JBFBEK010000005.1, forward strand.
GCCGGGACGCCGTCCACGGGCAGGGACAGCGTCGACCAGTCCGGGCCGGACAGGTCGTCGGCCAGCACCCACGCGGTCTCGGTCTGCTGCTCCAGCCAGTCGTCGCGCAGGGCGTGGTCCATCTGCATGGGCCAGGTGAAGGACAGCAGCCCCACCCCGGCCAGCCAGGCCGCCGAGGAGACCGTGGTGGCCTCCAGCCGGCCGGTGCCGTCGGCGAGCTGCCGGACGGGGTGCGCGGCGACCGTGACGACGACGGCGAACTTCTCCTTGGGCTCGTCCGGGGAACCGGAGACGAACTCGTTGCGCACGGAGGGCTCGTCGCCGTGTCCGATCGAACCGTGTTCCACGGAGCCGTCGGCGGAGGTGCCGACCTGCATCAGCCAGCGCGGGCCCGTGAAGGCCTCGTCGAGGCCGTACCACGGGAAGGGCGCCAGCAGGTAGCCGTCGACCGCGCGCCGGGCGGAGGGGGCCGGTAGTCCGCCCTCCCCGGCCGGCGCCTGCGCCACCGCCCTACTTGTCGTCTCCATCTGCCCGGACGCCTCCTCGCTCTCGTCGGACCGGGGCGGCCCGCCCCCCTTCGGGCGCACCCGTCCGGTCCGCACAACAACTCGGCAGCATATCCACCCCGCCTCGGGCAGCCCGGAAGCTCCCGGCGCGTAGGGCGCGGGAGGACCCGTTCAGGCCGCGCGTGCCGCGCCCGCGACACGACGGTGATACGACGATATGGCGCGTATCACGGCGATATGACGGTATGACACGCCTCACATCACCGATGGCGGCACGGGAGGCTCCGGTCGGCGGGTCGGGTGGCGTCGGCGGACGGCTCAGGTCGCGTCGGAGTCGAAGGGCGGCCGCTCGTCGCGGTCGGGCCCCTCGGGCTTCTTCGTCATGTCGATCCGGCCGCCGGAGGAGGGCGGGGAAGACGACGAGGGCGAGGGGTCGCTGTCGCGGCCGTGCACCGCGTCCGTGACCTCGGCCATCTCCTTCTTCAGGTCGAAGCCGTTGCGGATCTCCTTCAGCCCCAGGTCGTCGGCCTCCAGCTGCTTGCGGAGGAACGTCTTGGGGTTGAGGTCCTCGAACTCGAAGTCCTTGAACTCCGGGCCGAGTTCCTGCCGGATGTCCTGCTTGGCGCTCTCGGAGAACTCGCGGATCTTGCGGATCGTGCGGGTGACGTCCTGGATGACCTTGGGGAGCTTGTCCGGACCGAACACGAGCATGGCCAGGACGATGATCGTCGCCAGCTCGGGCAGTCCTATGTCGTTGAACACCTGAAGCTCCTTGCGATGTCCGTGGTCCTCGGCCCTCGGGCGGTCCGGTCTGTACGGGTCCATCCATGGTCCGGGCCGGCTCCACGGTACCCGCAGCACGCGCGCGACCGGTACCGTCCCGAGGTGTCGGACCGCGTGTACACGACGAGTTTTGCCGTGTGTTCGCGTGGCGGCCGCCCGGCGTTGCCCCGGGCGGACGCCGTCCGGGACCGAGCGGTGCGGCTCAGTCGACGCCCGCGGAGCCGCCCGGTGCGGGGCAGTCGCCACCGGCGGAGCCGCCGGCTGCGGGTCAGTCGCCGCCGGCGGAGCCGAGGACGAGGCTGACCTCGCGGTCCCGGCCGTCGCGCCGGACGGTCAGCGCCAGCCGGTCGCCGGGGCGGTGGGCGCGGGTCCGGACGATCAGCTCCTCCCCCGAGTGGACCGGCTTGCCGTCCACCGCCGTGATCACGTCGCCGGCCTTGATGCCCGCCTTGGCGCCGGGGCCGCCCGGGGTGACCGGGGAACCGCCGTCACGGCTCTTGGCGCCGACCTTGGCACCGTCGCCGGTGTAGTTCATGTCGAGCGTCACGCCGATCACCGGGTGGCTGGCCCGGCCGGTGTTGATCAGCTCCTCGGCGACGCGCTTGGCCTGGTTGACCGGGATGGCGAAGCCGAGCCCGATGGACCCGGCCTGGCCCGTCTGCACGTCGGAGCCGGTGTCGGCGCTGCGGATGGCCGAATTGATGCCGATGACGCGGCCGCGCGAGTCCAGCAGAGGGCCGCCGGAGTTGCCCGGGTTGATGGGCGCGTCGGTCTGGAGCGCGTCGACGTACGAGACGTCACCGCCCTCGCCCTTCTCACCGCCGGCCGTGATGGGGCGCTCCTTGGCGCTGATGATCCCGGAGGTGACGGTGTTGGCCAGGTCGAAGGGTGCGCCGATGGCGACCACCGGATCGCCGACCTGCACGTTGTCGGAGTTGCCGAGGGGCAGGGGGGTCAGGCCGCGTACGCCGCTGACCTGGACCACGGCCAGGTCGTAGCCGGTGTCGCGGCCGACGATGCGGGCCTTGGCGGTCTGTCCGCCGCTGAACGTCACCGATATGGCGCCGCCGGAGGCGGCCGGTTCGACCACATGGTTGTTGGTGAGGATGTGACCGAGGCCGTCCAGTACGAAGCCGGTGCCGGTGCCCTGCTCGTCCGAGCCGGACACGTGCAAGGTGACCACGCTCGGCAGGGCACGGGCGGCGATCCCCGCGACGCTGTCCGGGGCGCGCCCGGCGGGCTCCTTCCCGGCCTGCGGCAGTTCCACGGCGCCGATGCCGCCGTTGCGCTCGAAGTACGCCCCGGCGACGCCGCCGAGCAGTCCGGAGACGACCGCGAGGGCGACGGCGCCGCCGACGAGGGCGCGCCGCACCCGCCTGCGCCGCCGCTCCGCGCTGCCCTGCCCGGCCCCGCTCTCCTGGAGGGGCGCGGCGGCCCAGGGGTCGTAACGCCCCCAGGGGCCCCCGCCCGCGGGCGGGCTGTCCGCTGCGGTGTGGTCGGCTGCCGCCGGGGCGTCTCCCGTGGGGGGCACGCCGGCTCGGTCGGCCGGCGCCGGGGGGTGGAGGGGGTGCGGGGTGCCGTGCCCCGCGGGAGAGGCGTGGGGGGCGGGGCGCCCCTCGGGGGCCTGGTGCGGGGTGGTGCCGGGCCCGGTGAGCGGCGTTTGCGGGGCAGGGGCTCCGGGCCCCGTGGGGGCGGGCCGCGGGGCGGGGATGCCGTGCCCGGCGGGAGGCATCTGCGAGGCGGGGAGGTCGTGCCCGGCGGGGGCGTCCGGGGCTACGGGCCCGAGGGGGCCTCCGGGGGCTCCGGCCTCGGCCTGGGGGTGCGCGGGCGTGCCGGGCCCGGCGGGGGGCTGCGCGGGCGGCGGCACGGGGGCGCCCTGGCCCGCCGGGGGGTGGACCGGGTACGGGACGGACGTGGCGGGCCCCGCCGAGGGGTGGGCGGGCGTCGGGACCGGCGCACCCGCACCGGCCGGTACCGGCCCGGAGGGCGCGCCCGCCGGGCCCGGTACGGTCGCGCCCGCCCCCACCGGGGCGTGCCCGGACGGCGGCACGGGCGCGGGCGGCGCCACGGGTGTGCCCACCGGCGCGGGAACCGCGGGCGGGGCCGACGCCAGCGTCGGGTGCTGGACGGGCGGAGCGGGCGCCCAGGGGCCGGGTTCGCCGTAGGGCGGGGTGTCGTAGGGGTCGGGGTCGTGCAGAGGCCTGGGCCGGCCTGCGGGTGGGGCGACGGGGACGGGGGACACGGGTCCGGCCACGGGCGCGACGGCGGCCTCCCCGGCGACGCGGGAGGCCACCCCCGAGGGACCGCTGCCGGGGGTGGCGACGCCCTCCCCGGCATCCGGGGGCGGCCCGTCGGTCGCGCTTTCCGGTCCCGCCGGCAGGACCGCCGTGTCGGAGGCGGGGGCCCCGGGCAGGCCCTCCGGGACCGATGCCGAGGCCACCTCGGCCGGGGCCGAGGGCTCGGCCGACGAGGCGGGCTCGTCGGTCACGGTGGTCCCGGCCTCGGTGGACGGGGGGGTGCCCGTCGGGGCGGGGCGGGCCAGTTCGTAGTCGCCCTCATGGTCCTCCCGCAGGGACGGCGTGGCCGCCTCGGCCCCGGCGGCCGTCGGGTCGGCCGGTGGCCGGGTTCGGCCGAACCACCTCGGGCGGGTGTACTTCGTGGGCGGCTTCCCCTCGTTCATGTTCTCCCCACAGGTGCCCGCGGCACGCGTCGTCTGCGCGCCCCGACCGGTGTCATGGGCGCGACCACCTGGATTCAACCAGGTTCGCGGGCCGCCGCGCAGGGACCGGTGGGCGGCCGGTCAGTGCGCGGTGCGGGACGCGGCGGAGGCGGACGGGTCCGGCGCCGGGGCGGGGACGGGTGCGGCGAGCAGGCCGGGCGGGGTGAACCCCGGGTTCGCGGACCAGCCGGTCAGGGAGATCGGCGGCCGGGTGCCGAGCGGGCGTATCAGCGGCGAGAGGACGGCCGCCCCGGCCATCACCGGCGCCGTCAGCGCTCGTACCCCGGACGGCTGCTGGGGCGCCGCCGGTGGCTGCGCACCGGGCAGCAGCGGCGCGGACAGGGAGGTGGGCACCAGCGGAGTACCCGAAGAGGTCCGCTGGCCCTGCGGCGAGACGGAGCCGGCCGCCCGGCGCCGGGCGGCCTCGGGCCACGTCACCGCGCCCGCGCCGCCGCCCGCCGTACGCGCCGGAGTCACGTTGCTGCCGGCGCCGGAGCCACCGCGGGCCTCGGCCGGTGTGTCCCCCACCGCGCCGGTGGTCACCCCGCCGAGGGCGACCGCGGCCAGCGACACCGCTCCGGCGGCGACGAAGGCGAACCGCAGCCCGCGCGAGGCCGAGCGCTCGCCGTCGGGGCGGCCGACGTCGTGGACGCGGAAGCCGTCCGCGGAGTCGGGGTCGGGGTCGGGCGCGCCGCCGTGCGGGCCGGCCGGGACGTAGCCGAACTCGAACCGCTCGCCGCGGCGCACGCCGAACACCCCGGACGCCCCGGAGGAGCGCCCGGACAGGCCGGGGAAGCCGCCGTCGGCCAGGGGCGGGCCGCCGTCGCCGCCGGGCAGCCCCTGGAGGCGGGCCAGGAAGCTCTCGGAGGGCGGCGGCGGGGCCGCTTCCGCGAAGACGTTCTTCAGACGGCGCTGCGCCTCCACCTCCGCCTTGCACTTCGCGCAGGTGGCCACGTGCGCCAGGACGCGCTCACGCGCCTCATGACCCAGCTCTCCGTCCACCAGGGCGGAGAGCCGGTCTCCCAGATGCTGTTCCGCGAGGCCGCTCGCGGCGGGGTCGGGTCGTGATCCACTCACGCGGTCGCGCCCCCTCCCCCCAGCGCGGGGACCCGGGCCACGAATCCGCGCCGCTCGGCCCGGCGCGCCTCGGGCGAACGGTGCGCGAGGGCCTTGCGCAGCTGTGAGCGGCCCCGGTGGATACGGGAGCGCACCGTGCCGAGCTTGACGCCGAGGGTGGCGGCGATCTCCTCGTAGGACAGCCCCTCGATGTCGCACAGGACGACCGCCGCCCGGAACTCCGGGGCGAGGGTGTCCAGCGCCTGCTGGATGTCCGCGTCGAAGTGCGCGTCGTTGAAGAGCTGCTGCGGGGTGGGTTCCTTGCTGGCCAGCCGCTCCGCGGCGTCCTCGCCGAGCGCGTCGAAGCGGATGCGCTGCTTGCGGCGGACCATGTCCAGGAAGAGGTTGGTGGTGATGCGGTGGAGCCAGCCCTCGAAGGTGCCCGGGGTGTAGGTCGACAGGGAGCGGAAGACGCGGACGAAGACCTCCTGGGTGAGGTCCTCGGCGTCGTGCTGGTTGCCGGTGAGGCGGTAGGCCAGGCGGTAGACACGGCCGCTGTGCGTGCTGACGATCTCCTCCCAGGTGGGCGGAGTCCACGCCTGCGCGTCCGCGTCGGTGGAGAAGGTCGCGGTCGCGGCGAAGCCGTCGGCGTGGCTCGGGTCAGCAGCGGTGTCGTTCACGGATTTCGGCCTGCCCGCCGATCCGAGGAAGCGCCGCAGCACTCCTCCCCGATCCACAGGCACAGCCGCACCTCCCCTGTCGGCTCTGGTGGTGTCCAGCGGAGCCCCTACCATAGCCACCTCGCCCGTTAGCTCCGGATAAGCGGTTTTACGAGAATTTGACACCGGCTGCCTGGGGCCGTCCGGCTGCGTCAGGACTTGCCCCGCGTCCCGTTCCATCCCATATCCCCCGTCCTGCCCCGGGCCCGCGCCGGCGCCCCTTCCTCACCCCTTCAAACGACCGGTCCCATCTGCGGGTTCCCGGCCCCAACGGATACAGTCACGCCCGAGGCATCCACGGGACATAGGAGAGGGTCATTACCGGCAACCGGCAGACGAGCTCGGCGTTCGCCGACGCCTATGTCGCCGAGGACGAAGCACTGCTCTGGGCCCGCGACCGGGCCAGTGAAGCGGGGCTGCGCTCGGTGTCGCCCGGCGCGGGCGCGGCCCTGCGCCTGCTCGCCGCCACCGTGGACGCCAAGGCGGTCGCGGAGATCGGGACCGGGACCGGCGTCTCCGGCATCCACCTGCTGCACGGCATGCGCCCGGACGGGGTCCTGACCACCGTCGATCCCGAGCCGGAGCACCAGCAGTTCGCCCGGCAGGCGTTCCGGGCGGCCGGCTTCGCCAGCAACCGCGCCCGCTTCATCCCCGGGCGCGCCCTGGACGTGCTGCCGCGGCTCGCCGACGCCGGGTACGACCTCGTCTTCTGCGACGGCGACCGCCTGGAGTTCCTCGACTACCTCGCCGAATCGTTGCGCCTGCTGCGACCGGGGGGCCTGGTCGTGTTCGAGGGCGTCTTCGCGCACGGGCGGACGGTGGACTCCGGGCCGCAGCCCACGGAGGTGCTGCGGCTGCGGGAACTGCTGCGCACGGTGCGCGAGAGCCCGGACCTGGTGCCGTCGCTGCTGCCGGTGGGCGACGGCCTGCTGTGCGCGGTCAAACGCTGAACCCCGCCCCCCCACCGGGCAAGACGACCGCCCCGGCACCTCATCGAGGGCCGGGGCGGTCGAAAGGGTATGGTCGCTTGCGCGTCAGCCGACGACCTTCTTGAGGGCGTCGCCGAGCGCGTCGGCCTCGTCAGGGGTCAGCTCGACGACGAGTCGACCGCCGCCTTCGAGCGGAACGCGCATGACGATGCCCCGCCCCTCCTTGGTCACCTCGAGCGGGCCATCACCCGTCCGCGGCTTCATGGCCGCCATGCTCGTTCCCCTTCCTGAAACCCAGCTCATCGTCAAAGCCGACGCCCCACCGAAGGGCACGCGCGAACCGTGCCCAAAACAGCCCAGGACACGCGACACCGGCATCGAACACATTGCTTCCCAGCCATTATCCCGCATCCCAGGACCCGATGACCAACATCAGCAGGCATCGCTTGGGCAACGCGCGCGAGCAAAACCACCCAATTCGGCGATGTGGCTGCGATACTGCGCCCCCGCGCCGACATCCCCCGCCACCTGGCACGTCGTATTTCTTTGACGCAGGTCACACGTCCGCTCCGCGCCGCGGCCGGTGATCTCCGTCATGCTGTCCTTCGGACCCAGCAACGTACTGAGCGGTACGTCAGTGCCGCGACACCGGAGGGGATGTCCCATGGCCGACACCGTGCTCTACGAGGTGAGCGACGGACTCGCGACGATCACGCTCAACCGCCCCGAGGCGATGAACGCGCTCGACATCGCGACCAAGGTCGCCCTGCGGGACGCGGCCGAGTCCGCGGCGTCCGACGACGCCGTGCGCGCCGTGCTGCTCACCGCGGCCGGGGACCGGGCGTTCTGCGTGGGACAGGACCTCAAGGAGCACATCGGGCTGCTGGCCGCCGACCACGAGAGCGGCGAGGGCCGGACGATGAGCACCGTCACCGAGCACTACAACCCGATCGTGCGCGCCCTGGCCGGCGCGGCGAAGCCGGTGGTGGCCGCGGTCAACGGCGTGGCCGCCGGCGCGGGCTTCGGGTTCGCGCTCGCCGCCGACTACCGGATCGTGGCGGACACCGCCGCCTTCAACACCTCCTTCGCGGGCGTGGCGCTCACCGCGGACTCCGGCATCTCCTGGACCCTGCCGCGCGTGGTGGGCCCCGGCCGCGCCGCCGACCTGCTGCTCTTCCCGCGCAGCATCTCCGCGCAGGAGGCCCACGAGCTGGGGATCGCCAACCGGGTGGTGCCGGCGGCCGAGCTGCGCGCCGAGGCCGAGAAGGTCGCGCGCGGCCTCGCCGAGGGCCCGACGGTGGCATACGCGGCGCTCAAGGAGGCCGTGGCCTACGGTCTGACGCACTCGCTGGCCGAGACCCTGGAGAAGGAGGACGAGCTGCAGGGCCGGGCGGGCCAGTCCGAGGACCACGCGATCGCCGTACAGGCGTTCGTCAACAAGGAGAAGCCGAAGTACCTGGGCCGCTGACCCCTGCCCGGCCCCGGTCTGCAGCGCGCCCCCGTCCCCGTCCGCTCAGGGGCGGCGGCGCGCGACGCAGGCGGCGAGGTGGTCGTCGACCAGGCCGCAGGCCTGCATCAGGGCGTACGCCGTCGTCGGGCCGACGAAGCGCAGGCCGCGCTTCTTCAGGGCCTTCGACAGAGCCGTGGACTCGGGCGTGACGGCCGGGACGTCGCCCAGGGACCGGGGCGCCGCACGGCCGTCCGGGTCGGGGGCGTGGGACCAGATCAGGGCGTCCAGGTCGCCCGGGGACCAGCCGGCCAGCACGCGCGCGTTGGCGAGGGTCGCGTCGATCTTGGCTCGATTGCGGATGATGCCCGCGTCGGCGAGCAGGCGCTCGCGGTCGTCGTCCGTGAAGCGGGCCACCGCGGCGATCTCGAAGCCGGCGAAGGCGGTGCGGAAGCCCTCACGGCGGCGCAGGATCGTGATCCACGACAGTCCGGACTGGAACGCCTCCAGGCTGAGGCGCTCGTAGAGGGCGTCGTCGCCGTGGACCGGGCGGCCCCACTCCTCGTCGTGGTACGCCACGTACTCGGGCGCGGACAGCGCCCACGGGCAGCGCAGGCCGCCGTCCGGGCCCGCGACCGGCGCGCCCGCCGTGATCGCGGCGCCGACGGTCGCCTCGGTGGTCAGCGCGTCGGCCGGGGCGGTGGCGCTCGCGGCCTTCGGTGCGGCGGTCGGCCGGGCGGCGGCCGCCGGGGCGTTGTCGGTCACTGCTGGTCCTCCGCTTCGGGCTTGGCCAGGCGTACGTGGGCCGCGGCGGCGCGGGCGCCGGCCAGGGCCGACTCCAGGTCGGCGATCCGGGCGTCGCGCTCGGCCAGCTCCGCGCCGAGGCGGCCGAGGGCGTCGTCCACGTCGGCCATCCGGTAGCCGCGGACGGTGACCGGCAGGCGCAGGCTCTCCACGTCGGCGCGCCCGAGCGGTCGGTCCGCCGGCAGCGGGTCGTACACCAGCTCGGGCGCAGCCTCGGCCAGCGGCCCGCGGCCCTCGCCGCCGCCCACCACCGCGAGGGTGACCGCGGCGACCACGACGGCGAGCGCCACGACCAGGAACAAGAACATAACCATCGCTGGGGTCCCCACGGAGTCCGTCGTATGTGTCAGGGTCCGATCGTGCCATGCGACGCCGACGGTTAGGGTCGCAGGCGGCCGAAGACCGACAGCGACGAGGAGAGGTCACAGGGGATGCTCAGGCTGGGCAGGCGTGTATTCGACACGCACGAGCCGGTGATCATGGCGATCGTGAACCGGACCCCGGACTCCTTCTACGACCAGGGAGCCACGTTCCGCGACGAGCCGGCGCTGGCCCGGGTGGAGCAGGCGGTCGCCGAGGGGGCCGCGATCGTCGACATCGGCGGGGTGAAGGCGGGGCCCGGCGCGGAGGTGTCCGCCGACGAGGAGGCGCGCCGGACGGTCGGTTTCGTGGCCGAGGTGCGGCGGCGGTTCCCCGAGGTGGTCATCAGTGTGGACACCTGGCGGGCGGAGGTCGGCGAGGCCGTGTGCGAGGCGGGGGCGGATCTGCTGAACGACGCGTGGGGCGGCGTCGATCCGCGGCTCGCGGAGGTCGCCGCGCGGTACGGGGTGGGGTTGGTGTGCACGCATGCGGGTGGTGCGGAGCCGCGGACCCGGCCGCATCGGGTGACCTACGAGGATGTGATGGCCGACATCCTGGACGTGACCGTCGGGTTGGCCGAGCGCGCCGTCGCCCTCGGAGTGCCTCGGGAGTCGGTGCTGATCGATCCGGGTCACGACTTCGGGAAGAACACCCGGCACAGTCTCGAGGCGACTCGGCGGCTGGGGGAGATGGTGGCCACCGGGTGGCCGGTGCTGGTGTCGTTGTCCAACAAGGATTTCGTGGGTGAGACGCTGGATCGGCCTGTGAAGGAGCGGGTGGTGGGGACCCTCGCGACCACTGCCGTGTCCGCGTGGTTGGGCGCACAGGTGTACCGGGTGCACGAGGTCGCGGAGACCCGGCAGGTGGTGGAGATGGTGGGGGCCATCGCTGGGCATCGGGCGCCCGCCGTGGCCCGGCGGGGGCTGGCGTAGGGGGTTTTCGCCCCCGCCGCTCCTGCCCGTCCCGTTCCCTGAGGGTGCCCCGCCCCCCTTGGCCCTGCGGCCCTGGGGCTGGGGACGGGGCCCGGGGCTGCGCCCCTGGCCCCGGTGGCCCTGCGGGCCTGCGCCTCAGGGCGGGGAGGGCGGTGGTGCGTTCGCGGGTGCCGGCCGGTGGGGGCCGGGCGCGCGGTTCCCGCGCCCCTGAAGGGGCGCTTCGGCCCCGTCGCCTTGCGGGCGCGCCCACGCGGCGGAGCCGCAGACCGGCACAGCCCCGCGCCCTTTACCGGGCGCCCCCGGCGCGCTACTTGCCCGCTTCCTTCGACATCAAGGCCACTGCCTCCTCCACGTCGTCCGTGACGTGGAACAGGGTGAGGTCTGCGGCTGCCGCCTTGCCCTGGGCGATCAGGGTGTTCTCCAGCCAGTTCACCAGGCCGCCCCAGTACCGCGTGCCGAACAGCACGATGGGGAAGCGGGTGACCTTCTTGGTCTGGACGAGGGTCAGGGCCTCGAAGAGTTCGTCCAGGGTGCCGAGGCCGCCGGGCAGGACGACGAAGCCCTGCGCGTACTTCACGAACATCATCTTGCGGACGAAGAAGTAGCGGAAGTTCAGCCCGATGTCGACGTAGGGGTTCAGGCCCTGCTCGAAGGGCAGCTCGATGCCGAGGCCGACCGAAGTGCCGCCGGCCTCGCACGCGCCCTTGTTCGCGGCCTCCATCGCGCCGGGTCCGCCGCCCGTGATCACCGCGAAGCCCGCCTCGACCAGGCCCCGGCCGAGCCGCACCCCGGCCTCGTACTCCGGCGAGTCCACCGGGGTGCGTGCGGAGCCGAACACGCTGATGGCGGGCGGGAGTTCGGCCAGGGTGCCGAAGCCCTCGATGAACTCCGACTGGATGCGCAGGACCCGCCAGGGGTCGGTGTGCACCCAGTCGGTGGGGGCGCGCTCGTCCAGCAGCCGCTGGTCGGTGGTGCTGGCCTGGACCGCGCCCCGCCGTCGGAGGACCGGCCCCAGGCGCTGCTCGTCCGGTGGCTGCTTCTTGCCCTCGGGATTGCCAGTAGGCATGTGCGCTCCCTCCGCTTGCAGGACGTTCCACCTCAGCGTAGATCCACCCGGGTTACGGGCGGGGGACCTCGGCGTGTCCGCCCCGCTGCGCCGCGTTCAGGAGCGGGTGCGCGTGGATCAGGCGGTCAGCCAGGCGCGCAGCCGTTCCTCGCCGGCCAGGATCTTCGCCGTCTCCACCCGCTCGTCCCGCTTGTGCGCGAGGATCGGATTGCCCGGACCGTAGTTGACCGCAGGGATGCCCAGCGCGGAGAACCGCGACACATCCGTCCAGCCGAACTTGGGCTTCGGGGTGCCGCCGACCGCCGCCACGAAGGCCGCCGCGGCCGGGTGGCCGAGACCGGGCAGGGCGCCGGGGCTGTGGTCGTCGATCACGAACTCCTCGACGCCGCAGCCGTCGAACACCTCGCGGACGTGGGCGATCGCCTCCTCCTCCGTACGGTCCGGCGCGTAGCGGAAGTTGACGGTGACGACGCACTCGTCGGGGATGACGTTGCCGGCCACCCCGCCCGAGATCCGCACCGCGTTGAGGCCCTCGCGGAACTCCAGGCCGTCGATGACCGGGTACCGCGGCTGGTACTCGGCGAGTCGGCGCAGGATGGGCGCTGCGGCGTGGATGGCGTTGGAGCCCATCCAGGAGCGCGCCGAGTGGGCCCGCTCCCCCGCGGTCTTCAGCAGGACCCTCAGGGTGCCCTGGCAGCCGCCCTCGACCTCGCCGTCGGAGGGCTCCAGCAGGATCGCGAAGTCGCCGGCCAGCCACTCCGGGCGGGCCTCGGCGACGTGCCTGAGGCCGTTCAGCTCGGCGGCGACCTCCTCGTTGTCGTAGAAGACGAAGGTCAGGTCGCGGTTGGGGGCGGGGACGGTGGCCGCGATGCGCAGCTGCACCGCCACGCCGGACTTCATGTCGCAGGTGCCGCAGCCCCACAGGACGCCGTCCTCGTCCAGCCGGGAGGGGACGTTGTCCGCGATCGGCACGGTGTCGATGTGGCCGGCCAGGATCACCCGCTCGGACCTGCCGAGGTTCGTCCGGGCCACGACGTTGTTGCCGAAGCGGTCCACGGTCAGGTGCGGCAGGGCGCGCAGGGCGGCCTCGATCGCGTCGGCGAGCGGCTTCTCCGTGCCGCTCTCCGAACGGAAGTCGACGAGCTGCGCGGTCAGCCGCGCGGCGTCCAACGTGAGGTCAAGCGGGGTGTCAGGCATGTTCGGACCCTAGGGCCTGTCCGGCGGATCACGCCACAGACGCGGGGCTCGGCACGCCCGTCCGCGGCGTTGGCGCCGGTCGCCGGCGCTCCGCGTCGACGCGCTCCTCCGTCCTGCACGCGGACGCACCGAGCCCCGCTCACCCGGATCGACGCGGACCGCGGCCTGATCCGCCGGACAGGGCCTGCCCGGCGAACCGGCCGTGCGGCGCGGGACATTGCCCGCACCGGACTCGGCAGCCCCCTTCGCCTCAAGTACCTTGTACGCGTGTCAGAGCCGTCCCCCTCTCCGAAGCGCCGTGGCCGCCTCCTCAGGACCGGGGCGGCCCTCGTCGTCCTGCTCGCGGTCGCCGGCTATCTCGTGGTGCAGTACGTCACGGGCGGCACCGGGCCGGGCTGCAAGGTCGTCTCCGCCGACGGGGACGAGACGTCGTACGAGTTCACGCCGGAGCAGGCGGTGAACGCGGCGACGATCGCGGCCGTCGGCACCGCCCGCGGGCTGCCCGAGCGGGCGGTGACCATCGCGCTGGCCACCGCCCTCCAGGAGTCGGGCCTGCGCAACATCGAGCACGGCGACCGGGACTCCCTCGGCCTGTTCCAGCAGCGGCCCTCGCAGGGCTGGGGCACCCCGAAGGAGATCATGGACCCGTCCTACGCGGCGGGCATGTTCTACGAGCACCTGGCCAAGGTGCGCGACTACCGGCGGCTGCCGCTGACGGTGGCCGCGCAGCGGGTGCAGCGCAGCGGTTTCCCGGAGGCGTACGCCAAGCACGAGCCGGACGCCACCCTGCTCGCCGCCGCCCTGACCGGGCGCGCGGCGGCCACGCTGACCTGCCAGGGCCGTCCCGGCACCGCGCGAGCCACGGGTCCGGACGCGGTACGGGCCGCGCTCGTACGGGACTTCGGGCGGGACGCGGTCGAGGTGGCCGGTGCGGAGGTGGGCGGCGCGTCGACCCCGGCGCCCACGCCGAGCGCGGCCTCCTCCGGCACGGGCGACCGGACCGTAACGCTGCCGGTGCCCGCCCGCGGCGGCGCCGACGGCCGCGATTCCCTCGAGCGGGGCTGGCAGTTGGCGCACTGGGCGGTGGCCAACGCGTCCGCGCTGCACATCGAGCGGGTGGCGTACGCCGGGCGGGAGTGGACCGCCGGGGTGACCGACGGCCAGTGGCACGCCACGGACGCGAAGAACGGCGACGGGACGGCGGGCGCGGCGAGCGCGGTGCGCATCACGACCGGCGGCTGAGGGTTCCTCCCAACAGCCAGGTCCGGGCGCCGAGTCCGGCCCCGGGCCCCCGGACAGGCGTGCGGTCCGTCGCTCGCCCGGGTCATGTCGCGCGGGTCCGGGTCCGGGGGTGCGCAGGTTTTCGTGCCGTCACCCCCGTGATCGCCGGAACCCTTGGAAACACGGGGCAGCAGGGACACGACACCTTCCCCCTGCGGGGCGCGTTTTGTCCTACTTCCTCCGGAACCGATAATGCGACGCATTGCCAACTCTTTACGTCGGCGCGCCGCAACCTTCGCGGGCTTCGAGCGGTAGTCACTGCGTCCGAGCTCGGAGAGTCAACTTCCGGGCCGGGTCTAAGACTTCAGATTCACTTCCGTCGAAGGAGCAACATGTCCCTCCCCCTGACCCGCCGGATCGCCCGTGCCGCGCTGCTCGTCGCTGCGGGAGCGGCTGCCGGGGTCGGTGCGGCCGGCTCCGCCGGCGCTGCCCCGCAGCTGCCCGCCAACCCCAACCTCGGCGGTCTGACCGCGCTGGACGGGGCGCACGTCGGCAACACCGTGGACGGCGCCGCGCAGCACGTCACCGGGGTCGCGGGCGACACCGGCGGCAAGGCCGTCAAGCAGACCGTGCCGACCGCCGGCAAGACCGGCGGCAAGCTCGTCAAGCAGACCGCTCCGGTGGCGCAGAAGGCGGCCGGCGACGCGGCCGGTTCCGCGGGCGGCGTCCTCGGCGACACCGCGAAGACCGCCACCAAGGGCGGCGTGCCGGCCGCGAAGGGCCTGCCGGTCTCGGGTCTGCCGCTCAGCTAGAACGGGGGCGCGCACGCGCCGCGAACGCCCCGAGGGGGTCCAGGAGGAACCTGGACCCCCTCGGTGTGTGCGGGACCGTTCGGCCGGCCCCGCACCGCAGGGCGCGGAGGCGAGCGGCCGGCTCCGCACCGCAGGGCGCAGGGACCGGGGCCGGTCCCCTACCGCTGCGCTCAGAGGCGGGCGGCCGCCGCCGCGATCCGTTCGTCCGTCGCCGTGAGGGCGACCCGGACGAAGCGGTCGCCGGCCGGGCCGTAGAAGTCGCCCGGCGCGACCAGGATGCCGCGCTCGGCGAGGTGGGCCACCGTGTCCCAGCAGGACTCGTCGCGGGTCGCCCACAGGTAGAGGCTGGCCTCGCTGTGCTCGATGCGGAAGCCGTGGCGGAGCAGCGCCTCGCGCAACTGGGCACGGCGGGCCGCGTAGCGCTCACGCTGCTCGCGGACGTGGGCGTCGTCGCCGAGGGCAGCCACGACGGCCGCCTGGGTGGGCGCGGAGGTCATCATGCCGCCGTGCTTGCGGATCTCCAGCAGCGGGCCGAGGACCGCCGGGTCGCCGACCAGGAAGGCGGCGCGGTAGCCGGCCAGGTTGGAACGCTTGGACAGCGAGTGGACGGCGACCAGGCCGTCGTAGGAGCCGCCGTTGACGTCCGGGTGGAGGACGGAGACCGGGTCGGCCTCCCAGCCGAGTTCCAGGTAGCACTCGTCGGAGACGACGAGGACGCCGTGCGCGCGGGCCCAGGCGACGATCCGGGTCAGCTCGTCCTTGCCGAGGACCTTGCCGGTGGGGTTGGACGGCGAGTTCAGCCAGAGGAGCTTGAGGCCGGCCGGGTCCAGCTCGGTCGGGTCGTCGTAGGCGAGGTGCCCGGCGCGGGCGAGCCGGGCACCGACCTCGTACGTCGGGTAGGCCAGGCGCGGGAAGGCGACCGTGTCGCCGGGGCCGAGGCCCAGCTGCGTGGGCAGCCAGGCGACCAGCTCCTTGGAGCCCACGATCGGCAGGACGTGGCGGTGGGTGAGGTCGCGGGCGCCGAGGCGGCGCTCGGCCCAGCCGGTGATCGCGTCGCGCAGTTCGGGCGTGCCCCAGACGGTCGGGTAGCCCGGCGAGTCGGCCGCCGCGATCAGCGCCTTCTGGATCAGCTCGGGCACCGGGTCGACCGGCGTTCCGACGGACAGGTCGACGATGCCGTCCGGGTGGGCGGCGGCCGTCTTCTTGTACGGCTCCAGCTTGTCCCAGGGGAAGACGGGAAGCCGGTCGGAGACTGCGGACACGGGGATCAGGCTCACTTTCTGCGACGGAAAACGCCTCGGTCCCGTACGGCGGCCGGAACGCCGGGGGGCGATCAGGCCGTACGGGACCGAGGCGGCGCGGCGAAGGGCCTCTGGTCGGACCCCGGTGCCGCCGGACGGCTATTCGGCCTGCGGCGGGAGCGCGGCGACGAACGGGTGGTCACGCTCGATCAGGCCCAGCTTGCTGGCGCCGCCGGGAGAGCCCAGCTCGTCGAAGAACTCGACGTTGGCCTTGTAGTAGTCCTTCCACTCCTCCGGCACGTCGTCCTCGTAGAAGATCGCCTCGACCGGGCAGACCGGCTCACAGGCACCACAGTCGACGCATTCGTCCGGGTGGATGTACAAGGACCGCTGGCCCTCGTAGATGCAGTCGACCGGGCACTCCTCGATGCACGCCTTGTCCTTCACGTCGACACAAGGCTGCGCGATGACGTAGGTCACGCTGTCGTTCCTCCTCGATAGGGCGCTGGCGGGCCTCCACAGGCTCCGCCGCCTGGCGCGCGGGAGCGCGGCGTCGTCGATGCCCCCTCTAGTATCTCCGTTCTTGGGCATGATCCGAACAGGAGGGGTGAACCGACCTGTGGAAATCTCGGCTGCGGGACGACTCGTGGTCCGTATCACCGCTGCTGACGTGGGGAAACGGGTCTCCGTACGGCGCTTGGCCGAAACGGGTGGCGCGGGCGCGAAGTTCACCGACACGGTCGGTGTTCTCACATCATGGACCGACGGTGTGCTGCTGATCACACAGAAGGACGGTCGGACCGTCCGGATCGCGGAGACGTCGCTGGTCGCGGGGAAGGTCGTGCCCCCGGCCCCGGCGCGCCGCCGCGGTCCCGCCGCCTCCTACGCCGAACTCGCCCGGGTCGCCGCGCGGGCGTGGCCGCCGGTGGAGAGCGAGCGGCTCGGTGACTGGGAGCTGCGGGCCGCGGTGCAGCAGGTGCCGCCCGCGGGGCGTCCGTGGGGGGCGGTGGCCGGGCGACGGGCGGGCTTCACGCGGCGGGCCAACTCCGTGCTGCCGCTCGGCGATCCCGGCGTCCCGCTCGACGCGGCCCTGGCCGCCGTACGACGCTGGTACCACGAGCGCGGACTGCCCGCGTACGTCCAGACCGCCACCGGCGCCGAGGGCACGCAGGAGCTGCTGTGCGCGGAGCTGGATCGGCGGGGCTGGGTGCGCGAGGTGACCGCCGAGCTGTGGACCGGCGCGCTGGCGCCGGTCGCCGACCGGGCCGAGGGCGCCGGTGGAGTCGGGGTCGTGCTGTCCCGCACGGCCGACGAGGCGTGGCTTGCGCGCTACCAGCGCAAGGGGGTGAGCGAGGTGGCCCTGAAGGTCCTGGGCGGCGGCCCCTCGGTGTGGTTCGCGTCCGTGCCCGGTGAGGGCGCCGGAGTGCCCGCCGCGATCGGGCGCTGTGTCGTGGACGGGCGGTGGGCGTCCTTCGCCGCCGTGGAAGTGGACCCGGCGCTGCGGCGGCGGGGACTGGCGACCACCGTCATGGCGGCGCTCGCCGCGCGGGCCCTGGAGGAGGGCGCGTCGGCCGGCTGGCTCCAGGTGGAGACCGGCAACGCGGGCGCCCGCGAGCTGTACGCCCGCCTCGGCTTCGCTCCCCACCATGCCTACCACCACTACCGCGAGCCGGAATCGGTGGCGGAAGCCACCGCGACTGCTGTAGACGGTTCTTCGTGAGCGGGTACGAACTGGCCATGGGCGCTCCCTGTCCCCCGCCGCCGGAGCGATCCGCCGAGGTGCTCCGGCGGTTCGCCGAGGAGGCGCGGAGCGAGCGGCCCGACCTGTCCGCGCTGTGCCTGCTGGTCGGCGCGGCGGGCGACGGCGCGCTGGACGAGGACGGCCTGGACGCGGCGCAGATGGAACTGGACCGGCTGGCCGGGGAGCTGCCGTACCGGCCGGGCGGACCGCTGGCCTGGGCGCGGGCGCTGTGCGGGCTGCTGGGCGAACGGTACGGGTTCAGCGGCTCGGCCGCCGACTACCAGCGGCTGGACTCCTCGCTGCTGCACGAGGTGCTGCGGCGGCGGCGCGGGCTGCCCATCCTGCTGTCGGTGGTGTGGATGGAGGTCGCCCGGCGGGCCGGTGCGCCGGTGTACGGGGTGGCGCTGCCCGGGCACTTCGTCGTGGGGTTCGGCCCGGCCGGTGAGCAGGTCCTCGCCGATCCGTTCGACGGCGGGCGGGTGCTCACCGGGGCCGACGCCGAGCTGCTGGTCGCCGGGGCGACGGGCGCGCCGCTCAGGCCCTCGATGCTGGAGCCCGCCGATCCGCTCGACGTGGTGCTGCGCATCCTGAACAACGTCCGCGCGTGGGCCGCGGTGCGGCCCGAACGCTCGGACGTGGCCCTCTGGGCTGTCGAACTGTCGCTGGTCCTGCCCTCGCACCCGGCCCGGCTGCGCTACGAGCGCGCCCAGCTGCTGGTGCAGCGCGGCGACTTCGTGGGCGGCGCGCTGGAGCTGGAGGCGTACGCGGAGCTGGTGTCGGTGGTGGACGAGTCCACCGCGGAGCAGGTCAGGGGCCAGGCGCAGGCGGCCCGTGCCCTGCTGAACTGAGCCACCCGCCCCGCCGGCCCGATCCCCGCGCCCGACCGAACCGAGTGACGTGACCGCCCCGCGCCTCCTGCCGGACCGACGGCGGCGACCCGGGCGGGGCCCTACAGCCAGCCCTTCTCCCGGGCCGTGCGGACCGCCTCCGCGCGGTTGCGGACGGCGAGCTTCTGGATGGCGGTGGAAAGGTAGTTGCGGACCGTGCCCTGGGACAGGTGCAGGGCTGCGGCCAGCTCGGCGTTGGTGGAGCCGTCGGCGGCGGCGCGCAGCACCTCGCGCTCCCGGTCGGTCAGCGGGTTCGCGCCCTCGGCGAGGGCCGCCGCGGCGAGCGTGGGGTCGATGACGCGCTCGCCGGCCAGCACCTTGCGCACGGCGGCGGCGAGCTGCGCGGCCGGTGCGTCCTTGACCAGGAACGCGTCGGCGCCCGCCTCCATGGCGCTGCGCAGATAGCCGGGGCGGCCGAAGGTCGTGAGGACGACCAGCTTCACCGTCGGCAGTTCCCGGTGCAGCCGGGCGGCGGCCTCGATGCCGGTGCAGCCGGGCATCTCGATGTCGAGCAGGGCGACGTCCACGTCGTGTGCGTGGGCCGCCGCGACGACCTCGTCGCCCCGCGCGACCTGGGCCACGACCTCGATGTCGTCCTCGAGGCCGAGCAGGGCGGCCAGGGCCTCGCGGACCATCGACTGGTCCTCGGCCAGGAGGACCTTGATCGTGCTGCTCATGCCGGGGATCCTACGTCCCCTCCCCCGCCCTGCGGCACCCGAGCGGCGGCGGCCCGCGGCGCCCGCGCGACCAGCCGGAAGCCGCGCTTGAGGCGGCCCGCCTCCAGCATGCCGCCGGCCTTCTGGAGCCGTTCGGACAGACCGGTCAGGCCGTTGCCGGGCAGTCCGCCCGCGCCGCCCTGGCCGTCGTCCTCCACGGACAGTTCCAGCACCGGCCCGTCCAGGGTCTCGCGGCGCACCAGTTCCACCGCGCAATGGCGGGCGCCGCTGTGCCGGACGACGTTGGTGACGGCCTCGCGCAGTGCCCACGCGAGGGCGGACTCGCTCTCCTCGGGCACGTCGCCGAGGTCGGGTTCGGCGGGCAGCCGCGCCTCCACGCCGGCCGCGGTGAGCGCGACCCGTGCTCCGGCCAGCTCGGCGGCCAGGCGCGGGCGGCGGTAGCCGGTGACGGCCTCGCGGACGTCGACCAGGGCCTGCCGGCTGACCTGCTCGATGTCGGCGACCTGCTGGGCGGCCTTGTCGGGCCGGCCGGGCAGCATCCGCCCGGCCAGCTCGCTCTTGAGGGTGATCAGGGAGAGCGAGTGCCCGAGCAGGTCGTGCAGGTCACGCGCGAGGCGCAGCCGTTCCTCGTTCGCGGCGAGCTGGGCCACGGTGGCCCGGGCCTCACGCAGCTCGACCGTGGTGCGCACCAGCTGGCTCACTCCCACCATCGCGAAGCCGATGAGCAGCACCAGCAGGACCAGGTTCCTGGCTTCGGCCACGTCCGTGCGGAGGCCGGTGAGGACCATCACGGCGGCGGTCGCGGGGATCGCCGCGTAGGCGGCCCGCACCGGCAGGGTGGCCCCGCAGGCGACGGAGACGTAGCAGAACAGGCCGAGCCAGGCCGGGCCGAGGGTGAGGCAGAGGAGGGCGGCCAGGGCACCCAGGAAGACGATGAGGCCGACGACGGTCCGGCGGCGGAAGGGACGGCCCCAGTTCCTGAAGACCAGCGCCAGGTAGGCGGCGACGAAGACCGCCAGGCCCGTCCAGCCGCCCACCCTGCCGGCGGCGCCGTGGTCCCCGGCGGCCAGGTCGTGGACCGGCGAGCTGAGGAAGAGCAGCCAGACGCCGATCCACACGACCTTGCGCAGCACCTCCCGGCGGTCGCGGGGCGACTGGCCTATGGTGATCAGGCGGTCGTCCCGCTCGCAGTCCCGGTCCTCGGTCATGACGCTCACGCCTTCAGCGTGTCCTTCCGGTACAGCCAGGCCGCGCCGCCCGCGAACACGACGAAGTAGGCGGCGAGCACGGCGATGTCCTGGGCACTGGGAGCCTGGCTCTGTTCGATCGCCCGTCCCAGAGCAGCGTACGCGTGTGTGGGCAGCCACTCGGCGATGTCCTGGAGCCACTGCGGGAAGGTGGTGGAGGGCATCCACAGGCCGCCGAGGATCGACAGGCCGAAGTAGATGATCATCGTGATGGGGCGGACGGCGTCCCCGCTGGCGAGGTAGCCGATGGCGACGCCGAGCGCGGCGAAGACCAGGCTGCCGGCCCAGATGACGCCGGTGAGGGCCAGCCACTGCCAGGCGTCCAGCCGTACGTGCTTGATCGCCCCGGCGACGGCGAACACGACGACGATGGACGGCAGGCTGACCACGGCGGCGCCGGCGGTCTTGGCGAGGACGTAGCCGCGGCCGGGCAGGCTGGTCAGCCGCAGCTGGCGCACCCAGCCGCTCTCGCGCTCCTTGGCGATGCGCTCGCTGTTGCCCATGAGGACGGCGGTCAGCGCGCCGAACGAGGCCATCGACACCATCAGATAGGTGGCCACGGTGAGGCTGGTCCCGTCGACCCGTTCGTCGGAGCCGGAGCTGCTGGAGAAGATCAGGAACAGGATCGAGGGGTAGAGGACCGAGAAGAACAGGAACTTGCGGTTGCGCAGGGCGCGGGCGAGTTCGAGCTTGATGAGGCTGGTCACGACTGCCTGGCCTCCTCGGCCTCGGTGATGGCGACGAACGCCTGCTCGAGACCGAGCCCGGCGACTTCGAGATTGCGGGGGTAGACGCCGAGCCCGTACAGGGCGTGGACGGTCGCGTCGGCGTCGGCCGACTGGATGCGGACGGTCTGGCCGCTGACGTCCAGCGAGGTGAGGAAGGGCAGGCCGCGCAGGGCGCTCTCGTCGACGACGCCCTCCAGGTCGAAGCGGACGCTGCGCGCGCCGGCCTTCGCCTTGATCTCGGCGGCGGTGCCGTCGGCCAGCAGCCGGCCCCGGTGCAGTACGAGCACCCGGTCGGCGATGGCGTCGGCCTCCTCCAGGTAGTGGGTGGCGAACAGCACAGTACGGCCCTGGTCGGCCTGCTCGCGCATGGTGGCCCAGAAGGCCTGGCGGGCGGAGACGTCCATGCCGGTGGTCGGCTCGTCCAGCACGATCAGGTCGCTGTCGCCGGCCGTGGCGAGGGCGAAGCGGACGCGCTGCGCCTGGCCGCCGGAGAGCTTGTTGACCTTGCGGTCGGCGATCTGGGAGACACCGGCGCGGGCCATCACGTCCTGCACCTTGAACCGCTTGGGGTGCAGGTCGCAGGCGAGGCGCACCAGTTCGGCGACGGTGACCTCCTCCATCAGCCCGCCGCTCTGGAGCATCGCGCCGACCCGCCCGGCGACGATCGCGTCGCGGGGGCCGGTGCCGAAGACGGAGACGGTGCCGCGGTCGGCGTGCTTGAGGCCGAGCAGCAGATCCAGGGTGGTGGACTTGCCGGCCCCGTTCGGCCCGAGCAGGGCCACGGTCTCCCCCGGATGCAGGGCGAGGGACAGTCCGTCCACGGCCCGTACGTTCCCGTAGCTCTTGGTCACCTGGTCGAACGCCACCACCGAGGTGGCCTCCGCCGCGGCGGTCTCCGCTGTCGTCGTCATGTCCCCCATCCTGGCCGGGCGGCTGGGGCGGACGGCAGTGTCGGGGGTCCTGACCGCCGGATGACAGATGTCATGCGGAGGGCATGACAGGGCAGGGCAGGGCACGAGGGGGCGGGGTACGGCGGAGGGGGCGGCCGGTGTGACACCGGCCGCCCCCTCACCGCCGGGCCGTCAGCTGGGGTTCGTGTCGATGACCGCGACGCGGTGGGTCTTGCTCATCAGGGCCGGGCGCAGGACGCTGATCACGTCCTGGACCGTGACGGGCGTCTTCTGGCCGGTGCCGCGGGTGATCAGGACGCCGTCGAAGGCCCCGCCGTACAGGTCCTTGAGCCGCGCCTCGTCGTAGGAGTCGACCAGCTTGCCGTCGACGGCCTTGACCTGGAGGAACTTCCACAGCGACTTCTCCGGGCTGAACACCACCTCGTGCCCCGCGCCCGCCGTGACCGACACCTTGGCCGACATCGCCGGTTCGGCGAACTTCTTCATCATCCGGTCGACCTCGGCGTTGGACACCGTGGGCTGCCGGCTGGTGGTGGCCACCTGGACCGGGGTGGTGGCGCCGGTCTCCACCTGGGTGCGGTACGCCTGCTCGACCGCGCGGGCCGAGCGGGCGGCGTCGATGCCCTTGCCCGGCTTGCCGTACACGGCGACGGCCTTGCCGGGCTCGAACCTGATGGTGCCGTCGTTCGAACCGGCGCCGCCCGCGGCGTTCTGGAGGGCGGCCTGGAGCTTCTCCTCGTCCACGGGCATCTGCGGTTCGACCACCCGGTGGTCGCCGAACAGGGAGCCGATCACCGAGACGGGGTTGTAGTCGCTGGTGGCGGCCGCGCTGGCGGTGGCCTGGGTGTCGAGCTGGAGCCCGGCCTGGTCCGGCTTCAGGGTGACGGTGCGGCCGTCGACGGACAGCCGCAGCGGCTTGTCGACCCGGTCCTTGAAGGCGTCGTCGAGCTTCTTGACCGCGTCGTCACGGGTGCCGCCGCCGATGTCCACGCCGAGCACGGTGGTGCCCTTGGGCACGTCGGAGTGGTTCATCAGCAGTCCGGCGCCGTAGGCGACACCGGCGACGAGGACCAGGCCGCCGCAGAGCAGCACCAGCTTGCTGCGGCCCTTCTTCCTGCCCGCCTTGCCGGCCTTCGCGGCCTTGGCCTTGGCGGGCTGGGCGGGCGCGGCGCCCGGCTGGGGCAGCTCGGACAGCTTCGGGAACGCCGGGGAGGGCGGCCCGTCGCCGCCCGCGCCCGGCCGGAACGGCGAGTCGGTGCCGGGGGTGATGACCGGCATGCCGCTGGTGACGGTGTGGCCGGAGACGTTGTCCGGCCGTCCCGGCCGGCCTCCCGCGCCCGGCTCGGGGGCGGGCTTCTGCGGGGTGAGGATCGCGGTGTCGTCGCTGAGCCCGCCGCCGGGGTGGGCGGTGTGGGCCCCAAGGCCGGTCGTCGGGTTCGGACCTGTCGCGGTGCCGGGGCCGCCCGCGGCGGCCGCGTACAGCGCACCGTCGCCGGTCACCGGGCCGCCGGTCGGGCCGGCGGGGCCGCGCCGGCCGCCGGGACCCGCCTGGCCGCCGGGACCGCCGGGCACGCCCGCGCCGTTGGTGCTGCCGGGAGCGCCCGCGGCGCCGCCCTGGTGGTCGTAGCCGGCCTGGTCGCCCTGGCCGTTCTCCGTGAAGTAGGGGAGGTCGTCGCGGCGCGGTTCGCCGCCGGGGCGGGAACCGCCGGCAAGCGGGCCCGCGGCCAGCGCCTCGGTCACGTCGAAGGAGCCGGTGCCGCCGCCGTGGCCGGGGGCCACGGGACCGCCGGTTGCGCCGGGCAGCCCGGCACCGCCCGTGGAGCCGTTGCGCGCGCCGCCACCGGGCATGTTCATGGAGCCGACCACACCGCCGGGACGCCCGCCGGGCGCCGGACGGCCGCCGCCGGACGTGCCGGGACCGGACGCGGCGGGAGCCGGGGCGCCCGCACCGGACGCGGCCTGCCCGGAGGGGCCGGGGCCCGCACCGGCGCCGTTCCCCGCGGCCGCGCCCGAACCGCCGGGCAGTCCGGCGCCGTTGGTGCCGCCCCCGCCCTGACCGCCCTTGCCCGACTGGGGCTTGCGGGGCGCGAACCAGTCGCTGGTGGGCTTCTCCTCGGCGGTCGCCGCGGCTTCGGCGGCGGACGGCTCACCGGCGCCGCCGGTCACCGGGGTGTCGCCCGGCCCGGACAGGTCGCCCGGGCCGCCGTCACCGGCGGCCCGGCTCGCGCCGGACCCCTTGGGGCCGCGCGAACCCCGGGAGCCGTTCGCCCCGTTGGGGCGGCTGGTCCCGCCGGAGCCCGGAGCGGCGTCGCCCTCGGCCTCGGTCGCGGTCCCGTTCTCGCCGACGGTCTTGCGCACGACCACGGGCGGAATCGGCCGGGACCCGGGGATGTTGATCCGGATCCGGGTCGTCAGCGTGGTCTCGGTCTTGCGTTCCTCCGGCTGCGTGGCCGAACGGCCCACGTCCGCGCCGTCGTCGGACACCGCCGGGATGCCGTACGGCGGGGTCCCCGAGGGGTAGGCGGCTCCGCCGCGCCCGTTGGGCCCGGAGGACGGAGTGTCAGTTTCACGACTCAAGGCAGGTTCTCCCGGTTGGCTCCGCCGCCCGTCACGACCTCACTCTGCGGGCAGCTCGGCGGCGCGCACCACCATACTGGCCGCTTCCCGCGCCTATCCCGGGACCGTTGTGGAAAACCACACCGGACGCGCACGGGAGTGATGGGAAGAAGTGGTACGTCAGTCACCAAGTCGGACGCCGTGGCCACCGCGGTTACCGGCCACGCCCCAAAGTGGCACAGATCACAGCCAGTGCCATGCCGCCGAGCAGGAAGAGATAGGAACCTCCGCCCGCCGCGAACAGGAAGTCCCCTTCCGGGCGACTGGCGGTCAGCAGCATGACGGCGATCAGCCAGCCGGCCGCGCCCGCCACCGCCCCTCCCCGGCTGCGGGCGGCCCGCGCGCCGCCGAGGAACAGTCCGGCCGAACCGGCCAGCGCGAGCAGCAGCCCGCCGGGAAACCAGGCGGCCTGGAGCAGTGCCCCGGCGAGTCCGACGACCGCGCCGAGCACGAAGAGTCCCAGGTAGGCGGCGGCGCGTCCGGCGGACGGCGGCTTGAGGGGCTGGGCGAGCAGCGGGCCGTTCCCGGCGGGCTCGCGGCGGGAC
Source organism: Streptomyces sp. NPDC093260 (assembly GCF_040683715.1). Classification (NCBI taxonomy): domain Bacteria; kingdom Bacillati; phylum Actinomycetota; class Actinomycetes; order Kitasatosporales; family Streptomycetaceae; genus Streptomyces; species Streptomyces sp. NPDC093260. Next base: position 211,840 of record NZ_JBFBEK010000005.1, read on the forward strand.
GGGGTCATGACGTCTCCTCCTCGATCCCGGCGAAGAGATCGGTCCGGACGGCGCCGTCGGCGGGACCGGTGGGCCCGTCCTCGCGCACCGCTTCGTAGTACTCGGTGGTGAACAGGGGCTGGGCCAGCTCGTTGGAGAGCGCGAAGCTCCCGCCGGCGACCTGGATCTGGGTGGCGTGGGCGGCCATCGCTGCGGCCTTGGCGGCGGCGTGCGCGGGGCCGCCCTCGATCCGGGCGGTGATCCGGTCGTCGGCGACGACGCCGGGTACGTCGTCCACGGCGGCGCACTGGTCGAACGGCAGGCCGGGCAGCGCGTCCCGGAGCCGCGCGAAGGCCCCTTCGGCGACGGCGCGCGGCGTCCGGTTCCAGTACACCCGGGCGATCCGCCAGGGCGCGCCGAGGTCGGGCCGTACGGCCGGGTCGGCAGCGAGGTCCGCGGCGCGCATGGCGACGCGGTGGGCCTGGATGTGGTCGGGGTGGCCGTAGCCGCCGTGGTCGTCGTAGGTGACGAGGACCTGCGGGCGCACCTCGCGGATGACGGCGACGAGGTGTCCGGCGGCCTCGTCGAGGTCGGCCTGCCAGAAGCAGTCGGGGTCGTCGTTGTCGGCCAGGCCCGTCATCCCGGAGTCCCGGTACCGCCCGGCGCCGCCGAGCAGCCGGACGTCGGCGACGCCCAGCTCGCGCATGGCGTCGGCGAGTTCCGTGCGCCGGTGCGCGCCGAGCGCCGCCCCTGTCAGGTGCCGCAGCCCGGGCGGGATCACCTCGCCCCGCTCCCCCAGGGTGCAGGTCACCAGGGTCACCAGCGCGCCCTCGGCCGCGTACCGGGCCATGGTCACGCCGTTGTTGATCGACTCGTCGTCCGGGTGCGCGTGCACCAGCAGCAGACGCCGGGGGGGCAGTTCCGTCATGGGACCACCCTACGAGGCGTGTGCGCCCGGCCCCTCAGCCGTCGTCCTCCTGGGCGAAGATCTCCCGGGCGGTGGGCACGGTGACGGCTCGCCCTCCGTCGTCGCCTTCGGAAGCCAAGCCCGGCCGCACAGGGGCCGCCCCGGCGATCAGCGCCGGTGCTCAGCCCGCCCGGGACGGGTACTGAGACCGCCCGGGACGGGTACTCGGCGCGCCCGTCCCGAAGGCGCGGGCGCGGATCAAGTCGGGCCGGCGGCTCAGAACTTGATGCTGCCGATCATCCCCGCGATGTTCGTCGTGAGATCGCTGATCGTGGGTGCGATCGTCGACGAGGCGAGGTAGAAGCCGAGCAGCATGCACACGATGGCGTGCCCTGCTTTCAGTCCGGACTTCTTGATCAACAAGAAGACGATGATCGCCAGCAGCACCACCGCCGAAATCGAGAGTGCCACGGCGGCTCACCTCCAAAGATCCCAGGACGCGGGGGGTGTCGGGGGTCGGACTATGGGGGCTAGGAACTCCACACAACGGGCACGACGTTCATACCCACTCTGCGCTATTGATCATAACTATCCGCACGCGCGCACCAGCCCGCGCACAGTCGTACAAGGGGGCGCATGGCCAATATGGTCAGGGCATGACGACAGAGCCTGTCTCCTTCCCCCGACGGCACGCCCGCACCCTGCGGTTCACCCTCGGCGCGCCGCGCGCGTTCACGGTGGCGCCCGACGCCTCCCGGGTCGTGTTCCTGCGCTCCGGCTCCGGTACGGACCGGGCGAACGCGCTGTGGGTCCTCGATCTGGACGACCTCCAGGAGCGCGTCGCGGCCGACCCGCGCGCCCTGCTCGGCGGGTCCGCCGAGGACCTGTCGCCCGAGGAGCGGGCCCGCCGCGAGCGCACCCGCGAGGGCGGCGCGGGCATCGTCGGATATGCCACTGACACAGCCGTCGAGTTGGCGGCTTTCGCCTTGTCAGGGCGGCTTTTCACGGCCGGGTTGCGGGCCGCGACCGCGCGTGAACTGTCCGTCACCGGACCGGTGATCGACCCGCGCCCGTCGCCGGACGGGCGGTACGTCGCATACGTCGCCGGCGGGGCGCTGCGCGTGGTGGGCGCCGAGGGGGACGGTGACCGGGCGCTGGCGCAGCCCGAGTCGGAGTCGGTCGCGTACGGGCTCGCGGAGTTCATCGCGGCCGAGGAGATGGACCGCACCCGGGGCTTCTGGTGGGCGCCGGAATCGGACCGGCTGCTGGTGGCGCGGGTGGACGACACGCCGGTGCAGCAGTGGTGGATCTCCGATCCGGCGCGACCGGAGCAGGCGCCCGGCCAGGTGCGCTACCCGGCGGCGGGCACCGCGAACGCGGACGTACGGCTGTTCGTGATCGGTCTGGACGGGGCCCGCACGGAGGTGGTCTGGGATCGCGCCCGCTACCCGTATCTCGCGCGAGTGCACTGGTCAGCGGCGGGTGCGCCGCTGCTGCTGGTGCAGGCACGGGACCAGCGCAGCCAGCTCTGTCTGGCCGTGGACCCGGACTCCGGGCAGACCCGGATGGTGCACGCCGACGAGGACGCAACTTGGCTTGATCTTTTCCCCGGTTCGCCGTGCTGGAGTCCGTCGGGGCACCTGGTGCGGATCGCGGACGAGGGCGGCGCCCGGGTTCTGGCAGTCGGTGAACGGCCGCTCACCGGGGCCCAGTTGCACGTCCGTGCGGTCCTCGACGTCACCGCCGACGACGTGCTGGTCTCCGCGTCGGCCGGGGCGGAGGCGACCGCTCCGGAGACCGGCGAGGTGCATGTCTACCGGGTCAACGAGCTGGGCTGGGAGCGCGTGAGCCAGGAGCCCGGCGTGCACTCGGCGGTGCGCGCGGGGGGCGTGACGGTCCTGGCCACCGCCACGCTGGACCGGCCCGGCGTCCGGGTCCGGGTACTGCGGGACGGGAAGCATGTGGCGACCCTCGCCTCGCACGCGGCGGACCCCGGATTCTCCCCGCGCGTGACCCTCACCGAGGGGGGCGCACGCAAAATTCCGTGCGCCGTGCTTATGCCTACGGACTACCCGCATGACAAGGACAACGGGGCCGAACGGCCCTTGCCCGTCCTCCTGGACCCCTACGGCGGCCCGCACGCCGCCCGTGTGGTCGCCGCGCACAACGCGCACCTCACCTCCCAGTGGTTCGCCGACCAGGGCTTCGCGGTGGTCGTCGCCGACGGGCGCGGCACCCCAGGCCGCTCCCCCGCCTGGGAGAAGGCGGTCCACCACGACTTCACGGTCACCCTGGACGACCAGATCGACGCCCTGCACGACCTCGCCGAGCGCTACCCGCTCGACCTGACCCGGGTCGCGATCCGCGGCTGGTCCTACGGCGGTTACCTCTCCGCGCTGGCCGTGCTGCGCCGCCCGGACGTCTTCCACGCGGGCATCGCCGGCGCCCCGGTCACCGACTGGCGTCTGTACGACACCCACTACACCGAGCGGTACCTGGGCGACCCGGGCACGGACGCGGCGGCGTACGCGAGGAGTTCGCTGGTCACCGACGACGGGCTGGCGGAGGCCGCCGAGCCGCACCGGCCGCTGATGATCGTGCACGGCCTCGCCGACGACAACGTCGTCGTCGCCCACGCGCTCCGGCTGTCCTCCGCGCTGCTCGCCGCCGGCCGGCCGCACGAGGTGCTGCCGCTGTCCGGGGTCACCCATATGACCCCGCAGGAACAGGTCGCGGAGAACCTGCTGCTGCTCCAGGTCGACTTCCTCAAGCGGTCGCTGGGTCTCGGCTGAGCCGCTTGTCCACGCGGCCGCTCGGCCTCGGCCGGGCGGCCCGGAGAACCGGGCGGCCCGCGGGAACGGTACCGGGCCGGGGGCGCCAACACGCCCCCGGCCCGTCCACGGCACCCGCACGGCCGTACGTTCCTCAGCCTGACGCGTCCGTATATCGGTACGGCTTCGCCGACGTTGCCCCCGCGTTAACGCACGACCTGCCGCTCCGCGGCGAACAGGCACGCCGAGTCGTGGGCCGCAGGCCCCTGCCGGTGCCGGAACTCGGCGGGCACCGCCAGCTCCGGCACCTCCAGCGCGCACCGCTCCCGCGCCTTGAAGCAGCGGGTGCGGAAGCGGCACCCGGAGGGGACGGCGGCCGGGGACGGCACGTCGCCGGAGAGGATGATCCGGTCGCGGTGCGCGCGGGCCTCCGGGTCGGGCACCGGCACGGCGGACAGCAGCGCCTGGGTGTAGGGGTGCGTCGGATGCTCGTAGATCTCGGTGTCCGTGCCGGTCTCCACGATCCGGCCGAGGTACATCACCCCCACCCGGTCGGAGATGTGCCGCACGATCGACAGGTCGTGCGCGATGAAGACGTACGACAGGTCGAACTCGTCCTGCAACCGCTCCATCAGGTTGATCACCTGCGCCTGCACCGACACGTCCAGCGCCGAGACCGGCTCGTCGGCGACGATCACCTCCGGGCGCAGCGCCAGGCCCCGGGCGATGCCGATGCGCTGGCGCTGGCCGCCGGAGAACTGGTGCGGGTAGCGGTTGATGTACTCCGGGTTCAGGCCGACGACGTCCAGCAGCTCCTGCACCCGGCGCCGCCGGTCGCCCTTCGGGGCCACCTCGGGATGGATCTCGTACGGCTCGCCGACGATGTCACCCACCGTCATCCGCGGGTTGAGCGAGGTGTACGGGTCCTGGAACACCATCTGGATGTTGCGGCGCACGGCCTTCAGGGCCCGCCCGGACACCCGGGTGACGTCCTCGCCGCGGTAGCGGATCGTGCCGGCCGTCGGCCGCTCCAGATGGCACAGCAGCTTCGCGACCGTCGACTTGCCGCAGCCGGACTCGCCGACGATGCCGAGCGTCTCGCCCCGGCCGAGGACGAAGTCCACCCCGTCCACCGCCCGGACCGCTCCGATCTGCTTCTTGAACAGCACGCCCCGGGTGAGCGGATAGTGCTTGACGAGCCCGCTGACCTCCAGCACGGGTTCGGCGGGCGCGGTGGTCGACGCTGTCCCTCCGGGCGCGGCCGGCTCAGCCATCGAGGCACTCCCTCCAGAAGTGGCAGGCGCTGCCCCGGACTTCGGACACCTCGTACAGCGGCGGTACGTCCGTGCGGCACACGTCCCGGGCCATCGGACAGCGCGGATGGAAGGCGCAGCCGGGCGGGACCGCCCGCAGGCTGGGCGGCACCCCCTTGATCGCGTACAGCTCACGGCCCTTGCGGTCCAGGCGCGGGACGGAGTCCAGCAGGCCCCGGGTGTACGGGTGCGCCGGGCTCTTGTAGATGTCGTTAACCGGCGCCGTCTCCACGATCCGCCCCGCGTACATCACCGCGATCCGGTCGGCCACGTCGGCGACGACGCCGAGGTCGTGGGTGATGAGGACGAGTCCCATGTCGTACTCGCGCTGGAGCTCCGCGAGCAGGTCCATGACCTGGGCCTGGACGGTCACGTCGAGGGCCGTGGTCGGCTCGTCGGCGATGATCAGGTCCGGCTCCAGGGCCAGCGCCACCGCGATCATGATGCGCTGGCGCATACCGCCCGAGAACTGGTGCGGGTAGTCCCCCACGCGCTGGGCCGCGGCCGGGATGCGCACCCGGTCCATCAGCCGCACCGCCTCGGCCCGCGCCGCCCTGCGGGACAACCCCCGGTGCACGCGGAACATCTCGCCGAGCTGGTCGCCCACGGTGAGCACCGGGTTGAGGGCGGACAGCGCGTCCTGGAAGATCATCGCCATCTTGGCGCCCCGCACCCGCCGCCGCTCCTCCTCCCTCAGCGTCAGCAGGTCCCGGCCCTGGAAGCGGATCTCGCCGCCGGTGATCCGGCCGGGCGGCATGTCGAGGATGCCCATGACCGCCTGCGCGGTGACGGACTTGCCGGAACCGGACTCGCCGAGCACGGCCAGCGTCTCGCCCGCGTCCACCGCGTAGGTGACCCCGTTGACGGCGTGGGCGGCGCCGTCGCGGGTGCGGAACTCCACGTGCAGATCGCGGACTTCGAGGAGCACGGCGGCCTCACCTCAGCTTCGGGTCGAGGGCGTCGCGCACCGCGTCGCCGAGCATGATGAACGCCAGCACGGTCACCGCGAGCGCGCCGGCGGGCCACAGCAGGGCGTGCGGGGCGTTGCGGACGTAGGGCGAGGCGGCGGAGATCTCGATGCCCCAGGACACACTGGGCGGCTTCAGCCCGACGCCGAGATAGGACAGCGTCGCCTCCAGGGAGATGTACGTGCCGAGCGCGATGGTGGCGACGACGATCACGGGGGCGACGGCGTTGGGCGCGATGTGGCGCAGCAGGATGCGGGTGTCGGAGGCGCCGAGGGCGCGGGCGGCCTGGACGTAGTCGTGCTGCTTGGCGGTGATGACCGAGCCGCGGGCGATGCGGTAGATCTGCGGCCAGCCCAGCAGCACGATGAACCCGACCACCGGCCAGACGGTGTTGCTGGTGACCACCGACAGCAGGACCAGGCCGCCGAGGACGACCGGGATGGCGAAGAAGACGTCGGTGATCCGGGACAGCACCGCGTCCCAGCCGCCGCCGAAGAACCCGGCGAGCGCGCCGAGCACGGAGCCGAGGACCGCGACGCCGAGGGTGGCGCAGACGCCGACCGTGACGGAGGCGCGGGCCCCGTGGACGGTGCGGGTGTACACGTCGCAGCCCTGCCCGTCGAAGCCGAACGGGTGGCCGGGGCTCGGCCCGTCCTGTGCCCTGGCCAGGTCGCAGCTCAGCGGGTTGCCGGGGGCGATCAGGGAGGGCCAGATCGCGATGAGGACCAGGAAGCAGATGACCAGCGCGGAGACGAGGAAGACGGGGTTGCGGCGCAGGTCGCGCCAGGCGTCGGACCACAGCGAGCGGGGCCGGTCCTGCGGTCCGGCGCCGTCGGGCTGGTCCGGGTCCCGTTCCAGGGTGGCGGCCTCGGTCGCGGCCAGGTCCATTCCGCCGCCCATGCCGGTGCCCGCGACGGCGGGTCCGGGCTCGTAGGGCTGCTGCTGGTCAGGCATAGCGGATCCTCGGGTCGAGTACGGCGTAGAGGAGGTCCACGAGCAGGTTGGCGACCAGGAAGACCAGCACGAGGACGGTCACGAAGCCGACCACCGTCTGGGTGTTCTGGCGCAGGATGCCCTGGTAGAGCTGGTAGCCGACGCCGTGGATGTTGAAGATGCGCTCGGTGACGATGGCGCCGCCCATCAGCGCCCCGATGTCGGTGCCGATGAAGGTGACCACGGGGATCAGCGAGTTGCGCAGCAGGTGCCGGACGACGACGCGGCGGCGGGGCAGGCCCTTGGCAACGGCGGTGCGGACGTAGTCGGCGCGGCGGTTCTCCGCGATGGAGGTGCGGGTGAGCCGGGTGACGTAGGCGAGGGAGACGGAGGCGAGGACGAGGCCGGGCAGGATCAGCTCGTCCAGCGGGGCCTGCGGGGAGACCGAGGGCCGCACCCAGCCCCACTTCACGCCGAGCAGCAGTTGCAGCAGCAGGCCGGTGACGAAGGTGGGCACGGAGATGACGACCAGGGTGCCGAGCAGGACGGCGGTGTCGACGGGCCGGCCGCGGCGCAGTCCGGTGACGACGCCGAGGGTGATGCCGATGACGATCTCGAACACGATCGCGACCAGGGTGAGCCGGATGGTGACGGGGAAGGCGGTGGCCATCAGCTCGGTGACGGGCTGGCCGTTGAAGGCGGTGCCGAAGTCGCCGGTGAAGACGTTGCCCATGTAGGTCGCGTACTGCTGCCACACCGGCTTGTCGAGGCCGAACTCCCGCTCCAGCTGGGCGGCGGTGGCGGAGTCGCAGGCGCGTTCGCCGCACAGGCCCGCGACCGGGTCGCCCATCACGTTGACCATCAGGAAGATCAGCAGGGTGGCCCCGACGAAGACCGGGATCATCTGGAGGAGCCGTCGGACGAGATAGCGTGCCATGGCGGCTCAGCCCACCTCGATCTCGTTGTACACGGGGACGCTGAACGGGTTGAGCGCGACGTTGCGCAGCCGCTCGGAGTAGCCGGCGCTGCCGTTCTGGTACCAGAGCGGGATGGCGGCCATGTTGTCCCGGACGACCTCCTCGGCCTGCTGGAACAGCCCGATCGCGGCCTTCTGGCCGGTCTCCGCGTTGGCCCGGTCCACCAGGGTGTCGAACTGCTTGTTCGACCACTTGCCGTCGTTGGAGGAGGCGTCGGTGTAGTACAGCGGCTGGAGGAAGTTCTGGATGAGCGGGTAGTCCATCTGCCAGCCGGCCCGGAACGGTCCGGGCATCTTGTGCTGGGAGATCTGGTTGCGGAAGTCGGCGAAGGTGCCGACCGGATTGCCCACGCAGGCCCGGTCGTCGCCCAGCGCGTTGTTGATGGAGTTGCACACGGCGTCCACCCACTCCTTGTGCGACCCGGTGTCCGCGTTGTAGGTGATCCGCACCTGGCCGCCGGGCAGTCCGCCGCCCTCCTGGACCAGCTTCTTCGCCTCGGCGGGCCGGTATGCGCAGGCGGCGCCGCACAGACCGGCCTGGTAGCCGCCGTCCTTGCCGAGCACCGGCGAGGTCCAGTCGGTGGCGGGGGTGCGGGTGCCTCTGAACAGGGTCTTGGTGATCTGGGAGCGGTTGATCGCCATGGACAGTCCGGTGCGGACCTTGCGCGCGCCCTCGGTGTTCCACGCCTTGTCGTAGAAGGGGAAGGCGAGGGTCTGGAGGATGCCGGCCGGGGTGTTGATGTAGCGGCCGTCGAGATCGGAGGCGACGTTCTTGAGCTGCCCGGCGGGGATGTCGTCGGCGAGGTCGAGGTTGCCGGCCAGGACGTCGGTGTAGGCGGTGTTGCTGTCGGTGTAGACCATCAGGGTCACGCCGTCGTTGCGCGCCTTGTCGGGGCCGGGGTAGCCGTCCCACTTCTTCAGGTACATCTGCGCGCCCTTGGTGTACGACCGCACCGTGTAGGGGCCGTTGCCGATCGGCTTGTCCAGCCAGGCCTTGTGGTGGGTGAAGAACGCCCGGGGCAGCGGGGCGAAGGCGGCGTAGCCGAGGGTGTCGGGGAAGCTGGAGAACTTCTGGCCGAGGGTGACGGTGAAGGTGCGCGGGCCGGTGACCTTCAGGCCGGAGAGGGTGTCCGCGCTCTGCTCACCGCTGTCGGGGTGGACCTTGTCGTAGCCCTCGATGTAGCCGAAGAAGTAGGCGTTCTTCTGGTTGTTCTTCAGGCTCGCGCCGTAGTTCCAGGCGTCGACGAAGGAGCGGGCCGTGACGGGTTCGCCGTTGCTGAACGTCCAGCCGTCCTTGACGGTGATGGTGTAGGTGCGCGAGTCGGTGGTGTCGATGCGCTCGGCGAGCATGTTTTCGGCGCGGCCGGTGCGGGGGTTGTACCGCTTGAGGCCGCGGAAGATCATGTCGAGGACCTTGCCGCCCTGCACCTCGTTGGTGTTGGAGGGCTCCAGCGGGTTCTGCGGGTCGCCCCAGGAGGAGGAGAGGACGCTGCCCCCGGCCGCGCCGGCGCCGCTCGTGCAGGCGGCGAGCGGCAGGACGGCGACCGCCACGGCCAGGGCGCACTGCACGCGCGTACGGCCACGCATGGGCGCCTCCTGGGGTGCGGTGACAGACCTGTGCTCATATCAACAGACAAGCCGCATATCGCACGTCTGCCGCACCGGGGCATGCCCTCGCCTGAGCCGTACGGCGCAGCGACGGGTCCGTCCCGCCGCGCCCTGGACGCCGTCAGCCGCCCTGCGCCGTCTGCCGGTCGCCCTGTTCCGCGGCCACCAGCTCCACCTCGAACCCGTCGGTGTCGGTGAGGTAGCCCGCGTAGTGCCGCGGGCCGCCCGCGTGCGGGTAGCGGTCGGCGAACAGGGGCGACCAGCCGTGCGCGGGCGCGTCCCGCATCAGCGCGTCCACGTCCGCGCGGCCGCCCGCGTGGAAGGCGAGGTGGTTCAGGCCCGGCCGCGTCCGGTCGTGGCCGTCCCCGCTCAGCGCAGGCGACTGTTCGAGGACCAGATAGGTGACACCGTGCCGCCAGCTGCGGCCGTGCTCCCACTCCTGGTACGGCACACAGCCGAGCCGGCCGAGCAGCCAGCCCCAGGAGCGGACCGCCCGGGACAGGTCGGGGACCCAGAGTTCGACGTGGTGCAGCATCCGCCCGTCCTTCGTGTGTGCCGTGGGTACGCGTGCGTTCCGTACGCGTGTGCGCCGTACGCGTGTGCGCGCCGCGTGCGCGCCGGAAAACGCCGGTTCCCGGCGCCTTGGGGAAGGCGCCGGGAACCGGAAGGGGAACCGCTGAGACTACGCCGCGCCGACGACGTCCTTCTCCTCGGCGAAGTGGCAGGCCGACTCGTGGGCCGCCGGCGTGTCCAGGCCCTTGAAGCGCTCGGGCACCGCCAGGAGGGGCACCTCCTTGGCGCACTTGTCCTCGGCCTTCCAGCAGCGGGTGCGGAAGCGGCAGCCCGAGGGCGGGTTGGCCGGGGAGGGCACGTCGCCGGTGAGGATGATCCGCTCGCGGTGGTCGCGGGCGTCCGGGTCCGGCACCGGGACCGCCGACAGCAGCGCCTGGGTGTAGGGGTGCGTCGGGTGGTCGTAGATCTGCCGGTCGGTGCCGATCTCGGCCATCTTGCCCAGGTACATCACGCCGACCCGGTCGGAGATGTGCCGGACGATCGACAGGTCGTGCGCGATGAAGATGTACGACAGGTTGAACTCGTCCTGCAGTCGCTCCATCAGGTTGATGACCTGCGCCTGCACCGACACGTCCAGCGCGGAGACCGGCTCGTCGCAGATGATGACCTCGGGGTTGAGCGCGAGGCCGCGGGCGATGCCGATGCGCTGGCGCTGGCCGCCGGAGAACTGGTGCGGGTAGCGGTTGATGTACTCCGGGTTCAGGCCGACGACGTCCAGCAGCTCCTGCACCCGGCGCCGCCGGTCGCCCTTCGGGGCCACCTCGGGGTGGATGTCGAAGGGCTCGCCGATGATGTCACCCACCGTCATGCGCGGGTTGAGCGAGGTGTACGGGTCCTGGAACACCATCTGGATGTTGCGGCGCACGGCCTTCAGGGCCCGCCCGGACAGCTTGGTGATGTCCTGGCCCTTGTAGAAGATCTCGCCGGCGGTCGCCTGCTCCAGGTTCATCAGGAGCTTGGCCACCGTGGACTTGCCGCAGCCGGACTCGCCGACAATCCCCAGGGTCTCGCCCTGGTACAGGTCGAAGGAGATGCCGTCGACGGCCTTGACCGCGCCGATCTGCTTCTTGAACAGGATGCCCTGGGTGAGCGGGAAGTGCTTGACCAGGTTGCGCACCTGAAGGATCGGCTCGCCGCGCTGCGCCGGGGCGTCGAGGACCTCGACCGCCTCGTCCTCGGAGGCCACCTTCACGGTTTCCACCTTGGAGACGTTCGGCGTGGCGTCGTCCTTGGGCTCGTCGTCCTTCGCGAGCTTCGTGGGCTCAGCCATGGATCGTCTCCTTCCAGAAGTGGCATGCGGAGTGACGGCCGGGCAGCTCCGTGCCGTCCAGCTCGGTCACCGGCACCAGCGGCGGTACGTCGGTGCGGCAGACGTCCTGCGCCATGGTGCAGCGCGGGTTGAACGCGCAGCCCGGCGGGATCGCCTGGAGGTTGGGCGGCAGGCCCTTGATCGCGTACAGCTCCTGGCCCTTGTGGTCCAGGCGTGGGATCGACTCCAGCAGGCCCTTGGTGTAGGGGTGCGCCGGCCGCTTGTACAGCTCGTGCACGGGGGCCGTCTCGACGATCCGGCCGGCGTACATGACCGCGATCTTGTCGGCCACGTCGGCGACGACGCCCAGGTCGTGGGTGATCAGGATCAGGCCCATGTTGTACTCGCGCTGCAGCTCCGCGAGCAGGTCCATGACCTGGGCCTGGACGGTCACGTCGAGGGCCGTGGTCGGCTCGTCGGCGATGATCAGGTCCGGCTCCAGGGCCAGCGCCATCGCGATCATGATGCGCTGGCGCATACCGCCCGAGAACTGGTGCGGGTAGTCCCCCACGCGCTGGGCCGCGGCCGGGATGCGCACCCGGTCCATCAGCTCGATCGCCTTCGCCTTGGCGTCCTTGCGGGACATGCCCTGGTGGGCGCGGAACATCTCGCCGAGCTGGAAGCCCACCGAGAGCACCGGGTTGAGCGACGACAGCGCGTCCTGGAAGATCATCGCCATCTTGGCGCCGCGCAGCTTGCGCCGCTCGTTCTCCGGCAGGCGCAGGATGTCCTGGCCCTGGAAGAAGATCTCGCCCTTGGCGATCCGTCCGGGCGGGCTGTCGAGGATGCCCATGATCGCCTGCGCGGTGACGGACTTGCCGGAGCCCGACTCGCCGAGCACCGCGAGGGTCTCCCCCGCGTTGACGCTGTAGTTGACGCCGTTGACCGCCTTGGTCACGGAGTCGCGGACCGCGAACTCCACGTGCAGGTCGCGGACTTCGAGGAGCGGCGCGGCCCCGTCCGCCCCGGCGTTGGTGGGAGCCATCTCCAGGCTGGTCATGCCGTCACCTTCATCGTGCTTGGTCACTGGGGTTCGACTCATGGCGGCGCCTCACCGCATCTTCGGGTCGAGCGCGTCGCGCAGACCGTTGCCCAGCAGGATGAAGCCGAGTGCGGTGATGACGATCGCGAGGCTCGGGTAGGTCCACATGAAGTCCTTGACGCCCATGAAGTTGCGGCCCGCGGAGATCATGTTGCCCCACTCGGCGACCTCCGGGTCGACGCCGACGCCCAGGTAGGACAGCGACGCCTCGGCCACGATCGCGATGCCGACGTTGCTGGTGGCGTACACCAGCACCGAGGTCAGCGAGTTGGGCAGGATGTGCTTGCGGATGATCCGGCCCTGGCCGGCGCCGAGCGCCTTGGCGGCGTGGACGTAGTCCATCTCACGCACCGACAGGACCTGGCTGCGCAGCAGTCGGGCGAAGGTCGCCCACGAGAAGATGGCCAGCGAGAGCACGACGGGCAGCACGCCGCGGCCCATCAGCAGGATGATGACGATGGCGCCGATCAGCAGCGGGAAGGCGAAGAAGACGTCCGCGACACGCATGATCACGGTGTCCACCCAGCGGCCGTAGTAACCGGCCAGGGCGCCCAGCGCCACGCCGATGACGACGGCGACCAGGATGGAGGCCAGACCCACGATCACCGCGATGCGGCTGCCGTAGATGAGACGGGACAGCTGGTCGCGGCCGAGGGCGTCGGTGCCCAGCCAGTGCGCGCTGCCCGGCGACTGCAGGGTCTGGGTGAGGTCCTGCTTCAGCGGGTCGTGCGGGGCCAGCAGCGGTGCGAACACCGCCACCAGGACGAGCAGGAAGATGATCACCAAGCCCACCACGGCGAGCTTGTTGGCGAAGAAGCGGTGCCGGATGTCGGTCCACTGGCTGACCCTGGCGACGCTGGGTTCGGCGCCCGGGGCCGCCGGGACGGGACCGGCCGCCGTCGGCTCGCCCGTGCCCGAGACGAGTTCGGTCATTGTGTGACTCCTAGAGGGGAACGACCCTGCGGGTCAGGCAAGGCGGATACGCGGGTCAAGGGCGGCGTACAGCAGGTCGACGACCAGGTTCAGCACGACGAAGACCGCCACGCTGATCGTGACCACACCCACGATGATGGGGTTGTTGTTCTGCTGGATCGCCTGGATGAGCGCGAGACCGATGCCGTTCCAGTTGAAGATCGTCTCTGTGATGATCGCGCCGCCGAGCAGGGTGCCGAAGGAGATGCCCAGGTAGGTGACCACCGGGATGACCGAGTTGCGCATGATGTGCCGGGTCAGGACGGTACGGCGCGGGAGGCCCTTGGCGACCGCCGTCTTGACGTAGTCGGCGCGCAGCACCTCCAGCATGGTGCTGCGGGCGAGCTGGGCGACCAGGGCCGCGTCGATGATGGCGAGGGTGAAGGCCGGCAGGATGATGCCCTCGAAGCTGTCGCCCGCGATGAGCGGGAACCAGTCCAGCTCGATGACGAACACACGCTGCATGATCATGCCGAGCACGATCGAGGGCACACCGATGGCCAGGGTCGTGATGAAGGTCGCCGACACGTCCCAGATCGAGTATCTGCGCATGGCGGCGAGGACACCGACCGAGATGCCGATGACGATGTCGATGACGATCGCCGCGACCGCCAGCTTGGCGGTGTTCTCCAGCTTCGGGCCGAGGATCTCGGTGACCGGACGGCTCTGCGTGTAGTCCGTTCCGAGATCGCCGGTGACGAGCTTGCCGACGTAGTTGCCGTACTGGACGACCAGCGGCTTGTCGAGCCCGTACTGCTTGTGCAGCTGTTCGATGACGGCCGGGTCGCGCGCCTTGTCACTGCCCGCGATCTGGCCCACCGGGTCGCCCGGGAGCACGAACAGGCAGGCGAACAGAACCATCGTCGCGCCGAGCACGACGATGACCAACTGGCCCAGCCTGCGGACCACATACCTTCCCATGACTGCCTCTCTGCCTCGCTGCCTCTTCCACAGCAGCTCCCTCGCCCCGGAATGTGGGGGTGGGGTGGGGGGCGGGAGCGGTGGATCACACCGCTCCCGACGGTCGTCGAGGGTCGCGGCGTCCGAGCGTCTGCTCGGACCCCACGACCCCCGGTTGCCGGATGCCGCGCGGGGCGCGGCGACCCGTTACTTCATGGTGATCTCGGCGAGGTTCGGGTCCTCGTGGAAGTCCATCTTCAGACCGTCGAACTTCTTGGTGTTGGCGAGACGCAGCTGGGTGCGGTTCCACAGCGGGATCAGCGCCACGTCGTCCATGGCGACCTTCTCGGCCTGCTTGTAGATCGCGTTGCGGCCGGCCTGGTCCTGGGTGGCGCGGGCCTTGGCGAGCAGGTCGTCGAACGTCTTGTTGCTGTAGCGGCCGCGGTTGTCGCCGGTGACCTTGCCGTTCTCGTCCTTGTTGATGGACGCGGTGTCCAGCAGCGGGTACAGGAAGTTGTCCGGCGTCGGGTAGTCGGCGCCCCAGGCGAAGCGGTACATGCCCGTCGCGCCCGGCTTCTGCTGGTCGGCGAGCAGCTCGGCGAACGGCTTGCCGGTCGACTTCACCTTGACGCCGAGGACCTGCTCGAGCTGCTGCTTGACGGCCTGGACCCACTCCTCGTGGCCGGCGCCCGTGTTGTAGCCGATCTCGATGGTGGTGCCCGGCTTCAGGCCGGCGTCGGCGGCGAGCTGCTTGGCCTTGGCCTTGTCCTGCTTGACGCAGGAGGTGCACAGGTCCTTCTGGTACACGTCGGTGAAGACGGGCGGAAGGATCGTCGTCGACTTGGTGTACATGCCCTGGAAGACGCCCTTGATGATGGCGTCGCGGTCGATCGCGTAGGAGACCGCCTCACGGGCCTTGGCGCTCTTGAGCGGACCGTTGTCGGTGATCGGGAGGAGGTAGTTCATCCCGTTCGTGTCGGTCTGGATCCACTCGCCCTGGGGCTCGTACTTGGCCTTGGCGGCCGGCAGCTGCGGGGTGGGCATACGGGCCCAGTCGTACTGGCCCGACTCGAAGCCCTGGTACTCCAGCGTGACGCCGTTGGCCGAGTTCAGGATGTCGATCTGCACCTTGTCCAGGTGGGCCTTGGTCAGGCCGTAGTCGTCGTTGCGGACGAGCGTGATCGACTTGTTGTGCTCCCACTTGCCCTGCATCTTGAACGGGCCGTTGCCGATGGGGGCTTCGTTGTACGCCTTGTTCTTGGCGTCGCCCGCGACCTTCGGGACGGGGCTGAAGACCGTGTGCGTGGTCTTGATGTAGAACTCGAAGTCCGGGGCGGACAGCTTCACCTGAAGGGTGTACGGGTCCGGGGCGGTCAGACCGGTCATGGTCTTCGCCTTGCCGGACTGCACGTCGGCGAAGCCCTCGATGCCGGCCATGTGGTACGCCACGTCGGACGCGGCGGTCTTCACCGCGACGCGGTTCCAGCCGCGGATGAAGGACTCGGCGTCAACGGCCTCGCCGTTGGAGAACTTGGTGCCCTTCTTGATGGTGAAGGTCCAGGTCTTGCCGTCCTTGCTGACCTTCTTCGACGTGGCGAGCGCCGGGTTGACCTTGCCGTCGGCGGTCGGCTCGTACAGACCCGTGAAGAGGTTGTCCGTGACCAGGATGCCCTCGGACTCCTGGGCGTTGTACGGGTCGATGGCCACCGGCTCCGTGATGCCCATCCGGAAGGTGCCACCGGCCTTGCCGGATCCCTTGCTGCCGCCATCGTCGTCGCCGCCTCCGCAGGCGGTCGCCGCCAGGGCTATGACGATCGCACCCGCGACCCACTTGGCGCTGCTGGCACCACGCATGGGTTCCTCCTCTGAGTCCTTATGTTCACCACAAGAGGGAACACGCGACATCCCACGGACAAGAAGAACGGGGAAGGTCAGGTGCACCCGCAACGCTCGTGAGTCGGCGCCTCCTGCAGCGCGTGACTCGTCGACCCGAGCTCTACGCGCTAACTATCTGCCATCGCCTCACTGACAGACCACAGTCATTTGGTCTCGTTTCGATCACACCTGGCGTCTACTTCTTCCAAAATCCGGACAAACGGTTTCGCGAAAGATGCCTGCGAAACGGACTTGTTACACAAGTATCGGAGTCCGGTGTCCGAATAGCGGACACACTGAAGGGATATCGGTTGCGCTCGGCGACGGAGAGTGCTTCCTCGACGGCGTGAGCCAGGCAAACCGGGGCAGAGTGAGCCCGTAGGTCGCCCATATCCGGCCAACCGTACCGCCGTGGAGTGACGTCTGCGGCCATACACGGGGCTCACACCCGTTCCCTAGGGAAAACCCTCTATGCCCCTGTCTCCGCCCTGCCCGTGACCGTCGCGGATGCGATCACTCCCCGGCCGCGGACACCCTCACGCCCCTCAGTGCCATGAGTGAGGAGAGGCCGCCGCGGAACGCGCCGCTCCCTGTGAAAGGGGACGCCACGAGGACTCGGTGATCCTGCCGACGGGCGCGCGCAGGCGGCACGTCGGGGGCACCCCGTACCATGGGGTGAGGCCGTGGCGTGTTCAGCCCGGCAGGGCGCGTGTACCGAGGACGTACGCGCAGCCGTCCGCACACTCCGGGAGTACGCCTCACTATGGCCACGCGCCACGACATTCGAAACGTAGCCATCGTCGCCCACGTCGACCACGGCAAGACGACCATCGTCGACGGGATGCTGAAGCAGGCCGGCGCCTTCGCCGCGCACCAGCTCGACTCGGTCGACGATCGCATGATGGACTCGAACGACCTGGAGCGTGAGAAGGGCATCACGATCCTCGCCAAGAACACGGCGGTGAAGTACCACCCCAAGGACGGCGGGGACCCGATCACGATCAACATCATCGACACCCCCGGCCACGCCGACTTCGGCGGCGAGGTCGAGCGCGGTCTGTCGATGGTCGACGGTGTCGTGCTGCTCGTCGACGCCTCCGAGGGCCCGCTGCCGCAGACCCGCTTCGTGCTGCGCAAGGCCCTCCAGGCCCGCCTCCCCGTCATCCTCTGCATCAACAAGACGGACCGTCCCGACGCCCGTATCGACGAGGTCGTCAACGAGACGTACGACCTCTTCCTCGACCTGGACGCGGACGAGGAGCAGATCGAGTTCCCGATCGTCTACGCCTGCGGCCGGGACGGCATCGCCTCCCTCACCAAGCCGGAGAACGGCACGGTGCCGGCCGACTCCGACAGCCTGGAGCCGTTCTTCTCCACCATCCTGGAGCACATCCCGGCCCCCACCTACGACGAGGAGCTGCCGCTCCAGGCCCACGTCACCAACCTCGACGCGGACAACTTCCTCGGCCGTATCGCGCTGCTGCGCGTGGAGCAGGGCGAGCTGCGCAAGGGCCAGACGGTCGCGTGGATCAAGCGCGACGGCTCCATCAGCAACGTGCGCATCTCCGAGCTGATGATGACCGAGGCGCTGACCCGCAAGCCCGCCGAGAAGGCCGGCCCGGGTGACATCTGCGCGGTCGCCGGTATCCCGGACATCATGATCGGTGAGACCCTCGCCGACCCGGAGAACCCGGTCCCGCTGCCGCTGATCACGGTGGACGAGCCCGCGATCTCCATGGTCATCGGCACCAACACCTCGCCGCTGGTCGGCCGCGGCGGCACCGGCAAGGGCGCGGACGCCAAGTCGGCCGTCAAGGACCGCAAGGTCACCGCCCGCCAGGTCAAGGACCGTCTGGACCGCGAGCTGATCGGCAACGTCTCGCTGCGCGTCCTCGACACCGAGCGTCCCGACGCCTGGGAGGTGCAGGGCCGCGGTGAGCTGGCGCTGGCCATCCTGGTCGAGCAGATGCGCCGCGAGGGCTACGAGCTGACCGTCGGCAAGCCGCAGGTGGTCACCAAGGACGTCGACGGCAAGGTCCACGAGCCCGTCGAGCGCATGACGATCGACGTCCCCGAGGAGCACATGGGCGCGGTCACGCAGCTCATGGGCGTCCGCAAGGGCCGGATGGACAACATGTCCAACCACGGCTCGGGCTGGGTCCGCATGGAGTTCGTGGTGCCCTCGCGCGGTCTGATCGGCTTCCGTACCGAGTTCCTGACCCAGACCCGCGGCACGGGCATCGGCCACTCCATCCACGAGGGCCACGAGCCCTGGTTCGGCACCCTCCAGACCCGTAACAACGGCTCCCTGGTCGCCGACCGCGCCGGTACGGTCACCGCGTTCGCGATGACCAACCTCCAGGAGCGCGGCGTCCTCTTCGTGGAGCCGGGCACCGAGGTGTACGAGGGCATGATCGTCGGTGAGAACAGCCGTTCCGACGACATGGACGTCAACATCACCAAGGAGAAGAAGCTCACCAACATGCGGTCCTCGACCGCCGACGTGGCCGAGTCGATCGTCCCGCCGCGCAAGCTCTCCCTGGAGCAGTCCCTGGAGTTCTGCCGCGACGACGAGTGCGTCGAGGTCACCCCGGAGGCGGTGCGCATCCGCAAGGTGAACCTGGACGCCCGCGAGCGCGCCCGCGCGGCGAGCCGCGCGAAGCACGGCTGAGGCCGGGGCGCGGCTGAGGCCGTGCGCTGACGCACGGCTGAGGTACTGACGGGACGCCGCCCGTGGAGACTTCCGGGTCTCCGCGGGCGGCGTTTCTGGTCTCCGGTGCCGGGTGCCGGTCGCTTCCCCTCCGTCGCCGGGGCGGGGTGGTCACTTCGCCGCCGGCTTCGCGCCCTTCCTCAGGAAGCCCATGTCCTCGTAGACCGGGGTCTGGAAGCCGAAGGCGCCCACGTTGGCCAGGTCGGTGCGGGTGGCGACGAGCTGGGGGCGCTGGTAGAGCGGGATGGAGCCGGCCGCGGCCCAGATGCGGGAGTCGGCCTTGCGGATCAGGTCCCGCTCCTGGTCCTCGTCGAGGGTGGCGATGGCCTGGTCGAAGAGCTGGTCGACCTGGTCGGTGCCGACCCGGGTGTAGTTCTGCTGGACGTTGAGGGAGCCGTCGGCGGCCGGGACGGGCTTGGCGTAGACGGGGCGGGCGTCGGTGGCCGGGTAGGCGGAGGACGGCCAGGAGTACAGGGCGAGGTCGAACTGCCCCGAGGCGATGTGGTCGCGGAAGTAGCTGTCCTCGGAGACCTTGGTGATCTCCGTGCTGATGCCGACCTTCTTCAGCATCGCCGTGATCTTGTCCGCGACCTTGCGCAGCGTGTCCGAGCCGGGGCCCGAGGGCAGGACGAAGCGGAGCGTGAGCGGCTTGCCGTCCTTGGCCAGCGGCCCGGCCATGGTGCCGGCCGGGGCGGCGGTGCCCTTGGGGGCGTAGGCGCCGGGCGCGCCGCCCTGGGTCAGGCGGTCCCTGGCGTACTGCTTGCCGTCCTGGGCGAGCTGCTGGGCGCCGCTGCCGTCCCCGGCGTGCTGCCCGGCGTGGTCCCCGGCGCTCTCCCGGCCGCCGGCCTTCCCGCGGTCGCTCTCGGCGCGGCCCTTGCCGTCGCCGTTGTGCTCCACGTCGTCGTCGACGCCGACGATGTACGTGCCGTCCCCGGCGGCGGCGTCCGGGCCGTCCTCGCCCTTGTCGCGTTCGGCGCCGGCCGCCTTGTCGCCCTTCTTCTGGTCCTTGACCGCGCCGTGCACCCAGCCGGCGTCCGTGAGCAGGGCCTGCGCCTGGGCCGCGTCCTGGCCGCCGAGCGCGTCGCTGTTGTCGGCGTAGGCGTCCTGGCCGGACAGCGCGAGGTGGCTGCCGACGGGGACCGCGGGCAGACCGAGCGGCTTGAGGACGAGGTCGGCGATCTGCTGGCGGTCCAGGGCGTGGGCCACGGCGTGCCGGACACGTTCGTCGGCGAGCGGGCCGCCCGCGCCGTTGAGGGCGAGCTGGGTGTAGGCGGGCTCCAGCGACCTGCGCACCTGGAACCGGCGCAGGGCGTCCTGCTGCTTCAGGTAGGCGCCGAGCGTGCCCCGGCCCTCCGCCACGGCGCGGCGCTCACGGTCGGCGGCCCTCTCGTCCGAGCCGTGGAGCAGGGCCCACGAGCGCAGGGCCTTGGCGGCGGTGCGGCCGCCGGCCGGTCCCCTGAAGGGTGAGCTGCCCTGGCTGCCGGCGGCCTGGGTGACGCGGTCGGCGTCGCCTGGGTCGATGTCGGCCACGTCCACCGTGCCGTCGGCGAGGGCGGCGGCGCGCTTGTCTCGGGGCACCTCGTGCAGCACGATCTCGGAGAGCTTGGCGGGGTGGCCCCACCAGCGGGGGTTGCGGGCGAGGACGACGTCCTTGTCCTTGGTGTCGACCTTCTGCACGGCGAACGGGCCCGCGCTGACCTTGAGCTTCCTGCGGGCGCCGTCGTTGAAGGAGTTCGCGGTGCCGGTGACGTCCTTGGGGTACAGCGGGGAGAACAGCGACTTCCAGTCGGCGTAGGGGCGCGCGAAGGTGACCCGCACCTCCAGGTCGTTGGCGCCGCGCTCGACCTTCTCGATGCGGTCGTAGCCGGCGTTGCGCGCGGTCCAGTACGCGGAGTCCTTGCCGGACAGTGCGCGCCACTGGGCGGCGAAGTCGGCGGCGCCGATCTCGCGGCCGTCGCTCCAGACCGCCTGCTGGTTGAGCCGGTAGACGACGACCTGCTTGGGCTCGGTCTCCACCACGCGGGCGGAGTCGAGGTAGTCGGCGTCGCGCTGCGGCCGGCCGCTCGCGTCGATCCGGAACATGGCCGGCAGGACGGCCTGCGCGATCCGGGCGGTGCCGGCGTCGGCGTCCGCCTGGAAGGTGTTCAGCGTCTGCGGCATCTCGTCCACCGCCCACCGCAGGGTGCCGCCGTCGGCGATGTCCCGCCGCTCGGCCGACCCGATGTCCTGCCCGGCGAGCGGCTTGCTGCCCTCGTCGTCGGAGGAGCATCCGGCCAGCAGGGGCACGGCGAGGGCGCCCGCGGTCAGGAAGGCGACCGAGCGCATGACCGCCCGTGGTGCGACACCGTCGTACGACATCCCTGCTACCTCCGAGGCCCGCTCCCCCGCCGGTGGACTTGGGTGGGGTTCGTTCACGTTTGGCGGTATTTGGTGTTGATCAGATCTACGCAGATCTACGGCCCACTGAAGAGGAAAGGGTTCGCCAGGCGGGGGCGACACGGCGAGGGGGGCGCCGAAGGTCACCCGGGTGGAGCAGTGGGGGGCGGAGTGAGGCCGGGGGCGGAGTGAGGCCGGGGGCGGAGTGAGGCCGGGGGCGCTGCGGGTGGGGGGCACTGCGGGTGGGGGCGTCGGGGAGGGAGTGCCGCCCCCTCCCCGGACGCGGTCAGGACCAGCGGTCTTGCCGGCGGTGCACCCAGTCCTCGCGGTACGCGGTCCAGTCGGCCTCCGTGGCCGCGAAGTCGACGTACAGCGCGACGCCGAACCGGGCGCGGCCGGCGTCGGTGCGGGACAGGCCGAGGCGGACGCCCCGGACGGCGGCCGGCACGGTCTCCGCGCGCGCCCGGTGGCCGAACCTGTTCTCGTGGTAGAAGGGCAGGCCCATCAGCAGCTGGGTGCCGGGCGGGGTGACCTCCAGGGCGAGCGAGGTCTGCTGGGCGACGTAACCGCCGTACAGGCTCTGGAGCGGCTGCATGGTGTCGTACGACATCACGGCGATCTGGTCGACGCGGCGGGCGACCTCGCCGAAGTACGCCTGCGACCACCACTTGGGGTGGTCGGTGAGGGAGCCCCACACGGAGTGGAACGCCGGGAGCGGGTCGATCTGGTGGGAGGCGACGGACAGGAGGGCGCCGTGCGCGCGGGTGACGGCGCGCAGGTCGTCGAGGAGGCCGAGGTAGTTCCGGTCGCCGGAGTGCAGCGGCTCCAGGTCGAAGTGGGCGCCCTCGTAGCCGGCGGCCAGGACGTCGCGGGTGGAGGCCACCACGGCGGCCCGCGTACGCGTCCGCTCCAGACGCAGCCCGTCCGGGGACTCGCTGGCCAGCACGTCGCCGAGCCAGGCCTGCACGCGGACGCCGGGCAGCGCGCGGTGCACGGCGGCTATGAACCAACCGGCCTTCGGATAGACGGACCTGGGCAGCGTGCCGTCGTGCTCCAGGGGCCCGGTGTGCACGTAGAGGTCGCGGATGCCGGTGCCGCGCAGCCGCTCGGCCAGGGCGGTCGCGTCGGCGTCGGTCTTGCGCCCGTCCACCCAGGCGTGCCCGAGCCAGAGCGCGTCCCGGCCTCGGGTGTAGGTCCCGTCGGCGGGGTCCCCGGAGTAGTTCACGCGCAGCGCGGCCTCGGCCCCGAGCAACGGCACGAGCAGCAGCAGTACGAGCGCGACGACCCCCCGCCGCACCCGGCGCCGACGGCGCCGGGACCGGTGCCCAGCCCCCGCCGCATCCGGGGCCGCCGCATCCGGGGCGGGCTCCCGCGGGTCCGGCGCCTTCGGGGCCGGGTCGGGGGACGGGTCCGTGCCCCGCTCCGGGTGCGGACCGAAGGATGAGGCCACGGCCTGGCGCCGGGGGGCCGACGTGTCCGGGGTTCGCTGTGGTGGGTCCGGGTCTCCGTGTGGTGTGGGTGGCATTCCGTCTCCCCTTCGCGTCGTCCTGGCCCCGCCCGCCCCACCACTGACGCAACACCGGTCGCGGGGCCGCCCGGGCGGTCATACGCTCCCGAATGTGACGTCATCCCCGCCCCCGGCGCCCCGGCAGCGGCGCGCGGCACCGCACTGGACCGTGCGGGTGACGTGCGCCTTGCTGCTCGTGGGGCCGACGCTTCCGGTGATGACGATCGACAACGGCACCGCGGTTGCAGCCGCCGCGCTCCCCCGGGCCGGCCCGCCGCACGGCGTCGCCGCACCACCGCAGGACGAGACGTCGGGCGCCGACCTCGTCCTGCCGCTCGTCGCGGTCGGCGCGGCGGGCCTCCTCGCCGGGTACTGCCTGCGCCGCACCCGAAGCGCGCGCACCCGCACCACCCCGGCCGGCGGCCCGGCCCCGCCGCCCGTCCCCCCGCCCGAAGCCGCCCTGGAGGAACGGGCCCGGGACGCGCTCGTCGGCACGGACGACTGCCTGCGCACCTCCCGCGAGGAACTCGTCTGGGCCGAGGCGCGGTTCGGGGCCGAGGCCGTCGCGCCGTACGAGCGGGCCGTACGACAAGCCGGGACGGAACTGGCCGCCGCCCTCGCGCTGCGCCTGCGCTACGACCACGGCCTGCCGAGCGACCCGGCGGCCCGGCGGCAGGCGCTGGCCGGCATGGCCGGGCGGTGCGAGGAGGCGGACCGGCTGCTGGACGCGGCGGCCGGGGGGCTCGACCGGCTGCGCGACCTGGACGGGGACCCGGGCGCGGCGCTGCACCTCGCGGAGGCGCGGTTCCGCGAGCTGGCCGCGCGCACCCCGGCGACGCAGGCGCGCCTGGCCGCGCTCACCGGGCGCTACGCCCCCTCCGCGACCGAGCACGTCACGGGCGACGTGGAACAGGCCAAGGACCGGCTGGTGTTCGCCACCGCACGGATCAACCTCGTCCGTCAGTCGGGCGATTCGGGCGACGAGCTCGCAGCGGCCGCCCATCTCCGCGCCGCCGAGGGCGCGGTGGCCCAGGCAGCGGTGTTCCTCGACGGCGTCGACCGGCTCGCCGCCGAGCTGGACGAGGCCGCCGCGCTCCTCCCGGCCGCGCTCACCGGCGCGGAGGCGGAACGGGCCGGGGCGGCCGGCCGGCTCCTGGACGTACCGGCCGGCGAGGTGCGCTCCCGCCTCCTGCACGCCGACGCGGAACTGGCCTCCGTGCGAGGCGTGTTGACTGCCGGACGGCCGTACGATCCGCTGGACCTGCTGCGCCGGGTCGTCCGGGCGGCGGCCCCGCTCGCCGTGGGCCGCGCCGGCGCCCTGTCCGCCGCCGCCCTGCTCACCGCGCGCAGCGCCACCGCGGCGGCGGCCGGCTTCGTCACCACGCACCGGGGCGCGGTGGGCGCAGCGGCCCGCACCCTGCTCGCCGAGGCGGAACGCCTCCTCGCCGCCCCGGCCCCCGCCGACCACCTGCACGCCGACGCGCTGGCCCGCGAGGCCCGCGAGCTGGCAGAGCACGACGTACGCGCCCGCGGGAACCCGTACGCCGACCTGGACGCCGGAGCGAGCGGCACCGCCGGGGCCGTCCTCGGCGGTGTCCTGCTCCCCGTCGCCCTGCCCACCGGCGTCCCGCTCGCCTTCGGCGGGCCGACGACACGGGAGCGCCGCGCCGTACCGACCGCCTGAACCGACCGGCCGGCCCCCGCCGAAGGCGTGGGCGGCCTCGGTCAGAACAGGCTCAGCAACGCCTCCGCCGGGTCCATCAGCCCGTTCCCGCTGTCGGGCAGGGGGAGTTCGAACCACACCGTCTTGCCGCGGGGGGTGCGCCGCGAGCCCCAGGCGGCGCTGAGCAGGCCGACGAGCTGGAGCCCGCGCCCGCCCTCGTCGGTGTCCCGGGCGCGGCGGCGGCGCGGCTGCACCAGCCCGGAGTCCCACACCTCGCACACCAGCGTGCGGTCCAGCAGCAGCCGGAGGCGGATCTCGCCCTCGCCGTAGCGCAGTGCGTTGGTGACCAGTTCGCTGACCAGGAGCTCGGTGGTGTCCACCAGGGGCTCCAGGTCCCAGGCGAGCAGCTGGGAGCGGGCGTACTCGCGGGCGCGGCCGACGCTGCGGGGCTCGCGCGGCAGCGTCCAGTCGCCGACGGACTCGGCGGGCAGCCCCTGCACGCGGGCCATCAGGAGTGCGATGTCGTCCTCGCCGTGGTGGCTGCCGAGGGTGTTGAGGACGTGGTCGCACACGTCCTCCAGCGGCCGGTTCTGGTCGGTGAGCGCCCCGACGAACGCCTGCAGCCCCTCGTCCAGCGGATGGTCGCGGGACTCGACCAGGCCGTCGGTGTAGAGGGCGAGCAGCGCGCCTTCGGGGAGTTCGACCTCGACCTCCTCGAAGGGCTCGCCGCCGACGCCGAGCGGCATGCCGGGCGGCACGTCCAGCATCAGCGCGGACTCGCCCGGTTCGACCAGGACGGGCGGGAGGTGGCCGGCGTTGGCGAAGGTGCACCGGCGGGTGACGGCGTCGTAGACGGCGTAGACGCAGGTGGCGAGGTAGACCTCGGACAGGTCGGCCTCGCGGGGGCGGCGGGCCGCGCGGGTGGCCTGCTGGACGCCTCCTCCAGTGCTGAACGCCTGGGCGGGCCCCCCCGGCGCTCCGAGGCCGCGGGCGATCTCGTCCAACTGGGACAGCACTTCGGCGGGTTCG
The DNA here is from genome assembly GCF_040683715.1 of Streptomyces sp. NPDC093260. Classification (NCBI taxonomy): domain Bacteria; kingdom Bacillati; phylum Actinomycetota; class Actinomycetes; order Kitasatosporales; family Streptomycetaceae; genus Streptomyces; species Streptomyces sp. NPDC093260. Next base: position 237,251 of record NZ_JBFBEK010000005.1, read on the forward strand.
AGGTCGAGCAGGGCGAGGGTGCGGACGGCGGTGCGCAGTTCGCCCATCGCGACGGCGGCCCGCAGCCCGCGGCCCATCACGTCGCCGACGACCAACGCGGTGCGGTGACCGGGCAGTTCGATGACGTCGAACCAGTCGCCGCCGACCTCGCTGGGGCGGCCGGTGGCGGCGTTGCCGGGCAGGTAGCGGCAGGCGATGTCGAGGCCGGAGGCCTCCGGGTCGCCGGGCGGGAGCAGGGACCGTTGCAGTATCAACGCCCGCTCGTGCTCGCGCCGGTAGAGGCGGGCGTTGTCGATGCAGACGGCCGCGCGGGCGGCGAGTTCCACGGCGAGGGCGCGGTCCCGGTCGCCGAACGGTTCGCTGCCCTTGGTCCGTGCGAACTGCGCGAGCCCCACGACCGTGTCGTGGGCGACCATCGGGACGGCGAGCGTGGACTGCACCAGGCCGCCCTCCTCGCCGGGCACGAGCTGCGGGCGGGCGGTTCGCAGGGCGTCCGCGCAGCGGGAGTTGAACGAGAAGTGGTGGACGGCTCCGACCTCCACATGGGGGCCGGAGCCGGGCAGCGGCGCCCCGGAGACGGCGCTGGCGAACGCCACGCGGCGCAGTTCGGCGCTCCCGTCGGCGAGTCCGGGCGGGGCCTCGTCGCCGGTCAGCAGGCCCTGGTAGAGATCGACGGTGGCCAGGTCGCAGAAACCGGGGACCACCACGTCGAGCAGTTCGCGGGCGGTGGTCTCCAGGTCCAGGGAGTTGCCGATGCGGGCTCCGGCCTCGTTGAGCAGGGCGAGGTTGCGGCGGGCGGCGGCGGCCTCGCGGGCGGCGGCGCGGCGGGCGGTGATGTCGGTGCCGAGCCAGGCGATGCCGATGGGGCGGCCGGTTCCGCTGTGCACGCGGTAGAGGTTGATGGACCAGTGACGGCGTTCGTCGGAGCCGGGCACTTGGCCGGTGACGTGCAGGTCGGTGATGGAGTCACCGGTCTTCAGGACCCGGCGCAGGATCGCCGTGACCCGCTCGGACTCGGCGCGCGGCAGATAGTCGTGCACGCCCTTGCCGCGGTGGTCGTCGGGAGTGCCGCCGAAGATGGAGGCGAACCGCTGGTTGGCCCGGCGGATGCGCAGGTCGGGGTCCAGCAGCAGGAAGCCGAACGGGGATTGGCCGAAAATCGCCTGCGAGGCGGCGAGGTCGGTCTCGATGCTGCGCAGGGTGCGGACGTCCACGACGATACAGACGGCGGCCTTGTCGCCCTCCGCGGTGCGGGTGGGCATGACGTACACCTCCGCGAGCCCGCGCACGACGCGGGGGCCGGTGCGGTCGAGGTCAGCGCCGTCGCCGTGGTCGCCGTGCCCGCGGTCCGGCGGGACCGGCAGGCGGAAGGGGACCACGCCGGTCCACTCCCGTCCGTCGAGGATCTCGGCCATCTTCCGCTGGCCCTGTTCGCGCAGATCGGAGTCGATGAACGCGTCGATGGGGTCCATGCCGACGGCCCGCTCGGCGGGAATGCCGAACAACTGCTCGGCGCGCAGGCTCCACTGGTCGACGTGACCGTCGGGGCCGATGGAGAACGAGGCGACCTTTATGTAGTCGTAGATGGAGCCGGGCGGGTTGCTCTGCCACATCGCGTCCACGGGCGGCGCCCCTTCGGCGGAGCCCTCGCCCGTGGACCTCGTCATCGCGCCGTCCGACGGGTCCTCGGACTCCGTGGCCTTCGCTGGTATCTCGCTCACGCGAACCGTCCCCTCCAGCTCACCGCATCCGGCACCGGTCACCGGAGGCGGCTGCCCGCAGTATCCAGCACTACGGCGCCGCGCGACACGGTGTTCACGATCACAGGACCATCCCGATGTGTTTCGGCCCGGCCTGCGACAACACACCAGTCTTCTAACCAGGCGACACCTCCTCGAACCCCGTGACGGCCAATCGTCGTCGCCGACCGTCACCGGCGGCGGTTCCGGGCGGCCGGCGGGCGGGACCGGCAGCAGGCCGGTCGCGGCCGTACGGGGCCGGATTCCCGACGTGCGGCACCGGTCATCACGGACCGTCACATCGGCCGCCGGACGCGGCGGGCACCCTCACACAGGGCCGCCCGGCACGGCGAGCACCGTCGCGGAGGGCCGCCGGGCAGGGGCGGGGCGAGCCTCACTCACGGCCGTCGGGCGGGCCCGGCACCGGGGGCGGCCTCACCCGTGACCGCCAGACACGTCCGGCACCGCGGGCGGCCTCATCTGTGACCGCCGGACACGGCGGGGACCGCCAGTTCGAACCAGACGGTCTTGCCGGCCGCGGCGGGGCGGGTGCCCCAGCGGCGGGAGGAGGACGCCACCAGTTGCAGGCCGCGTCCGCTCTCGTCGTCGGGGCGGGCGGGGCGTTCGCGGGGCGGGTCGGGCAGCGGATCGGAGACCTCGACCAGCAGCACGTCCGGCAGCCCGGCGGGCCGGATCAGGCGCAGTCCGATCGGTCCGCGCGCGTGGCGCAGGGAGTTGGTGACCAGTTCGCTCACCAGCAGGACGGCGGTGTCGCCGACACTGTCCAGCTCCCAGGTCCGCAACTGGCCCCGGACGGCCGCACGCGCCGTGCGCACCGCGCCGGGGTCCGCGGGAAACGTCCACTCGGCGCAGTCGCCTTCGGTGTCGATCACGCCGATCACTTCCCAGGCCAGGGAGCCCATCACATACCGTTTCATACGATTAATGGGCACATACCCCGTATGAGTCCCCCGTACCGTCCCGTACCGCGCCTCTCACGCGTGCGATGGCCTGCTGTGCTGCGAACGGCGCACAGGGGCGCGGGGAGGCACCGGCGAAACGCGGGACGCCGACTGCGCGCCGCGTACGCGCCGGAGCCTGCGGAGACTGCGGCGCACCGGGGCGGCGCACCGGGGCGGCGGTCCGCTTCCCGGCGCCCGGCTCGTTCGGTGGTGCGGCGGTCCGGTTCTTCGGCTTCCTCGACGGTGCGGCGGCCCGGCTGTCGTCCGGCCTGGCCGGCCGGAGGGTCAGACGGTGCCGGGCTCGGCGGGCGGCGGGAGGACCGGGAGGTGGGCGAGGGCGGCGCGTACCGCGGGGACGTCCTGGTCGAGCCAGGGGACGGTCCAGATCTCGCCCGGCGTCAGCCAGCGCAGTTCGTCGTGGTCCTGGAGGGGCTTCGGGGCGGCGGAGCCGGGGCGCAGCCGCGCGGTCCAGACCCGGAGTTCATAGGGTGGTCGCAGCGGCCAGCGGCCCGGCACCGGCTCGGCGACCTCGGCGTCGACACCGAGTTCCTCGCGCAGTTCGCGGACGAGTGCGTCCTCGGGCCGCTCCCCCGGCTCGACCTTGCCGCCGGGCAGCTCCCACCGCCCGGCCAGCTCAGGGGGCGCACTACGGCGCGCGGCCAGCAGACGCCCAGCGTCGAAGAGGGCGCCCCCCACCACCACGATCGCTTCACTCATGCGCGGGAGCCTACGGGAGCCCGGAGCCACCCGACGCCGCGACCACGTACGACCACCGGCCCGACCAGGCCCGGACGGAGTCCCGAGGCACACTCCGCCAGGGCACCGCCTCCCCACAGCGGACACAGCACCGCCCGCGTACCGACGATGCGGCACGCGCCGCCACCGCAACGCCGACCGCACACCCGCCGAGCCGCACACGGACCGGCCACCGCCCCCAGCCCGCCGCCCGCCCACGGGAACGGCGCCTCGAACAGGCCGGACACCGACGGGCCAACGGCCCGATGAGCCGAGAGACCGGCGGCCCGCGGCGCCCGCGCGCCGGACGGCCGGAAAACCGAGCGGACCGGTGAGCCGGGAGTCCGCGGCCCAAGAGGCCGACGGGCCGTGACGCCCGCGAGCCGGGCGGCCCAGCGAGCCGGCGACCAGCCCGCGACGCCCATGAGCCGGGGACCGGCGGCCCGAGAGGCCGGCGGACCGCGACGCCCGCGCGCCGGGCGGACCCACGAGGCCACGAACCACGACGTCCGCGAGCCGGGCAGTCCGAGGCCGACGGACCGTCGAGCCGCGAGACCGGCGGACCATGCGACGACCCGGCCGGACTGCCGCCCGGTCGTCAGCCGCTGCCGTCCGTGCCGCCGCCGTTCTGCCCGACGCGCTCGACCCAGTACAGCTGCTTGTGGCCGCGGCTGTCGAGGCTGTCGGCGATCTCCTGAGCCTCCGCGCGGGTGGCGTACCTGCCCACGCGGTAGCGATTGCCGTTGTCGTCCTGCCGGACGACGAGCCAGGGAAGAGTGATCGTGCTGTCGTTCATCCCGCCCCACTGCTCCTTCCCGCTCCCGTGCGCCTTCGCGCGCCGGGGCCAGCGCCCGCGACCGGCATCCGCCCCCTCCGTCGCGCCCCGCACGCCGAGGAAACCGCAGTCCGCATATGCCCGAGCCTACGCCCAACCTTCACGCAGCGAATACGGGTTTTCACAAAGAGGTAGGCAACCGGCCAGTAACCCAGGGGCGCACGAACGCGAACGCGCCGCCCCTGGCGTGGGTGTGTGACGTACGGGACGTACCGCACCGGAGCGGGACGACCTGCGAGAACGGCTGGAATCCAGCGCCCGGCGCGGTCACCGGGACGCCGCCGCGGGTGCGAAACCACCGCCGGGGGGCGCGCACCCGCGCGCGCACCCCGGTGTGACACGGAAGCGGCGCGCCGCGCGAACCGAGGCGCCTCACGATCCGCGGGGATGATCGGCAGCCGCGCACGGCTGCCCGGCGCGGCTACTTCACCGGCAAGTGGTACGCCACCCGGTACCGGTCGGCCGGGATCACCACGTCCGCCGTCTCCACGGCACGGCCGGAGGCGTAGAAGGTGCGCTGGACGACCAGGACGACATGGCCGGGGACGCCCCCGAGGGTGTGCAGTTCCTCGGCGAGGCCGGGGCGGGCGCCGACCTCCTCGGTGACGTTGTCCACGATGACGTCGATGGCGCGCATCCGCTCCACGACGCCCATGCCGCCCAGCGGCCCCTCCTCGGGCAGCATCACGGGCGTGCGGCCGGTGAGGGCGAGGGGCTCCCAGGAGGTGGAGAGCATCATCGCCTCGCCGGCGTCCCGGTAGACGTACTTCGTGCGCATCACGCGGTCACCGGGCTTGATTCCCAGCCGCTCCGCGACGGCGACGCTCGCCTCGGTCTGCGCGCTGCTGGACTCCCAGGTGCCGCGCGCCTCGGCCGCCGCCTGCTCCTGCCGGAACGGGGTGGCCCCACCGGCCGGGCGGAACCCGGAGCGGGCCACCCGGCGCGGCACGGGGCGCTCGCGCACATACGTCCCGGACCCGGAACGGCCCTCGACCAGGCCCTCCGCCATCAGTACCTTGCGCGCCTCCAGCGCGACGGTGTCCGAGACGCCGTACTCCTCGCGGATTCTGGCCTGGGACGGCAAGCGGGTGTGCGGCGGCAGCAGACCGTCGACGATCTTCTTGCGCAGATCACCCGCGACACGCAGATACGCCGGCTGCTCACCGAAAGTCACTGGCCACTCCCATCGGGTTCTACAGACAGCAACAGCCTGACAACCGTAGGTTGTAACTTGCAAGCAAAGGCCAGGGAATCACTCGATGTGATGACGTCTGCCGTCGGAGGGCTTTACCCAGGCGGTTTCTCCCCGCTATGACGGGCGTCACACCTCCCCCGCCGCCGCCCCGCCGTCCCGTCGGCCCGGACGGACCCGGCCCCACCCCCGGCGGCCCGGACCCGAACTTCGCGTCCCGTGACCGATAATGGCCGGTCGCCCGTGGCACAGGAGCCCCCCCGACGCCTCGGTCCGCGTCGCCCGCCGTCGTCCCGGGACACACGCGCTCCAGGGGCTTAACCTGCGATCATGACCCCTCTGCCGGACCGCTACTGCCCGACCGACGGCGTCCGCATCCCCGGCGCCTCCCTGGCCTGGTGCTGCCCCTCCTGCCACGGCCCCCTGGACCTCGACTTCTCGCCCACCCCGGCCCCGCTGAAGTCCCTCACCGGACGCGTGAACTCCCTGTGGCGGTACGCCGAGACGCTGCCTCTCTCGGCGCCCACGATCTCCCTCGGCGAGGGCCGCACCCCGCTGGTGCCGCTGACGGACGACATCTCGGCCAAACTCGACTACCTGATGCCGACGCTGTCCTTCAAGGACCGCGGCGCGGTCCTGCTGGCCGAGCTCGCGCTGCGCGCCGAACCCCGCCGGGTGGTCGCCGACAGCAGCGGCAACGCGGGCACGTCGGTGGCCGCGTACTGCGCCCGCGCGCGGCTGCCCTGCACGGTGTACGTCCCGTTCGGGACCTCGGCGAAGAAGCTGGAGCAGATCGAGGCGCACGGGGCGCGGGTGGAACTGGTCGACGGCGGCCGCGAGGCGGCCGGGGCCGCGGCCCGCCGGGCGGCGGACCAGCCCGAGACCTTCTACGCCTCGCACGTCTACAACCCGTACTTCCTGCACGGCACCAAGACCTACGTCCACGAACTGTGGGAGGACCTCGGCGGCCGCCTGCCCGACGTCCTCGTGCTGCCGGTGGGCAACGGCACGCTGCTGCTCGGCGCGGCCCTGGCGGTCGCCGAGCTGTACGGCGCCGGGCTGCTGGACCGGCGGCCGGCGCTGTGGGCGGTGCAGGCGGCGGCGGTCGCGCCGCTGGCCGAGGCCTTCGCTCGGGGCGCCGACGAACTCACCGGGACGACCCCCGTCGCTCCCACCCTCGCCGAGGGCATCGCCATCCCCCGCCCGCCCCGCGCCCGCCAGATCCTGCGCGCGGTCCGCGACTCGGGCGGCACGTTCCTGACCGTCACGGAGGACCAGATCCGCCACGCCCAACTGGACCTGGCCTCCCGCGGCCTGTTCGTGGAATCCACCGGCGTCGCCTGCTGGGCCGCCGTACGGGAGGGCGCCCTGGCCGGGAAGTCAGCGGCGCTCCCCCTGTGCGGAGCCGGCCTCAAGTCCGGCCTCGCCCACGCCTAGGGCGTGCGGACCGGTTCAGGCGTCGAACGCCGTGGCCCGGGTGTGCTTCTCCCAGGTGGCGATCTCTTCGCGTACCTGGTCGAGGTGGCTGAGGACCGCGGTGACCGCGTCGTCGCCCAGGGGGAGGCGGAGCGGGGTCCGCGGGGCGTCGAGGGCGGCCAGGATGAGCGCCGCCGCCTTCGCGGGGTCGCCGGGCTGGCTGCCGTCGCCGCCGTCCACGGCGCGGCGGGTCTCGGCCACCTTGGCGTACAGCCCGCTGTCCGCGCTCAGCCCGGCCCGGCCGGTGCCGAAGAGCGACGTTCGGAACGCGCCCGGCTCGACGACCAGCACCTTGACGCCGTACTCGGCGGCCTCGTCCGCGAGCGCCTCGGACAGGCCCTCCAGGGCGAACTTCGTCGCGCTGTACGCCGCGAAGCCCGCGAAGGACATCTGCCCGCCCATGCTGCTCATCTGCACGATCGCGCCCGAGCGCCGTTCCCGCATGGACGGCAGCACCGCCCGCGTCAGCGCCGCCGGACCGAACACGTGCACGTCGAACAGATCCCGCAGCTCCTGCTCGGTGGTCTCCTCGAACGCCCCCACATGGGTGCGGCCCGCGTTGTTCACCAGGACGTCGATCCGCCCGTGCCGGGCCAGCACGTCCCGTACGGCGGCCTCGGCGGCGGCCGTGTCGGTGACGTCCAGGCGCAGCGCCTCCAGCTGGTCGGGATGGGCGGCCACGAGGTCGTCCAGGGCCTCGGTACGCCGCGCGGTGCCCACCACCACGTCGCCCGCGGCGAGCGCCGCCTCCGTGATCGCCCGACCGAAACCGCTGCTCGCGCCGGTCACCAGCCACACCTTGTTCATGACCCCTCCAGGGTTCGTCGTCCACCCGTTCGCCGCCGCGTCCGCCGCCGTGTGCGTCCGCCCGCGCCGTCGGGGTCAACTCTGCTGCCGTGGCGGGTGGTTCGTCCAAGACCCGGCGTGATAACCGATGGCTATGACGACGGACGTGCACATGAGGGAGCTGCGCTACTTCGCGACGGTGGCAGAGGAACTGCACTTCACCCGCGCCGCCGAGCGGCTGTACGTGTCCCAGCCCGCGCTGAGCAAGCAGATCCGCGCGCTGGAGAAGCAGCTCGGCGTGGAGCTGTTCCGGCGCACTCCGCAGGGGGCGGCGCTCACCGAGGCGGGCGCGGCGCTGCTGCCGTACGCGCACCGGGTGCTGGCCGAGTGGGAGCGGGGCGCGGCGGCGGTGGCGGAGGTGAGGGCCGCGCAGCGCGGCACGCTGGTGGTGGGCATGAGCACCAGCCCGGGGCGCGGCGGGCTGTTGCCGGCGATCCGCTCCCGGTTCACGGCCGCCGAGCCGCAGGCGTCCGTACGGCTGCGGCAGGCGAGCTGGGACGACCCGACGGCGGGTCTCGCGGACGGCACGGTGGACGTGGCGTTCGTCTGGCTGCCCCTGCCCGGCGCGGAGGAGTACGACTGGACGGTGGTCGCCGAGGAGCCGCGCCTGGTGGCGCTGCCCGCGACGCATCCGCTGGCCGCCCGTACGGAGATCGACTTCGCCGACCTGGCCGGGGAGCCGTTCCTCGCGCTGCCCCGGTCCGCCGGGCCGCTGCGCGACCACTGGCTCGCCCTGGACGCCCGCGGCGGCGCCGAACCCCGGATCGGCGCCGAGGTGGCGAGCACCGAGGAGACGTACGAGGCGCTGGTCGCGGGCCTCGGCGTGTGCCTGGTCGCGTCCGGCAACGTCCCGCTCGTCAGCCTCGGCGGGGTGACCGCCCGCCCGGTGCGCGGGATCGGGCCGAGCCGGTACGCGCTCGCCTGGCGCCGTGCGGACGCGGCGCGGCCGCTGGTGCGGGCGTACGCGGAGGCCTGCCGGCCGGCGGCGGAAGGCCGGTGACGGGACCGGGCCCCGCCCTCGGGCGAACACCCGGAGGAAACCCGGAGAAGCACCCGGGGGACGCCGGAGGGATACCCGGAGGGTCCCGCCGGTGACCGGCGGGACCCTCCCGTCCGCCTCGCGCCGGGACCGGCCGGGGGAGCCGGCCCGCACGCGAGGGGCGGTCGAAGGACGCGGCGGTCAGAACTCGTCGGCGCCGTTGCGCAGTTCCGGCGTCCAGTAGCCGGTCTTGGCGACCGCCTCGTCGACGGCGAGACCGCCCGCCGGGGCCTTCACCTCGACACTGCCCTCGGCCGGGCCGTCGGGGGCGAAGAGGTTGACGGTGAACGAGGTGACGACCTTGTTGTCCTCGTGGACACCGCCGTCGGCGATCCGCACGTTGGCGTACGCCGGGCCGCCGGGCGCCACGATGACCGGCACCGGGGGCTTGCTCTTGGCGACGGCCGGGATGTCCTTGGCGGTCTGGACGGGCCCGAAGGCGATCAGCGGGTACTGGAGCAGTCGGCAGGAGTGGCCGGAGATGTTCTTGGCGGTCAGCACGACGTGCTCGGTGGGCGTCTCCCCGGCGGCCTTCTCCACCGTGATCCGCACGTCGCCGTGGGTGCACGCGGGGGCGGAGGACTTGCCGGAGCCGCCCCCGGACGCGCCGCTGCCGCCGCCCGCGGTCTTGGCCGCGGTCTGGTCGGTGGTCCCGCCCTTCGCCGCGCCGGAGCCGCCCGAGCCCTGGGAACCGGAGGCGTCCGTGCCCGAGCCGGCGCCGGTCCTCGAGGTGGCGTCGGGCCTGACGGCGGTGGAGGTCTGCGACGACGTGGCGGCGCCCTCGTCCTTCGTGCCGGTCCCGTCGCCGCCGCCGCACGCGGTCAGCCCCAGCGAGAGGGCGGCGACGGCCGCGGCGGCCAGGACGGTGTGCTTGCGGTGGTTGCGCATGGTGGTTCTCCCCCGTGACGGTGGTGAAGCGGTCGTGTCCGGCACCGTTCCTCGATGCCGGACACCAGCTTCCGCGCCGCCGCTGCTGTTCCGCTTACGTACCGCTAACGCCCCGCCGCCAGCCGGGACAGCAGCTCGGCCGCCCGCTCCGAGCCCTCGGTGAAACCGGCCGCCGCCGCGGCCCGGGTGGCCGACCTGAACTGGTCGGCGGCCTCCGTGACCCGCCCGAGCCCCGCCAGCGCCTCGCCCCGGACGATCTGCAGCTCGGCCCGGCCCACCGCGGCGTGCGGCGAGACGAGTTCGGCGGCGCGCGCGGTGTGCGCGAGGGCCGCCGCGTACCGGCCGGCGGTCAGGCAGTGCCGGGCCAGGTGCCCGAGGGTCAGCACCTGGGTCGCGGGGTGGCCGGTGCGGTCGGCGAGGGCCACCGCCCGGGACATCAGCTCTCCGGCCCGCCCGGTCTCGCCCACGCCGTTGAGCACCGCGCCGAGGTTGACGTAGGCGATCGCCTCGCTGATCGTGTCGCCGGCGGCTGCCGCCAGCGCGGGTGCCTGTTCCAGGTGGACCAGGGCCTCGGTGTCGCGGCCCTCCTCGTGCATGATCCAGCCGAGCAGCGCCCGGGTGCGCGACTGCGCGTCCAGGTCGCCCACGAGTTCGGCCGAGGCGAGCCCGGCCTCCAGCAGCGGGGTCCAGCCGTCGGTGATCCGCCACAGCATCAGCGGCCACTGCACCAGGGCCAGCCGCCAGGCCCGGTCGTGCAGGCCCAGGGCCGCCGCGGCGGCGACCGCGCCCTCCAGCGCGGCGCGCTCCGCCTCGTACCAGGCGAGGGCGGCGGCCCGGTCCTCGAACTCCCGTGTGGCGGCCGGGCGGTGGGCGTCGGCGGGCAGCGCGTAGCAGGGCTGGGAGCCGGGCTCGGCGGCCGCGTCGGCGGCGAGGCCGGTGTAGAGGTAGTGGTCGAGGAGGCGGCGCAGGCCCTCGGGGTCGGCCTGCGGGGCGAGGTGGCGCGCGTAGAGCCGGACCAGGTCGTGGGGCGTCCAGCGGCCGGGCACGGACTCGGTGAGCAGATGGGCGGCGGCGAGCCGGTCGAGGTCGGCGGAGGCCTGCGCGGGGGTGGTGCCGGCGAGGGCACTGGCCGTGAACCGGTCCAGATCGGAGCCGGTGTGCAGGCCGAGCGCGCGGAACATCCGGGCGGCGGGCTCGGGAAGTTGCTGCACGGTCAGCCGCAACGCGGCCGATACCCCGGTGTCCTCGACGTTCAGCAGCGCCAACCGGACCTGTTCGTCGGCTAGTTCGTGACCCATCGCGGCCAGGGTCCACTGCGGGCGGCCGGCCAGGCGGGCGGCGGTCACCCGCAGCGCGAGCGGCAGCCCGTCGCACAGCCCGGCCAGCCGCTCGGCGGCCTCCGGCTCGGCGGCGATCCGGTCCTCGCCCAGCACACTCGCGAGCAGCGCCGCCGAGTCGGCCGCCGGCAGATGTCCGAGGGGCACCGGGCGGGCGGCGTCGGAGGCCACCAGCCCGCCGAGCCGGTCGCGGCTGGTGACCAGCGTCGCGCAGTGGTCGCCGCCGGGCAGCAGCGGGCGGACCTGCTCGGAGGAGCGGGCGTTGTCGAGGACGACGAGCAGCCGCCGCCCCTCGGTCAGCGACCGGAACAGCGCCCCGCGCGCGGCGGCCGTCTCCGGAACGCGCTGCGCCGGCACGCCGAGCGCGAGCAGGAACTCCCGCAGCACGGTCCCGGCATCGGGCGCCGGGGTGTCGCTGAAGCCGCGCAGGTCGGCGAAGAGGCGACCGTCGGGGAAGTCGGCGCGCCGCTGGTAGGCCCAGTGCAGGGCGAACGCGGTCTTGCCGACGCCGGCCGGCCCGGTGACCAGGCAGACGGGCGCGTCACCGCCGCCCACGACCGCGTCGAGCGCGGCCAGTTCGGCCCGGCGCCCGGTGAAACCGCGCGGCGGACGCGGCAGCAGCTCCGGTACGGGCGGCGCCTCGGTGGGCGGCGGGGCCGGCGCCGTCACGGGTTCGGCGGCTTCGGCGGGCGCCACGGGCTCGGCGGCCCTGAGCAGCGTGGCGTACGCGTCGGTCAGCGCCTCGCCCGGATCCACGCCGAGTTCGTCGGAGAGCAGGCGGCGGGTGCGGTGGTACCAGTTGAGGGCGTCCGACTGCCGCCCCGAGCGGCCCAGCGCCAGCATCAGCGCGGCGGCCAGGGACTCGCGCAGGGGGTGCGCGACGGCCTCGGTGCGCAGCACGGCGGCGGCCCGGCCGTGCTCACCGAGCTGCCCGTACGCCTCGGCCAGCGCCTCCACGGCCGACAGCCGCAGATCCTCGAGCCCGACGGCGGCCGCCTCCAGCGGGCCGCTGCGCACGGTGCCGGTGAGCGCGGGCCCCTGCCAGCAGGCCAGCGCCTCGCGCAGCATCCGTACGGTGTCGGCGGGCTGCCGCTGCACCCGGGCGAGCCCGACCAGCTCCTCGAACCGGTGCGCGTCCACCAGCGACTCGGGCAGCTGGAGTTCGTACGCCGCCCCGTGCGTGGTCAGCTCGATGCCGTACTCCCGCGCTCCGTGCGCGGCGAGCAGGGCGCGCAGCCGGGAGACATGGCCCTGGACGACCGTCTTGAAGTGGAGGGGCGGCTCCTGCTCCCACAGGGCCTCGGTGAGGCGGTCGACGCTGACCGGGGTGTTGGGCCGCAGCAGCAGCACGGCCAGCAGCGTCGCCCGTTTGACGGGACCGAGCGGAACGTCGCCGCTCTCCGTGACCACGGCCACGGACCCGAGCAACCGGAACTCCACGTCCTGCCTCCCCCATGAGCGTCCCAGTCCCGGCCTGAGGATACGCGGAGTAATCGCTGCCCGGCTCACCCGCTCGCCGGGTTGGCGTGAGAGCGACGGTGAGGTGTGGTCGGTCGGGGGTGCGTGGGGGACGGGGGTGGCGTCATTCGGCTGGCTCGCAGGGACGACGGGGTGGCGTCACTCGGGTGGCGTGAGGGAGACGGTGGGGGCGGCGTCGGCCGGCCGGCGACGGGGCGGACGGTCATTCGCTGGGCGCGAGGACGTCCGTGGCGTCGCCCATGGCATCGTTCCTGGCGTCCGTCACGCCCAGGCGCTCCTGCTCCTCCTCGACGATGCGGCGGGCGAGGTCGAGGTCGGACACGTCGACCGCGTCGGGGCTGGCCTCGGCGACGGCGCTGCGGCGGGCGTAGGCGTCGAACAAGCGTCCGCCTTGAGATCCCGCCTCCACGTCTGCGTAGCCTTCTCGAAGAAGCGCAAATCTCTATCGACGATGGAGTCACCGGCCATTTCAGGACCAAAGGAGACGGCCTTCGAAGGTCGGTCGCATTCGCCATCCTTCGTGCGTATGTCGACATGAAAACCGCACGACCAGTCACGGCAGACAGCTCTCAGCAACCTTGCCTACTCCTCTTCGAGGAACCCGAAGTATTCCTGCACCCCCAGGCACAGCGGAAGCTGTTCGAAGCCTTGGCGTTCTTCTCCGAGTTCAACGACGTCCTGGTCAGCACCCACTCGCCGTCGTTCTTCGCACCTGGGGCGACCGGAACATTTGTAAAGGTCATTAAGGACCACTCCCTGGATCCGCCGGCAAGCCGGACACGCGTGATCGACCTTTCAAAAATTGAGGCACGCGATCAATTTGAGATCATCAAGCACGAAAACAACGAGGCGGCATTTTTTGCGAACTCTGTCTTGCTCGTAGAGGGACCGAGCGACCACATCCTAATCCCGCACATCGCTCGAACCCTCAATCCAGAATGGGACTTCGAGAAGCGTGCGACAGCGATCGCGAAGGTTGAAGGAAAGGGAAGCATCGCCCGCTACAGAAGTTTCTTCACTCAGTTCGAAATGCGGATTGCGGTACTCGCCGACCTTGACGTCCTAGCGGAAGGTTTTGACAAACTGGGAGCCAGCCAAGATTGTCACCAACTGCGGGATCGACTCATCGCCAAGGTAAAAGAAATTGCAGCCGCTTCAGAAAACGACCCCTCCGGAAAGACACTCAAGAGCATGCGCACTAACGGCGCTGTGCAGGATCTCTGGAAGCGGGCCAGGGTGGCACGAGAGCAATACGCTCAAGGGCTCTGCGAATGGGAGGATCTCGACGCCGCTGTCAGCGCGTTTTTTGCGCGATCTACCTCGGGCGCCATGCGGAAAGTTCTCGAAGAGGCTGCCGATCCTGACCTTAGGCGCATGAAGATCGAGCTGCTTCAGGAACTACGGAAAGATGACATTTACGTATGGGAGCGCGGCGCAATTGAGGACTACTACCCGCCGCTAGAGAACAACGAGTCCTCGAACAAGAACGATCGCGCTCGATCTTTCTGCGAACGGCACGTGACCGCCGATGACATCAAGGGGCTGGCCGTGTTCAAGGATTCAGATGAATGCGAATTCGAGGCGATCTTCGAATCCCTCTTCAGATCAACCCCATCCGGCGACCATGCGCAGCACTTTTTTCCCAAGCAATCAGAATCAGATTGGCCCACCCACACTTCTCAATAGACTGGGAAAACACTCCCTTCCTTCACTCAGCGCCAGCCATCGAGCGAGACCTGGGACCTGCCAGATAGATATCCGTGGAGGGAACTCGCTGTGGTTTCGACGAATGCTTCCGGAATGTCACTGGCGTCGACCCAGCGGACCTGGGAGTGCTTGCGGGGTTCGCGGTTTTCGGGTTCGCCGGTCCATTCGTGGGCGGCGAAGACGACCGTGAGGAAGCCGTTGGGGGCCTCGACGCCCCAGGCACCGTGGATGATGTGGGCGACCTTGAGGGACTCGGGCTTCACCGTGAGGCCGGTCTCCTCGTAGAGCTCGCGGACGGCCGTCTCGGTGATCGGTTCGCCCGGTTCACTCTTGCCGACGGGGAGGTCCCACATTCCCTGGGCGAACTTGGCGTTCTCGCTGCGCTGGAGGAGGACGACGCGGTTGGTGGCCTTGTCATGGACGATGACCGCGGCGACCAGCAGGGTCATCGATTCGAGCGCCGGCTTGAGGGCCTTCGGCTGGTCGTCGGTCTGCTGGGTCACGGTGTTCCCTTCGTCGGGCGGGTTGTTGGGCATGTTAGGCGAGGGCCTCGCGGGCGCGGCGTGCGAGATCGGCAGCACCGGGAACGCGGCGGCGCTGGTAGACCGCGAGAGTGGAGCGGATTGAGGTGATCGCCTTGCGGGTGCGGTCGGAGGTCATACCCTCCATCAGGACCAGGGCCTGGGTCCAGGCGGCGACGGCCTCGTCGGCGCGGGCCTGGGCGGCGAGACTGTCGCCGAGGTCGGCGTGGGTAAGGGCGTGGACGCGCTTGTACTTCACAGGGTCCCAGCGGGTGAGGGCGTCCCGGTGCTGCTGTTCGGTGCCGATGTGGTCGGCAAGGTCGGTCAGGGTGCGGGCGGTGTGGCTGGCCACGGTGCCGGCGGCCGGGCCGCTTACGCGGGAGTAGCTGGGCTGGGGACCGTCGTCCCGTAGGAGGGCGTCCTCGGCGGCGAGCAGGGCGCGTGCGGCCGACGAGTTCTCGTCGATGGCGGCGTAGGCGCGGGCGTGGGTGATGTGGAGGAGGGCCTCGGTCCGGCCGTCGACGTGGCCGAGGCCTGTGCGTAGGGCGCCTTCGACGAGGTCGACGCAGTGGTGGGACTGTTTGAGGCTCAGTGCTTGGTGGGCGAGGGCGCGCATCATCCAGGCGGCGTGGCCGTGGGGGTCGGCTTCGCAGGCGAGCTTGTAGCCGACCTGGTAGTAGCGCTGTGCGGCGCCTTCCTGGCTGAGGTCGTGGTGCTTCCACCCAGCGAGGTAGGCGAGTTCGGCGACGGCGCCGAAGGCGGCCCGGCGTAAGCCTTCGCTGGGGAAGCGTCCGCGCAGCATGGGGGCGGCGGTGTCGGCGAGGTACGCGGTGACGGTGGTCAGGCCGTGCCCGCCGCCGAGGCGCTCGTCGGCGGCGCTGAAGGCCGCCGTGATCTGCCGTACGACGTCCACGTCCTCTGCCCCGACCATGGACGTGCCGGTGCGGGCGCGGAGCATGCGGGCGGTGGCTTCGTGGTCGTAGCCGAGCGGCATGGCGACGCCGGCGGTGGTGAAGGCCGCGACGGCGAGGAAGCGGCGGCGCTCGACGTCGGCGCGGCCCAGGTCGGTGACCGCGAGGACAGGGTCGGATTCCGCTGGCTCTTCGTCATCACCGGCCTGGAGGCCGATCTCGGTCTGGGTGACCGTGCGCCCCGCTCTGCGGGATAGCGCCTCGGCCAGGTACTGGCCTACCCGGCCCGAAGGGGCACGGGTGCCGTTCACCCAGTGCGAGATGGCCGACTTATTGGTCTGGAGGATCTCGCCGTTCTCGGCGGCGATGCGCCGCACGTCTCTGGCGAAAGCCTCCTGGAGCAGTACGTCACCGCCGGCGGCACCCCCGACGCCCTCGCCCCGCGCGGCGGGCTCACCGCCGAGAACTGGGCCCTGGGCTGGCACCGCATGTGGGCCGTCGAGTGGTTCATGGAGCAGTCCATCCGCTGGATCGACGACCCGGCCACCGACCCCGCCTACATCAAGGCCGTCCACCGCCACCTCACCGACGTCCTTCACCTCTTGGAGATCTGACGTGCTCGCCCAGGCATCCCCCTGGCACGCCCACGCCGCCCAGCGCACCAACGCCGGCCTCGCCGAACCTCTGGCCGTACCCGCCCGGATGGAATGGACCACGAGACCCGGCCAAGGGCCCGGAGCCGACGTCCTCGGCTCCGACCTGCGCGGCAAGCGACTCCTGGAACTCGGCTGCGGCCCCGGCCACAACGCCGCCCACCTCGCCACCCGCCACGGGGCTCACGTCACCGGCGTCGACCTGGTCGGCCTGCAGGTCCGCCGCGCCCGCTCCCACTACGGACGGCTGAACAACCTCACCTTCGTCGCCGGGCACGCCCTGCACTACCTACACGCCTCCGACGAGCAGTTCGACGCGATCTACTCCGTCTTCGGAGCCATCGGTCTCGTCGCCCCCGAGCTCCTGCTCCCGGCCATCGCCCAGCGCCTCATGCCCGGGCGAGTGCTCGCCTTCTCCGTCCCGCACCCGCAGCGCGGCGGCCGCAGCCCTTCTGGCGACGACCGTCCTCGCCGCGACTTCGTCACCCTTCCCGACCGCACCCGGCTCCCCATCGCCCGCTGGGAGTTCTCCACGGACCGGTGGGAGAGGCACCTCAGCCAGGCGGGCTTCTGGCTCACCTCGGCCCAGGAGTTCCACGACCCCCGCATGGGCCACTGGCCCACCACCCTGCTGATCCGCGCCCGCAAGCTCTGACATCCGCGTTCATCCGGACTATGGAGGACCGATGCGCCCGCCCTACCTGCTCCTCGACATCGACGGCGTCCTCATACCCTTCCCCGACGAGCACGGCTCGACCCCGGCCACCCACGCCCGCCACGACGTCGTCCCCACCGGCCGCAGCGCCGACAACCCGGTCACCGTCTGGCTCAACCCCGATCACGGCAGCCTGCTCATGGACATCATCCGCACCGGCCTGGTCACCCCCGTCTGGTGCACCAGCTGGCGCCAGGACGCCACCACCCTCATCGGGCCCCTTCTCGACCTCCCGGCCCTGCCGCACGTCGACCTGCCACGTCCCCAAATCACCACCAGCCACCCCAACGGCTACCTCTGGAAGCGCGACCACGTCGACGCCTGGCTGGGCGACGCCCCCGCCGTCTGGATCGACGACGACTTCACCAGCCTCGACCACGCCTGGGCGGCGGAGCGCACCGCCGAGGGAACGCCGACTCTCCTCGTTCAACCCGACCCGCACCTCGGGCTGCAGCCCGAGTACCTGACTGAGGTCACGACGTGGGTCGCGCAGTTACCCGTAGCCCGAGCCGCCTGACGACTGATGCCCTCGCTGCCACGGACAGCGAGGGCATCAGGGTGCGTAACGGGCGGCCCGAACGCGACCTCGACTGGTGGGCTGGCGTATTCGGGCCTCATCGTCACGAGTCACGCCACGTCAGGCCGTCGACCCGTTGAGGCGGTACTCCTCGGAGGGCATCGAGTCCCATTCGGTATTCGCGCCGTCGCGCGTCACCATGAACAACGGGCGCGGTCGGAGGACCGGCCCGACTAGTTGCCCGCGCATGACGACCCCGGGATCATCCGGTCCTGCGTAGCCCTCAGGCGTGTAGCGGAGGTACACGTCCATTGCCTCGGCATACGCGATTGCGTCGCTCTCCAGCTCCGACAGGTCTCGCCCGACCAGCGGGATTCCGTCGTATGCGACCTGGGGACCGTACACGGCGTCGACAGCCGGTGCATAGGACCACGCGTCCCGTCCGGCGACTCCGAAAAATCGGCTTCGGCCTTGAACGCCATAGTCGCCCCTCACGGCGCCGCAGGGCGGACCCGTGGTCTACACACACTTCATGGACGGGTCCTGGCGGCCCGCCTGCGCGAAGGCCGGCATACCGAAGGGCACCGGACCCCAGGCCCTCCGGCATCACTACGCCAGCCTGCTGATCAAGCACGGCGAGTCCGTGAAGACGGTCTCCGAGCGCCTCGGCCACACCAACGCGGCCATGACGCTGAACATCTACACCCACCTGTGGCCCGACTCCGAGGAGCAGACCCGGGCCGCGGTCGACAAGGCGTACGCGGACCAGTCCGCCGACGCCCAGCCACCGGTCGACGAAGCGGCGTAGCCGCTCCCCCGCGCGCTGACCGAAGTCAGCACGCTGCGGACTCTGCACGGACCACAAAGGCCGCCCAACCCGCTCCGTCGCAGGTCAGACGGCCTTTCGCCGGACGTATTAGACGTTGAAGCGGAACTCCACCACGTCCCCGTCCTGCATGATGTAGTCCTTGCCCTCCATGCGGGCCTTGCCCTTGGCCCGGGCCTCGGCTACCGAGCCGGTTTCCACGAGGTCGGCGAAGGAGATGACCTCGGCCTTGATGAAGCCCTTCTGGAAGTCGGTGTGGATCACACCGGCCGCCTCGGGGGCGGTGGCGCCCTTCTTGATGGTCCAGGCGCGGGATTCCTTGGGGCCGGCCGTCAGGTAGGTCTGCAGGCCCAGGGTGTTGAAGCCGACGCGGGCGAGGGTGGCCAGGCCCGGCTCCTCGGCGCCCACCGACTCCAGCAGCTCCAGGGCGTCCTCCTCGTCCAGCTCGGCGAGTTCCGCCTCCAGCTTGGCGTTGAGGAAGATCGCCTCGGCGGGAGCGACCAGGGCACGCTGCTCGTTCTTGAAGTCCTCGTCGGTCAGTTCGTCCTCGTCGACGTTGAAGACGTAGAGGAAGGGCTTCGTGGTGAGCAGGTGCAGGTCGTGCAGCAGCTCGCTGCGCTCGGTCCCCTGGACGATGCCGTGCGCGAAGAGCGTGTCGCCCTTCTCCAGGATCTCCTTCGCCTCCTCGACCGCCTTGACCTTGGGCGCCACGTCCTTCTTGATCCGCGACTCCTTCTGGAGGCGGGGCAGGACCTTCTCGATGGTCTGGAGGTCGGCGAGGATCAGCTCGGTGTTGATCGTCTCGATGTCGTCCTTGGGCGAGACCTTGCCGTCGACGTGCACGACGTTCTCGTCCTTGAAGGCACGGATGACCTGGCAGATCGCGTCCGACTCGCGGATGTTCGCGAGGAACTTGTTGCCGAGGCCCTCGCCCTCGCTGGCACCACGTACGATGCCGGCGATGTCCACGAAGTCGACGGTGGCCGGGATGATCCGCTCCGACTTGAAGATCGAGGCGAGCTGGGCGAGACGACCGTCCGGGACGCCCACGACACCGACGTTCGGCTCGATCGTGGCGAACGGGTAGTTGGCCGCGAGCACGTCGTTCTTGGTCAGGGCGTTGAACAGGGTCGACTTGCCGACGTTCGGCAGACCGACGATTCCGATCGTGAGCGACACGTTGCGACTTCCCGTACATGAGGAGACTGGCGGCCAGGCGGCCGATCCACCAGTCTACGGCGTGCGCCGCCCCGCTTCGGCGACGGTTCGAACGCTTGGCCGCGCCACGCCGTGCGGCGTGTCAAACGGCCTATTCAGCACATAAACAGACCTAGGTTGGTCCGGTGGAGCAACACAGGACGCGACCCCAGCAGTACGGACCGCGACGCGGCAGGCCGCCCGCGACCCCGCAGGGCATACAGGAGCCGGTACGGCCGTCGGCCCGCCCCCGTCCCCGGCCGGCTGCGGGGGGAGCACGCGGCCCCGACCGGCCCGCGCCACGCCGGGCGCCCGCCGCCGCGCCCCCCGTCTCCGCACCGGCCTCCCTCGTACGGCGGCTGCGGCGCCTGCCCAACCCGCGGCTGACCGGGCTCGGCGGCGGACTGTTCTGCGGCGCGCTGATGTTCGCGCTGGGCTGCCTCGACGCCCTGCTCCTGGACGCCTCGCCGGCCGGGTACGGCGTGCTGTTCGTGCCGGTGTGCGCGCTGACCGCCCTGTGGGTGCGCAGGGGCGACCTGCTGACCGCGCCCGTCGTCGTGCCGATCGGGTTCGCCGTCGGACTGCTGCCGGTGGCCGACGGCGACGGGGTCCTCGGCACCCTGATGGGCCTGGTGACCGCCCTCGCCACCCACGCGGTGTGGCTGTACGCCGGGACACTGGTCGCGGGGGCCACGGCGCTGCTACGGCGCGCGGCCCTGGCGGCGACCGTCCGGTCGGCGGCACGGAGCCGTCGACCGGAGGGCGGCCGCTGTCGACCGAGCTGACACTGTCGGGCCACACGGCCCGCGGGCCTGACCCCGTCCGCCGGGTCCCTGTCGTCCGCCGGGCCGTCGGGTCCGTGTCGTCCGTCAGGTCCCTGTCGTCCGTCGCGTCCGTGTCGTCCGCCGGGCCCACGCCGTCCATCGAACCCACGCGGTCGTCGGGTCCACGCCGTCTGTCCTTGGGGGGTCGTCGATCGGGCGAGGCCGCAGAAGGAGGGGGACCGTGGGACGGCCCAGGGGGTGAACGCTTCACGCCTCCGGGCGCGGCCGGCCGGACCCGTCCGTCAGCCGCTCTGCGCCGCCCTCATCGCCGCGCCCACGATCCCCGCGTTGTTCTGCAGCTGCGCGGGGACGATCTCCGCCCGGACGCCCTCGATCAGGGGCAGGAACTTCTGCGACTTGCGGCTGACGCCGCCGCCGATGACGAACAGTTCGGGCGAGAACAGCATCTCGACGTGGGCCAGGTACTTCTGGACCCGGCGCGCCCACTGCTCCCAGGACAGGTCCCGGTCGTCCTTGACCTTGCTGGAGGCGCGCTTCTCCGCCTCGTGGCCGTCCAGTTCCAGGTGGCCCAGCTCGGTGTTGGGCACCAGGGCGCCGTCGATGAAGACCGCGCTGCCGATGCCCGTGCCGAACGTCAGCAGGATCACCGTGCCCCTGCGGTCCTTGCCCGCGCCGAACTGCATCTCGGCGACGCCCGCCGCGTCCGCGTCGTTGACCACCGTCACCGGCAGGCCGCCGAGGCGCTCACCGAACAACGCACGCGCGTCGGTGTCGATCCAGCTCTTGTCGACATTGGCCGCCGTGCGGATCGTGGCGCCGCCGGTGACCACGCCCGGGAAGGTCAGCCCGACCGGGCCCGTCCAGCCGAAGTGGTCCACGACCTGCTTGACGCCGTCGGCCACCCCGTCGGGCGTCGCCGGGTGCGGGGTGAGCACCTTGCACCGCTCCTGGGCCAGGTCGCCCCGGTCCAGGTCCACCGGGGCGCCCTTGATCCCCGAACCGCCGATGTCCACACCGAAGATCTGCATGGCTCCACGTTACGGGGTGGCACTGGCAGTCACGCGGGTGACGGTCGCACCCGAGGACACCCGGCGGATTCCCGCCGAGGCTTCCGGCACCGTCGCGCCGCGTGCAGCGCTCCGCCGCGCTCAGTCCGACGTCGTGCCCGACCCGCCGCGCTCGGCGACCAGCGAAGCCGCCTCCTCGCGCAGGTCGCGGCGGAGTTCCTTCGGCAGGGAGAACGTGATGGACTCCTCGGCCGCCTTGACGATCTCCACGTCCTCGAAACCGCGCCCCGCGAGCCATTCGAGCACCTGCTCGACCAGCACCTCCGGCACCGACGCGCCCGAGGTCACGCCGACGGTGGTCACGCCCTCCAGCCAGGCTTCGTCGATCTCGTCGGCGAAGTCCACCAGGTACGCCTGCGCGGCGCCGGCGAGCTTGGCGACCTCCACCAGCCGCTTGGAGTTCGAGGAGTTGCGCGAGCCGACCACGATGACCAGGTCGGCCTCGGCGCCCATCTGCTTCACCGCGAGCTGGCGGTTCTGCGTGGCGTAGCAGATGTCGTCGCTCGGCGGCGAGATCAGCTGCGGGAACTTCTCCTTCAGCGCGTCCACCGTCTCCATGGTCTCGTCCACCGAGAGCGTGGTCTGGGACAGCCACACCACCCGCGACGGGTCGCGCACCTCGACCTTCGCCACGTCCTCGGGACCGTCCACCAGCTGGATGTGCTCGGGGGCCTCGCCGGAGGTGCCGATGACCTCCTCGTGGCCCTCGTGCCCGATCAGGAGGATGTCGTAGTCCTCCTTGGCGAACCGGACGGCCTCCTTGTGGACCTTGGTGACCAGCGGGCAGGTGGCGTCGATGGTGGCGAGCCGGCCGCGCGCGGCCTCCTCGTGCACGACGGGCGCCACGCCGTGCGCCGAGAACATCACGATGTTGCCCGGCGGCACCTCCTCCGTCCGCTCGACGAAGACGGCGCCCTTCTTCTCCAGGGTCTGCACGACGTACTTGTTGTGGACGATCTCGTGCCGGACGTACACCGGGGCCCCGTACTGTTCCAGGGCTTTCTCGACGGCGATCACGGCGCGGTCCACACCCGCGCAGTAGCCACGGGGGGCGGCGAGCAGGACACGGCGGCCAGACGTAGCAGTCATGGCCCCATCGTAAGGGTGCCCCCGGCGGCCCGGAGATCGCGCGGTCCTCCGCCGACGCCCCGGGTCTCCCGCCAAGCTCCGTCGCCGCCCCGTGCCACCCCTGCCACGTGCCGCTCCTGCCCGTGCCGCCCCCGCTCCGCGCTGCCGCCGTCGTTGTCGGCGCCGGCCGCTACCCTCGCGGACATGGCCATCTCCACGTCCCCCGAAGCTCCCCTGCCCGTCGGCGAGGTCTCGCGGCTCATCGGCGGCTGGATCGACCGGCTCGGCGCGGTCTGGGTCGAGGGCCAGATCACCCAGCTGTCGCGGCGGCCGGGCGCGGGTGTGGTGTTCCTGACGCTGCGCGACCCGTCGTACAACATCTCGGTCGGCGTGACCTGCTACCGCGAGGTGTTCGACGCGGTCGCCGACGTCGTCGGCGAGGGCGCCCGCGTCCTCGTGCACGCCAAACCGGAGTGGTACGCCCCGCGCGGGCAGCTGTCGCTGCGCGCGGCCGAGATAAGGCCGGTGGGCGTCGGCGAGCTGCTGGCCCGGCTGGAGCAGCTGAAGAAGAACCTCGCCGCCGAGGGCCTGTTCGCACCCGAGCGCAAGAAGCCGCTGCCGTTCCTGCCCCAGCTGGTCGGCCTGGTGTGCGGGCGCGCCTCCGCCGCCGAGCGGGACGTCCTGGAGAACGCCCGGCACCGCTGGCCCGCCGTCCGCTTCGAGGTGCGCAACGTCCCCGTGCAGGGCGTGCACGCCGTCACGCAGGTCGTCCAGGCCGTCAAGGAGCTGGACGAGATCGAGGACGTGGACGTGATCGTGGTGGCGCGCGGTGGCGGCAGCGTGGAGGACCTGCTGCCGTTCTCCGACGAGCAGCTGGTCCGCGCGGTCGCCGCGTGCCGTACGCCCGTGGTCTCCGCGATCGGCCACGAGCCGGACACGCCGCTGCTGGACTACGTCGCCGACCTGCGCGCCTCCACCCCCACCGACGCCGCGAAGCGGGTCGTCCCGGACGTCGGCGAGGAGTACGAACGGGTAAGGCAGCTGCGCGACCGCGCGCGGCGGTGCGCGCGGGCGCACGTCGAGCGGGAGGAGCGCGGGCTGGCGCACGCGCTGGCGCGGCCCTGCATGGAGGACCCGCACCGCATGATCGACGAGCGGGCGGACCACGTCGCCGCGCTGCTCGACCGCGGCCGGCGCACGCTGCGGCATCTGCTGGACCGCGCCGACTCCGAGCTGGCGCACACGCACGCGCGCGTGGTGGCCCTCTCCCCCGCGGCGACGCTGCGGCGCGGGTACGCCGTCCTGCAGCGGGCGGACGGCCATGTGGTCCGCGATCCGGCGGAGGTGGCGGCGGACGAGGCGCTGCGGGCGCGGGTCGCCGAGGGCGAGTTCACGGTTCGAGCCGACGTTTAGGGTGGGCGGATGACAAGCAAGGCAGCACCGGCGCAGGAGACGCTCGGCTACGAGCAGGCGCGCGACGAGCTGATCGAGGTCGTACGGCGGCTGGAGGCGGGCGGCACCAGCCTGGAGGAGTCCCTGGCGCTGTGGGAGCGGGGCGAGGAGCTGGCCAAGGTGTGCCGGCGGTGGCTGGAGGGCGCGCGCGCCCGCCTGGACGCCGCCCTGGCCGAGGAGGCCGCGGAGGACGAGGACGCCGAGGAGTAGCCGAGCCGGGGGCTCGGGGGGCGGTCCGCGGCCCGGTGGGCAGCCTGCGGCCGCTGGGCCGTGAGCTTCGGGGAGGTCCACGGACCCGAGGAAGGCCACGGCCCCTGGCAAGGGCCACGGCGCCAATCCGACCGTCCTCAGGCCGCCGGCAGGGCGCCCTCAGGTCGCTGTCAGGACGTCGTCGAGCCGCCCTCGGGCGTCTTCTTCAGCTTCAGCGCCTGCGCCATCGCCGTGAGCCGGTCGAAACCCGCCGTGCCCGCGACCACCGTCGTCGATCCCTTGCCGTCCTCGTAGACGAGGGCGTCGTAGCGGCCGCCGGTGTACCGGGTCCAGGTGCGGCCGTCGATCCGCTGGGTCACCTTGGTGGCACGGCCGCCCTGGCTGGCCTCGTCGATGAAGTCCTTGCGCTTCTGCGTGGACTGCTCGACCGCGACGTACTGACCGTCGGGATCCTGGAAACCCAGGTGCCAGAGGTCGCCCTGGTCGGCCCGGTAGCGGACCGAGGTGGCCTTCCAGCCCGCGGGGAGCCCCTCGGGCGCGGCCACCGGGTACGAGGCGGCGCGACGGGCCGTGATCAGTTCGACCCGGTAGTCGACCGGCTTGATGTCAGGAGCGTGGTCGTCGTGCGGGACGAAGACGTAGACGACCGCCGCCGCCAACACGGTCACGCCCAGGGAGGCGATGGTGCCCCGGACTGTCTTCTGCTTGCGGTTCGAACCTGCCACGCGTCCTATCGTCGCAGGTGCCCGATCCGCTCATCCGTGGGGTCCCCTGCTCATTTTGTCTGCCCGGCGATAGAGTCAAGGCCAGAACCCTCATCCGGCCGTCGTCGTATCAGAAAGGTGCGCTCCGATGACCGAGCATCATCACCTCCCGTCCGAACTCGAAGTCCCCGAAGAGGCTCCTGACCGCAACATCGCCCTGGAACTCGTCCGGGTGACCGAGGCCGCCGCGATGGCGGCCGGCCGCTGGGTCGGGCGCGGCGACAAGAACGGCGCCGACGGCGCCGCGGTCCGCGCCATGCGGACCCTCGTCTCCACCGTCTCGATGAACGGCGTCGTCGTCATCGGCGAGGGCGAGAAGGACGAAGCCCCGATGCTCTTCAACGGGGAGCGCGTGGGCGACGGGACCGGGCCGGAGGTCGACATCGCCGTCGACCCGATCGACGGCACCACCCTGACCGCCAAGGGCATGCCGAACGCGATCGCCGTGCTGGCCGCCGCCGAGCGCGGGGCGATGTTCGACCCGTCCGCCGTGTTCTACATGGACAAGCTGGTCACCGGGCCGGACGCGGCCGACTTCGTCGACATCGACGCGCCGGTGTCGGTGAACATCCGGCGGGTGGCCAAGGCCAAGCGGGCCACGCCCGAGGACGTCACGGTCGTCATCCTCGACCGGCCCCGGCACGAGGGCGTCATCAAGGAGATCCGGGAGACGGGTGCGCGGATCAAACTGATCTCCGACGGAGACGTGGCCGGCTCGATCCTGGCGCTGCGCGACGGCACCGGCGTGGACATGCTGCTCGGCATCGGCGGCACCCCCGAGGGCATCATCTCGGCCTGCGCGGTGAAGTGCCTGGGCGGCACCATCCAGGGCAAGCTGTGGCCCAAGGACGACGAGGAGCGGCAGCGGGCGATCGACGCCGGTCACGACCTCGACCGGGTCCTGGGCACCGACGACCTGGTCTCGGGCGAGAACGTCTTCTTCGTCGCCACCGGCATCACCGACGGCGAGCTGCTGCGCGGGGTGCGCTACCGCTCGGAGACCGCGGTCACCGACTCGATCGTCATGCGCTCGAAGTCCGGCACGGTCCGCCGGATCGACTCCGAGCACCGGCTGAGCAAGCTGCGGGCGTACAGCGCGATCGACTTCGACCGCGCGAAGTAGGCACGCCGGCGCGAAGCGGGCCCGGCTCCGAGGAGCCGACGGCCCCCGTCCTCGTACGGCGACGGGCGCCTCCCGGTGCGGAGGGAGGCGCCCCCGCTCGTCCACGACGGCGCGCCCGTGGCGGCTCCTCCTCGCCGACCGCGACGACTCCCACGCCCCGGGCCGCGCCGACCCGCGCTCCGTCAGGGTCTTCCGTTCGGATCAGGCCGGCCTGCTCCGAACGGAAGGCCCTAGCCCGCCTGCGCTATCCGGCCCGTCGTGCGCGCGGTCTTCTTGAGTTCCATCTCGCGGCGCCTGCGGCGCGCGAGGACGACGCGGCGCTCCGCCGCGGTGAGGCCACCCCAGACGCCGTACGGCTCGGGCTGGAGCAGTGCGTGCTCGCGGCACTCGACCATCACCGGACACCGCGCGCAGACCCGCTTGGCCGCCGCCTCGCGCGAGAGCCTGGCGGCGGTGGGCTCCTTCGAGGGCGCGAAGAACAGGCCGGCCTCGTCACGCCGGCACACCGCCTCGGTGTGCCACGGTGCGTCTTGGTCCCTTTCCCGCACTGGCACCCGCTGAGCCGGGACGGCAGCGACCTGCAGGGACGTATGCGGCGGTTGCAGCACGGTCTTCTCCTGACGACGGCTTCGCGAGCAGCTCTGGGGTGCCGTGAGTCACACGGACCCCTCCGAGAGACGATGCAGCAAGCCCTACCCGCTGTACGCGCGCCTATGCACTCAGTCGTGGACCGTGCGGTCGGTCAGAGGTGCTTGCGCAACCGCTTGTCGACCTTGCGCTGCACGCGGTCGAGGATGTCCGCGACCAGCTTGCCGCGCTTGGGGCGCGCCTCCACGTTCCCCAGGACCGCCCAGCCGTCGACGTACACCACGGGGGCCTGCGGGTCGGCCGAATCCAGCGCCGTCACCTCGAAGTTGCCGAGGACGCCACCGCCGGTGCCGCGCAGCGAGACGTTCTCCGGGACGCGTATCTGGACGTCGCCGAAGACCGAGACGGCCTTGACGACGACCTGCTGGTACTCGAACACCGCCTCGCTGAGGTCGATCTCGACGCTTCCGAAGACCGCGTACGCGTGCAGCCGGCGCCCGGCGCGCCAGCGGCCCTTGCGGACGGCGGCGCTGAAGACCGCCACCACGTTCTCGTCGGCCTGCGGGGGTATCTCGCCGGCCGGCGGGCGGTGCGGGGCGGCGGTGTGCGCCGGGCCGGTGCGGCCCTGGTGGGCGGCGGGCAGGTCCTGGATGAAGACCTCCAGCTCGCCGACCGTCTTGGCGCTCAGCACCCCCTCGACGCGCTCGGCGTGCTCGTCGGTGGTGAGACGGCCCTCGGCGAGAGCGTCGCGCAGGATGTCGGCGATGCGGTCGCGGTCGGCGTCCGAGGCACGCAGCCCGGTGGCGCGGGCGGTGGCCGCCGGACCCGGCGCGCTCTGCCGGGAGGGTTCGGTCTGCTGCTTCTGAAGGTCCACGACAGCAGCGTACCGAAACGCGATAGATCGCGAATACCCCCTGTCGCCACCCGGTGGAAAACCTTCTCCCCGCCCGCACGCGCCCACGCGTCCCGCCGAGTGAGCCGGACCTCACAAGCCCGCCGTCATCCACAGGTCCTACGCTGGTCGGTGCCCGCCGACCGGGGCGGGCAGCTGTCTGTCGAGTGAGGAATGGGCGACGATGCCTGAGTTCGCGTACACCGATCTGCTCCCCCAGGGTGAGGACACCACCCCGTACCGGCTGGTGACGTCCGAGGGCGTCTCCACCGTCGAGGGGCCCGACGGGCGTACGTTCCTCAAGGTCGAGCCGGAGGCGCTGCGCAGGCTCGCCGAGGAGGCGATCCACGACATCCAGCACTACCTGCGCCCGGCCCACCTCGCCCAGCTGCGCCGCATCATCGACGACCCCGAGGCCAGCTCGAACGACAGGTTCGTCGCCCTGGACCTGCTGAAGAACGCCAACATCGCCGCGGCCGGCGTGCTGCCCATGTGCCAGGACACCGGCACGGCGATCGTGATGGGCAAGCGCGGGCAGAACGTGCTGACCGGGGGCGAGGACGAGAAGGCCCTCTCGCGCGGCATCTTCGACGCGTACACCAGGCTGAACCTGCGCTACTCCCAGATGGCCCCGCTGACCATGTGGGAGGAGAAGAACACCGGTTCCAACCTGCCCGCGCAGATCGAGCTGTACGCCGCCGACGGCGGCGCCTACAAGTTCCTGTTCATGGCCAAGGGCGGCGGCAGCGCCAACAAGTCGTTCCTGTACCAGGAGACGAAGGCCGTCCTGAACGAGGCCTCCATGATGAAGTTCCTGGAGGAGAAGATCCGTTCGCTGGGCACGGCCGCCTGTCCGCCGTACCACCTCGCCATCGTCGTCGGCGGCACCTCCGCCGAGTACGCGCTGAAGACCGCCAAGTACGCCTCCGCGCACTACCTGGACAACGCGCCCACCGAGGGCTCCCCGCTCGGCCACGGCTTCCGGGACAAGGAGCTGGAGGAGAAGGTCTTCGAGCTGACCCAGAGGATCGGCATCGGCGCGCAGTTCGGCGGCAAGTACTTCTGCCACGACGTGCGCGTGATCCGGCTGCCCCGGCACGGCGCGTCCTGCCCGGTCGCCATCGCCGTCTCCTGCTCGGCCGACCGCCAGGCCGTCGCCAAGATCACGGCGGAGGGCGTGTTCCTGGAGCAGCTGGAGACCGACCCGGCGCGGTTCCTGCCGGAGACGACGGACGAGCACCTGGACGAGGCCGGGGACGTCGTCAGGATCGACCTCAACCAGCCGATGGACTCGATCCTCGCGGAGCTGACCAAGTACCCGGTCAAGACCCGGCTCTCGCTGACCGGTCCGCTGGTCGTGGCGCGCGACATCGCCCACGCGAAGATCAAGGAGCGGCTGGACGCGGGTGAGGGCATGCCGCAGTACCTCAAGGACCACCCGGTCTACTACGCCGGCCCGGCCAAGACCCCCGAGGGCTACGCCTCCGGCTCCTTCGGCCCGACGACGGCCGGGCGCATGGACTCCTACGTGGCGCAGTTCCAGGCGGCGGGGGGCTCCAAGGTGATGCTGGCCAAGGGCAACCGGAGCAAGCAGGTCACGGACGCGTGCCACGCGCACGGCGGGTTCTACCTCGGGTCCATCGGCGGACCCGCGGCCCGGCTCGCGCAGGACTGCATCAAGAAGGTCGAGGTCCTGGAGTACGAGGAGCTGGGCATGGAGGCCGTCTGGAAGATCGAGGTGGAGGACTTCCCGGCGTTCGTCGTCGTCGACGACAAGGGCAACGACTTCTTCACTTCGCGGGAACCGGAACAGCCGACGTTCACGTCGATCCCGGTACGGGGCCCGGGCCTGGCGTGACGCCTCGGGCGGCGGCGGGCTGGTTCCGACCCCGCCGCCCCACCCGTCCCGCCCCCAGGGCCTCCGCCCCTTCCACCCCCGCCGGTGCCCCGCCCCCCCGGGTCCCGCGTTTCGGGTGTCACGGCGGCTGGGCACGCCCGGGCTCGCGGAGCCGCCCTGGCGCCCACCCCGTTCGGCCCGACGGGCGGAACAATCGGGGTCGCTGACACGCTGTACCCGGTATGACCGAATACCGTATCGAGCACGACTCCATGGGCGAGGTCAAGGTGCCCGCCGAGGCCAAGTGGCGGGCTCAGACACAGCGTGCCGTGGAGAACTTCCCCGTCTCCGGGCAGCGGATCGAGCGCGCCCACATCGAGGCGCTGGCCCGGATCAAGGGCGCCGCCGCGAAGGTCAACGCGGAACTCGGGGTGCTCGACAAGGACGTCGCCGAGGCGATCGCGTCGGCGGCCGAGGAGGTCGCCGAGGGGAAGTGGGACGAGCACTTCCCCGTGGACGTGTTCCAGACCGGCTCGGGCACCTCGTCCAACATGAACACCAACGAGGTCATCGCCACTCTCGCCACGGAGCGGCTGGGCCGGGACGTGCACCCCAACGACCACGTCAACGCCTCCCAGTCCTCCAACGACGTCTTCCCGTCCTCCCTCCACATCGCCGCCACCGCCGCCGTCACCCACGACCTGATCCCCGCCCTCAACCACCTCGCCGACGCCCTCGCCCGTAAGGCGGAGGAGTTCGAGGACGTGGTGAAGTCGGGCCGCACCCACCTGATGGACGCCACGCCCGTCACCCTCGGCCAGGAGTTCGGCGGCTACGCGGCGCAGGTGCGCTACGGCGTCGAGCGGCTGACCGCCTCCCTGCCGAGGCTCGCCGAACTCCCGCTGGGCGGAACCGCCGTGGGCACCGGCATCAACACCCCTCCCGGCTTCTCCGCCGCCGTCATCGAGGAGGTGGCCCGCACCACCGGGCTGCCGCTCACCGAGGCCCGCGACCACTTCGAGGCGCAGGGCGCCCGGGACGGCATCGTGGAGACCAGCGGGCAGCTGCGGACCATCGCCGTCGGGCTGACGAAGATCGCCAACGATCTGCGGTGGATGTCCTCCGGGCCGCGCACCGGGCTCGCCGAGATCTCCCTGCCCGACCTCCAGCCGGGCTCCTCGATCATGCCGGGCAAGGTCAACCCGGTGATCCCCGAGGCGGTGCTGATGGTCGCCGCGCAGGTCGTCGGCAACGACGCGACCGTGGCCACCGCGGGCGCCGCCGGCAACTTCGAGCTGAACGTGATGCTCCCGGTCATCGCGAAGAACGTCCTGGAGTCGATCCGGCTGCTCGCCAACGTCACGCGGCTGCTGGCCGACCGGACGGTCGACGGCATCGTCGCCCACCGCGAACGCGCCCGCGAGTACGCCGAGTCCTCGCCGTCCGTCGTCACCCCGCTCAACAAGTACATCGGATACGAGGAGGCGGCGAAGGTCGCCAAGAAGGCGCTCGCCGAGCAGAAGACGATCCGTCAGGTCGTGGAGGAGAGCGGCTATGTGCAGCGCGGCGACCTGACGGCCGAACAGCTCGACGAGGCCCTGGACGTCCTGCGGATGACACACCCGTGAACCCTCACCGCTCCCCGGTGTGAACCGTGACGCTCACCGCAGCGGTCGTATGGCCATGACACCTAATATCTGTCCATGGCAGACGACGGAGCGGTGAGACACGTGACGGCGGGCGGTGCGAGAGCGGGCCGCTGGGCCCCGGGGACCCAGATCCTGTGGCGGTACCGGGAGAACGGCGGCGCCGGCTTCCACATCGCCCGGCCGGTGACCGTCGTACGCGACGACGCCGACCTGCTGGCGGTGTGGATGGCGCCCGGCACCGAGTGCGTCAGACCCGTCCTCGCCGACGGCACCCCCGTGCACCGCGAACCGCTCGCCTCCCGTTACACCAAACCGCGCGCCGTGCAGCGCGACCGCTGGTTCGGCACCGGTGTGCTGAAGCTGGCCCGGCCCGGCGATCCGTGGTCGGTGTGGCTGTTCTGGGAGCCGGGCTGGCGGTTCAAGAACTGGTACGTGAACCTGGAGGAGCCCCTCGTCCGCTGGGCGGGCGGGGTGGATTCCGTGGACCACTTCCTGGACATCACCGTGCAGCCGGACCGCAGTTGGGACTGGCGGGACGAGGACGAGTTCGCGCAGGCGCAGCGCGACGGCCTGGTGGACGCGGCGCTGGCCGAGCGGGTGCGTGCCGCCGGGCTGGCCGCTGTGGAGGTGATCCGTGCCTGGGGGCCGCCGTTCTCCGAGAACTGGCAGCACTGGCGCCCCGACCCCGCCTGGGCGGTACCGTCGCTGCCGGAGGACTGGGACCGTACGCCCGCGCACGTGTCCTCATGAGACCCTTGATGCGCCCCTGGGGACGAAACGTAGGATCGTCCTCCGCAAGGGCGCAGGGAGGCGCAGGGCCGGAGCAACTCCCGGCGCACATGCCGGGTCTGACCGTACGTCACCGAGGGGCGGCAGGACGTGAGCGAGGGGTACGACGGCATGACCCGTGCGGGCCGCGAAGGACCCGCCGGTGGCACAGGAACAGCCTCTGACCACGCCGGAAATCCGTTCCTGGGGCAGGTATTCCGGGTATCGGGTCTTCGGCGGGACCCACTGCGCGCCCGGCGCGCAGCCCCGGACGGATGGATTCGACACGCGTGACGGAGCAGCCGACCTCCTTCGAACGCCCCCAGCCGGGCGTCGACCCCGCGGACGCCCGCGGGGCACTCCCGCGTACCCCGCAACCGCCGCAGGCGTTACCGCTGCAGCCCCGCCCCGACGGAGCGCCCCGGTCCGCGGCCCCGGGCGCGGCGGGCGAGCCGGCGCGCGGCACGGGGGCGGACGCGCCCCGCGCGGGCGGGGCGTCGCCCGCGGCCGGGTACGAGCACGCGCAGCCGGTGGCCGCCGAGCCCGGCGCGCACCGGCCGCGGCCCGCCCCCGAGGGCATCCCGGCCCAGCCCGATCCGGGCGGCCGGGGCACCGGCCCCGCGGGCGCGTCCGGCGCGGTCAGGTCCTCGGGTACGTCCGGCGGCGCGGACCGGCGATCGAGCGGCCCCAGTGGGCAGGAGCGGCGCAGCGGGCAGCCGCTGCCGTCCAACCGGCCGCTGCCGATGCGGCGCGACGGGGACCGGCTGCGGTTCGTGGGCGCGGCGACCCGGCGCATCGCGCGCGGCATGGACCTCGACGAGATCGTCATGGGTCTGTGCCGGGCGACCGTGCCGACGTTCTCCGACGCCATCCTCGTGTATCTGCGCGAGCCGCTGCCGGTGGGCGACGAGCGGCCGGTGGGCCCGCTGGTGCTGCGGCTGCGCCGCACCGACCGGATACCGACCGAGCGGGACACGGAGATCGGGTTCATGCCCGTCCCGGCGCCCGAGCAGCCGGCCGAACTGTCCGTCGTCACCAACGAACTGTGCGAGGTGCGGTCCGGCAGCGCGCTCGGCGAGGTGCTGCGCGGGGTCCGGCCGGTCTTCACCGACGCGCCGTCCGCGCGCGCCGCGCTGACCGAACTCCTCGGCGAGGACTCCGAGTTGGCGGTGCCCGACGGGCAGCGCGCCGTCCTCGCCCCGCTGCGCGGCCGGCGCCGGGTGATCGGCGCCGCGCTGTTCCTGCGCCGCCCCGAGCGGCTGCCGTTCGAGAACGACGACCTGCTGGTCGCGGCGCAGCTCGCCACGCACAGCGCGCTCGGGATCGACAAGGCGATGCTGTACGGCCGTGAGGCGTACATCGCCGACGAGCTCCAGCGCACCATGCTGCCCGAGACCCTGCCCCGCCCCACCGGGGTGCGGCTGGCCTCGCGCTATCTGCCGGCCGCACAGACCGCCCGGGTGGGCGGCGACTGGTACGACGCGATCCCGCTGCCCGGCAGCCGCGTCGCCCTCGTGGTCGGCGACGTGATGGGCCACTCCATGACCTCGGCGGCGATCATGGGCCAGCTGCGCACCACCGCGCAGACCCTGGCCGGACTCGACCTGCCGCCGCAGGAGGTGCTGCACCACCTGGACGAGCAGGCGCAGCGTCTGGGCACCGACCGCATGGCGACCTGCCTGTACGCAGTCTACGACCCGGTCTCGCACCGCATCACCATCGCCAACGCCGGGCACCCGCCGCCGGTCCTGCTGCATCTGGGCGGCCGTGCGGAGGTGCTGAAGGTGCCGCCGGGCGCGCCGATCGGGGTCGGCGGGGTGGACTTCGAGGCGGTGGAACTGGACGCCCCGGCCGGCGGCACGCTGCTGCTGTACACCGACGGCCTGGTGGAGTCGCGGCTGCGCGACGTGTGGACCGGCATCGAGCAGTTGCGCGAGAAGCTGGCCGCCACCGCGCGGCTCACCGGCCCGGACCATCCGCCGCCGCTGGAGGCGCTGTGCGACGAGGTCCTGGACATGCTCGGACCGGGCGACCGGGACGACGACATCGCGCTGCTCGCCGCCCGCTTCGACGGGATCGCGCCGAGCGACGTGGCGTACTGGTTCCTGGACCCGGAGGAGACCGCGCCCGGCCAGGCCCGCCGGCTCGCCCGCCGGGCGCTGGCCCGCTGGGGTCTGGAGGAGCTGACGGACTCGGTCGAGCTGCTGGTCAGCGAGGTCGTCACCAATGCCGTGCGCTACGCCTCCCGGCCGGTGACGCTGCGACTGCTGCGCACCGACGTGCTGCGCTGCGAGGTCGGCGACGACGTGCCGCAGCTGCCGCGGCTGAGGCAGGCCCGCGCGACCGACGAGGGCGGCCGGGGCCTGTACCTGGTCAACAGGCTGGCCCGCCGCTGGGGCGCGACCCGGCTGAGCACCGGCAAGGTGGTCTGGTTCGAGCTGCACCGCGGCTGACGCGGACGGCGCGAGGACACGACGACGCGATGAGGGGCACGCACCGTGCGGTGCGTGCCCCTCGTCGCATGTCCGGAGCGGTCGTGGCCCGGAGCGGTGGCGCGCCCGGGGACGCGCCACCGCTCCCCGAGCCGCTACCGGGTGGTGTGCTCCCGGTTCGTCAGCTGTGGTCCGCCGCCGCCCGGGTCGAACGGGTTGCCGTCACCGCCGCCGTCGGCGCCCGGGCTGGTCGACGGGTCCGGCGGCGGGGACGACGACTGGGTGGGCGGCGTGCTGCTCGGCGAGTGGCTCGGCGGCGTACTGCTCGGCGAGTGGCTGGCCGGCGGGCTGCTCTCGGTCTCGGACGCGGACGGCGGCGGGCTGCTCGGCGACTCGGAGGCCGAATGGCTCGGCGACACGCTGCTCGACGGGCTCGTGGACGGCTGGACGGCCGCGCCCTGCGTGGTGTCCAGGTCGAACTTGCTGGTGCCGTCCATCACGCCGAAGGTGTACGCGGCCCAGATCTGCGCCGGGTAGCCGCCGCCGTTGATACGGCCGGGGCTCGGCAGCAGCCCGGTGGCGCCGGTCAGCGTGGTGTGGGCGTGGGACTTGGCGTCCTCGCCGAACAGGCCGACCGAGGTGACGAGCTCGGGCGTGTAGCCGGTGAACCAGGCCGACTTGTTCTCGTCGGAGGTGCCGGTCTTGCCCGCGACCTGCTGGCCGTCGCGCAGCGGGTTGTCGCGCACCGACTTCTTGGCCGTGCCGTCGTCGACCACGCCCGTCAGCACCGAGGTCACCGTGTCGGCGGCCTCACGGCTGATGACCTCGTCGCCGATCGGGTCGGGCATCTTGACCTGACGGGTCTTGTTCTCGGCCTTGGCGAGGACGGTCGGGGTGACCTTCTTGCCGTGGTTGTCGAGGGTGGCGTAGATGCCGGCCATCTCCAGCGGGCTGGCGCTCATGGAACCCAGCGTCTGCGCGGGCACCGCCGGCATGCCCTCGGTGTCCATGCCGAGCTTGCCGGCGACGCTCATCACCTTCTCCATGCCCACGTCGATGCCCATCTGGGCGAAGACGGAGTTCACGGACTGGTTCATCGCCGTCTGGACGGTGATCTGCCCGTAGTCCTGGTCGTCCTCGTTGGGCGGGCCGAAGCCGACCTTGGTGCCGTGGTCCACGGCCTGCCGGCCGCTGGTGCCGTCGTAGACGGTGTTCGCCGTGATCGGCTGGCCCTCCTGCGTCTCGGCACCGCTGTCGACGGCCGCGGCGAGGATCACCGGCTTGAAGGTGGAGGCGGGCTGGTAGTCCTTGCGGGTGGCGTTGTTGACGTAGTGCTTGAAGTAGTCCTCGCCGCCGTACAGGGCGACGACCTTGCCGGTCTTCGGGTCGACGGAGACCGCGCCGGCCTGGACGTTGCCGTCGACCTTGCGCTTCTTCGGATTCAGCTTGCTGGTCAGCTGCTCCTTGACCGTCCGCTCCAGGGCGGCCTGCTTCTTCTTGTCGACGTTGAGGGTGATCGTCCAGCCCCGGTCGACGACCTCGGCCTCGGCCTGGGCCATCGAGATGCCCTCCTGCTTCACCAACTGCTGTTCCAGCTGCTTGTTGGCGAGGTCGATCAGGTAGCCCTTCTGTCCTTCTAGACCGGGGGTGCCCTTCGGGTCCTTGGGGACCGGGAACTTCATGGCCTGCCGCTTTCCGGCGTCGAGCCAGTGCTGTCCGACCATGTTGTTCAGCACGTAGTTCCAGCGCTCCTGGACCAGCTTCTTGCCGGTCGGGGTGGCCACCGCCCAGTCGTACTGGCTCGGCGCCTGGAGCAGGGCCGCGAGGTAGGCGCCCTGTTCGACGGTGAGCCTGGAGGCGTCGGTGCGGTAGTAGGCCTGGGCGGCGGCCTGGATGCCGTAGGCGCCGCGGCCGTAGTAGCTGGTGTTGATGTAGCCGGCCAGGATGTCGTCCTTGGACAGCTTCTGGTCCACCTTGAGCGAGATGACCAGTTCCTTCAGCTTGCGGGTGACGGTCTGGTCCTGCGTCAGGTAGTAGTTCTTGACGTACTGCTGCGTGATCGTCGAGCCGCCCTGCGCCCCCTTGCCGGAGAGCGTGTTGAGCAGGCCGCGGGCGGTGCCCCTCAGATCGACGCCGGAGTCGTGGTAGAAGCTCTTGTTCTCCGCCGCGACGAAGCAGTGCTGGACCTCGACGGGCACCTTGTCCAGGGACACGCTCTCGCGGTTGACCGTGCCCTTGCGGGCCAGGATCGATCCGTCGCTGAACTTGTAGACGTTGCTCTCCTGCTGGGCGACGGCGTTGCCCTTGGGTATGTCCACCATCATGTAGAGCACGATGAAGGTGCCGATGCCGAGCAGGCAGACGCCGAGGAACGTGCCGACGATCTTCTTCCAGGTGAACAGCCGGCGTATACCGCTCTTCTTCGCCTTGCCCGTCTTGCCGGAGCGCGCCGCGCGGCGGGCCGCGGCCCGGCCGCCGGCGACCGGAGCGCCGGTCCCCGCCCCCGGTGCGGCCGTCGGTGCGGTGGACGAGCTCCTGGGCGCCGCGCGGCGGCCACCGCGTTGCCGCGCTCGTCTCTCTTCGGCTCGTCCCATGCGTCCGTCCGCTCCGCTTCCGTCTCAGCTGTCACTCACGTACGTGCAGGTCAGCTCAGAAAGCTAACACCGCTCTCTATGACAAAGGCCCCGCGATCCGTCCTTTTTCGGACGTGACAATGAGCACCCGCCCCAACGGAACCGACGCTCCAGAGGGGTCGGGGGTTGCCATTCGGGGGTAAAGTGATATCACTTAGCTAGGACGACGATAGGTGGCCGCCACGAGCGGCCGCAGTCGATACCGTACGGAAACGTACGAGAACGGGGGTTTTCCCATGTCCGCACACGAGCCCGCGCCCAGCACCGCCGACGGCGGCCTCGGCGCCGCCGACCTGCCCGACATGCCCGCCCCGCGGGTGCGCGAGTTCCCGGCGCACAGCATCAAGGGCGGCCTCGCGCTGCTCCTCGGACTGGTCGGCCTGGTGATCGCGGTGGTGCTCGTGGTGGCCGGCTCGGCCGTCACCGCCACCGGCCCCAAGGTCGCCCTGATCGTGGCCGGCGTCGTGATCGGCGTCGCCGCGCTGCTCGCCATGTGCGGACTGAACATGGTCGCGCCCGGCGAGGCGCGGGTGGTCCAGCTGTTCGGCCGCTACCGGGGCACCATCCGCGAGGACGGTCTGCGCTGGGTCAACCCGCTCACCTCCCGCGAGAAGATCTCCACCCGGGTCCGCAACCACGAGACCGCCGTCCTGAAGGTCAACGACGCCTACGGCAACCCGATCGAGCTGGCCGCGGTCGTGGTGTGGAAGGTCCGGGACACCGCGCAGGCCTCCTTCGAGGTGGACAACTACCTGGAGTTCGTCTCCACCCAGACCGAGGCGGCCGTACGGCACATCGCCATCGAGTACCCCTACGACGCCCACGACGAGGCCGGCCTGTCGCTGCGCGGGAACGCCGAGGAGATCACCGAGAAGCTCGCCCTCGAACTGCACGCGCGCGTGGAGGCGGCCGGCGTGCAGATCATCGAGTCGCGCTTCACCCACCTCGCCTACGCCCCCGAGATCGCCTCGGCGATGCTCCAGCGACAGCAGGCGGGCGCGGTCGTCGCCGCCCGGCGCGAGATCGTGGACGGAGCCGTCGGCATGGTGGAGACGGCGCTCGCCCGGATCGCCGAGCGGGACATCGTGGAACTCGACGACGAACGGAAGGCGGCGATGGTCTCGAACCTGATGGTGGTGCTGTGCGGGGACCGGGCGCCGCAGCCGATCCTCAACACCGGGACGCTCTACCAGTGACCGCACCCGAGGAGGGCACGCCCGCCCGGCGCCGGCCGCAGCAGCGCAAGCAGGTGCTGCTGCGGCTGGACCCGTCGGTCTACGACGCGCTGGCCCGCTGGGCGTCGGACGAACTGCGCTCGGCCAACGCGCAGATCGAGTTCCTGTTGCGTCGCGCCCTGGCGGAGGCCGGGCGCCTGCCCGGCGAGGCGGGCCCCCTCCCCCGCCGCGGCCGCCCGCCCCGCACACCCCCGCCCCCTCAGCAGCCCGGGGGATGAAGGACGGATCCGGGCCGCGACGCACCCGGAGGACCTCGCGGCCGGACCCGCCGTGGCCCACGACCACCACTCGTCCCCATCCCGTGACGAAACGGTGACAAACGCCCCCCACCTGCCCGGATCCACCCCCAGCCACCGGCAGCACACCCTGTGTATACACGGTACGTATACACGGTGTGTAGAGTGCCATGCATGTCCATCGGTCACACCCTCCTGGGGCTCCTGGAGTCCGGGCCGCGTCACGGTTACGACCTGAAGCGGGCCTTCGACGAGAAGTTCGGTCACGACCGGCCGCTCCACTACGGCCAGGTCTACTCGACGATGTCGCGGCTGCTGAAGAACGGCCTCGTCGAAGTCGACGGCATCGAGGCCGGCGGCGGCCCGGAGCGCAAGCGCTACGCCATCACCGAGGCCGGCATCACCGACGTCGAGCGCTGGCTCGCCACGCCCGAGAAGCCCGAGCCGTACCTCCAGTCGGCCCTCTACACCAAGGTCGTCCTGGCGCTGCTCACCCAGCGCGACGCCGCCGACATCCTCGACACCCAGCGCTCCGAACACCTGCGCAGCATGCGGATCCTGACCGACCGCAAGCGCAAGGGCGACCTCGCCGACCAGCTCATCTGCGACCACGCCCTGTTCCATCTGGAGGCCGACCTGCGGTGGCTGGAACTGACCGCCGCGCGCCTCGACAAGCTCCGTGAGGCGGTGACCCGATGACTCCTCCCCCCGGCTCCCTCCTGGCCGCCGAGAACCTGCGCAAGGCCTACGGCCCGACCACCGCGCTGGACGGCGCCGAGTTCTCCATCCACCCCGGCGAGGTCGTCGCCGTGATGGGCCCCTCCGGCTCCGGCAAGTCCACGCTGCTGCACTGCCTGGCCGGGATCGTCACCCCGGACTCCGGCTCGATCACCTACGACGGCCGCGAGCTGTCCACCATGTCCGACGCCCAGCGCAGCGCGCTGCGCCGCTCGGAGTTCGGCTTCGTCTTCCAGTTCGGCCAGCTGGTGCCCGAACTCACCTGCGTGGAGAACGTCGCCCTGCCGCTGCGGCTGAACGGCACCCCACGCAAGGAGGCCGAGCGGACCGCGCTCACCTGGATGGCCCGGCTGGAGGTCGACGACCTGGCCAGGAAGCGGCCGGGCGAGGTCTCCGGCGGCCAGGGCCAGCGGGTCGCCGTCGCCCGGTCCCTGGTCACCGGGCCCCGGGTGCTGTTCGCCGACGAGCCGACCGGCGCGCTCGACTCGCTCAACGGCGAGCGCGTGATGGAACTGCTCACCGAGGCCGCCCGGTCCGCCAACGCCGCCGTCGTCCTCGTCACCCACGAGGCCCGGGTCGCCGCCTACTCCGACCGCGAGATCGTCGTGCGCGACGGCCGGTCCCGGGACATGGAGCGGCTCGTATGAATCTCCGCCAATGGGTCGCCGACCTGCGCCTGGGCGCGAAGTTCGCGTTCACCGGCGGGCGCGAGGGGTGGACCCGGGTGCTGCTGACGGCGGTCGGCGTCGGGCTCGGCGTGGCGCTGCTGCTGCTGACCACCGCGATACCGAACGCGCTGACCGTACGGCACCAGCGCGAGGAGGCCCGCTCCGACTACACCTACAGCCAGAAGGTCAAGCCGAAGGCCGACGACACCCTCGTCGTCTCCGACATCGACACCACCTACGGCGACAAGGACATCCGCGGCCGGCTGGTGGAGCCCGAGGGGCCGCGCGCGCCGCTCGCCCCGGGCCTGACCACGTACCCGGCACCGGGCGACATGGTCGTCTCCCCCGCGCTGAAGAGGCTGCTCGACTCCGGCGACGGGAAGCTGCTGCGCGAGCGGCTGCCCTACCGGGTGGTCGGGACGATCGGCGAGAGCGGGCTGATCGGCCCGCAGGAACTGGCCTACTACGCCGGCGCGACCGACCTCGCGGGGCACATCAACGGCTGGCAGACGGCCCGGATCAGCGAGTACGGCACCCCGAACCCGACCCCGTCCAGTCCGGACCCGGTGCTCATCCTGCTGGTGCTGGTGGTG
The DNA here is from genome assembly GCF_040683715.1 of Streptomyces sp. NPDC093260. Classification (NCBI taxonomy): domain Bacteria; kingdom Bacillati; phylum Actinomycetota; class Actinomycetes; order Kitasatosporales; family Streptomycetaceae; genus Streptomyces; species Streptomyces sp. NPDC093260. The sequence continues at coordinate 277,564 of NZ_JBFBEK010000005.1, forward strand.
TTCGTGGTGCTGCTGATGCCGGTGGCCGTGTTCATCACGGCGGCCGTGCGCTTCGGCGGCGAGCAGCGCGACCGGCGGCTGGCCGCGTTGCGGCTGGTCGGCTCCGACAGCCGGATGACCCGGCGGATCGCGGCGGGCGAGGCGCTGGCCGGCTCGCTGCTCGGACTGGTCTTCGGCGCGGTGTTCTTCCTGCTCGGCCGCCAGGCCGCGGGCTCGCTGGAGATCCTCGACATCAGCGTCTTCCCGAGCTACCTCAACCCCTCGCCGGCGCTCGCCGTGCTGGTCGCCGTGGCCGTCCCGGCGGCCGCGGTGCTGGTGACCCTGCTGGCGCTGCGCGGGGTGGTCATCGAACCGCTCGGCGTGGTCCGCACCGCCCGGCCGGCCCGGCGCCGCCTGTGGTGGCGGCTGCTGCTGCCGGTGATCGGCCTGGCGCTGCTCTCCCCGATGATCGGCAAGGGCCGCTCGAACGGCGACTTCAACCAGGTCCTGGTCTCCGGCGGCGTGATCGCGCTGCTGGTCGGGGTGACCGCGCTGCTGCCGTGGATCGTGGAGGCGGTCGTCGCCCGGCTCGGCCGCGGCCCGGTCGCCTGGCAGCTTGCGGTGCGACGGCTCCAGTTGAGCAGCGGCACGGCGGCCCGGATGGTGAACGGCATCGCGGTCGCGGTGGCCGGCGCGATCGCCCTGCAGATGCTCTTCGCGGGCGTCGAGGGCGACTACACCAAGGCCTCGAAGAACGATCTCGAGCGGGCGCAGATCGAGGTCCGGCTCTCGCGCGGGATCGGCGCCGACGACGCGGTGGCGAAGTTCCGTGCGACGCGGGGCGTGCGCGCGGCCGTCGCGCTGGCCGACGGCAACCTCGGCAGCACGAGCAACCGGTCGCCCGACGGCTCCGAGCTCAGCTCGCCGGTGACCATCGGCGACTGTGCGGCGCTGCGCGAGGTGACCGCCCTGCCCTCGTGCCGCGACGGCGACGCCTTCGTCGTCACGGGCGCCGAGTACGACACGGACACCCCTGTCCTGGCCAAGCCCGGCAAGCAGCTCTACCTGGACACCTCCCAGGGCATGGACACCGGCCGAGAGGTGCGCTGGACCGTGCCGAGCGGGATCAGGAAGGTCGCGCCCGGCAAGGACCCCAGCGGCATGGAGCACGGCGGCTTCCTGCTGACCCGGGGCGCGGTGCCGGCGGGCGCCGGGCAGCCCGTGGCGAAGGTCTACGTCTCGACCGACGACGACGTGGCGGACGTCCGCGAGTACGTGCGCAACACCGCCGCCGCCCTGGACCGGTTCGCCGACGTGGCGGTCTGGACGCGCACCGAGGAGTCCAAGAAGTTCGCCTCCATCCGCACCGGGCTGCTGGTCGGCGCGATCTGTGTGCTGGCGCTGATCGGGGCGAGCCTGCTGGTGTCGCAGCTGGAGCAGTTGCGTGAGCGCCGCAAGCTGCTGTCGGCGCTGGTCGCCTTCGGCACCCGGCGGCGCACGCTGAGCCTGTCGGTGCTGTGGCAGACGGCCGTCCCGGTCGCGCTCGGCCTGCTGCTGGCGGCCGCCGTGGGACTGACGCTGGGCACGGTGCTGCTGAAGATGACGGCCACGACGGTGGCCGTGGACTGGGCGAGCGTGCTGACGATGACCGGCATGGGCGCGGGGATCGTGCTGGCGGTGACGCTGCTGAGCCTGCCGCCGCTGCTGCGGCTGATGCGGCCGGAGGGGCTGCGGACGGAGTAGTCCTCCGGCCGGCCGGTCCTCGCAACTCCCACAGATCGCGGGTGTCGCGAGGACCGTTAGAGCCCAAGCCTGCGGGGAGGGGCCTTCTCGCGTGGCGCGGGGAGCACGGTCAGCGGACCGCGGGTCCGGCGCTTCCTCAGGCCACCGGGTCCAGGACCCGTACCGGCAGGGCCCTGAGGTCCGTGCGCAGGGCGGCGGCCAGTTCGCGGTACTCGGCGGCGCGGGCCGAGCCGCTGCGCATGGCGAGGGCGATCCGGCGGGAGGGGGCCGGATCGGCGAAGGAGCCGGTGAGCAGCTGGCTGCTGCGGGAGATCTCCACCTTGAGGGCCGTGCGCGGCAGCAGCGTGCAGCCGAGACCGCCGGCGACGAGCTGGACCAGGGTGGACAGGCCCGCGGCGGTGGTGGTGACCGGGGCGTCCTCGCGGCCGGCCTCGCGGCAGATGTCGAGGGCCTGGTCGCGCAGGCAGTGGCCCTCGTCCAGGAGGAGGAGGTTCAGTTCCTTCAGGGCCTCGCGCGGTATGCCCTCCCGGCCGCCGAGGCCGTGGTCGAGCGGGGTGACCAGAACGAAGTCCTCATCGAACAGAGGCAGTTCCACCACTCCGGGGACCCCGAGCGGCACCGCCAGGAGCAGCAGGTCCAGCCGGCCCCCGGCCAGCCCGTCCAGCAGGCTCGCGGTCTGCTCCTCGTGCACCTGGAGGTCGAGGTCGGGGTAGCGGCTGTGGACCAGGCGCAGCACGGTGGGCAGCAGATACGGGGCGACGGTCGGGATGACTCCGAGGCGCAGCACTCCGGTGAAGGGCGCCCGGACGGCCTCGGCCTCCTCCAGCAGCGCGCCGACCTCCTCCAGCACCGCCTTGGCCCGTACGGCCAGGCGCTCCCCCGCGGGCGAGAGCAGTACCTTGCGCGTCGTACGCTCCACCAGGGTGACACCGAGTGTCTCCTCCAGGGTGGAGACGGCGCTGGACAGGGCCGGCTGGCTCATGCCGATGTCGGCGGCGGCGTCCCGGAAGTGCAGGTGCTCGGCGACGGCCGCGAACGCCCGCAGCTGCGACAAGCTGGGCAGATGCCTGCGCCTGCTGTTGTTACCGACGCTCACTGATAACCACCTCCGATCAACACGACCGAGTGTAGCTATTTCCGTAATCAATGCACCCTGTGCCAACATCAGGAAGGTCCAACCCATGGGAAACACGGGCAAAACCGGTGTTTCTTCGCTGCAAGGAGAGCGTGTGCTCACTGTCGGTGACAAGTTCCCCGAGTTCGAACTGACCGCCTGCGTCTCGCTGGAGAAGGGCAAGGAGTTCGAGCAGATCCACCACAAGTCCTACGAGGGCAAGTGGCTGGTGGTCTTCGCCTGGCCCAAGGACTTCACCTTCGTCTGCCCGACCGAGATCGCCGCGTTCGGGAAGCTGAACGACGAGTTCGCCGACCGCGACGCGCAGATCCTCGGCTTCTCGGGCGACTCCGAGTTCGTGCACCACGCCTGGCGCAAGGACCACCCGGACCTGACGGACCTGCCGTTCCCGATGATGGCCGACTCCAAGCACGAGCTGATGCGCGCCCTGGGCATCGAGGGCGAGGACGGCTTCGCGCAGCGCGCCGTCTTCGTCGTGGACCCGAACCACGAGATCCAGTTCACGATGGTCACCGCGGGCTCCGTCGGCCGGAACCCGAAGGAGGTCCTGCGGGTCCTGGACGCCCTGCAGACCGACGAGCTGTGCCCGTGCAACTGGAGCAAGGGCGACGAGACCCTGGACCCGGTCGCGCTGCTGGCTGGTGAGTGAGGCATGTCCCTCGACTCCCTGAAGTCCGCCGTCCCGGACTACGCCAAGGACCTCAAGCTCAACCTGGGCTCGGTCATCGGCAACAGCGACCTGCCCGCACAGCAGCTGTGGGGCACGGTGCTGGCCACGGCCATCGCCGCGCGTTCGCCGATCGTCCTGCGCGAGCTGGAGCCGGAGGCGAAGGCGAACCTGTCGCCGGAGGCGTACACCGCGGCGAAGTCCGCGGCCGCCGTCATGGCGATGAACAACGTCTTCTACCGCACCCGGCACCTGCTGTCGGACCACGAGTACGGCACCCTGCGCGCCGGTCTGCGGATGAACGTCATCGGCAACCCCGGCGTCGACAAGGTCGACTTCGAGCTGTGGTCCTTCGCTGTCTCGGCCATCAACGGCTGCGGCATGTGCCTGGACTCGCACGAGCAGGTCCTGCGCAAGGCGGGCCTGGAGCGTGACGTCATCCAGGAGGCCTTCAAGATCGCCGCGGTGATCCAGGCCGTCGCGACGACCCTGGACGCGGAGGCGGTGCTGGCCGGATAACCGGCCCGCACCACCCGCTTCCCCGAGCCCCGCTCACCCTTGCGGTGGGCGGGGCTCCGTGCGTCCCTCGGCGTCCGGGCGTTCCTCGGCGCCTTCCGGCTGCTTCCCGGCGGCCGGCTCCTCCGGTCGCGTCCCGGGCGCCGGCGGTGCGGCGACGTCGGACGAGGCGGTGGCGCCGTGCGGGCGCGGGGACTGGCGCAGCGCCTGCTCGTGGGAGTACTTGCGCAGATAGCCGACCACCGTGTTGGTCACCGCCACCAGCGGCACCGCCACCACCGCGCCGCCGATGCCGGCGATCATGCCGCCGGCCGCGACGGACAGGACCACCGCCAGCGGGTGGACGCGCACCGCGCGCCCGAGGATGAACGGCTGGAGCACGTGCCCTTCGATCTGCTGCACCGCCAGCACCACCACGAGCACCATCACCGCCGTGAACACACCCTGGGTGACCAGCGCCACGACCACCGCGAGCGCGCCCGACACCACCGCGCCCACCAGCGGGACGAACGCGAACAGGAAGATGAACACGGCCAGCGGGACCGCCATCGGCACGTTCAGGAAGTAGATGCCGAGGCCGATGAAGATCGCGTCGATGAGCGCCACGATCACCGTGCCCCGCACGTACGCCGTCAGCGTGCGCCAGGCGCGCGGACCGGCGCCGGCCACGCCCGGCCGGGCGGCCGCGGGCACCAGCTTCAGCGTCCACTCCCAGATGCGCCGGCCGTCGTAGAGGAGGAACAGCGTCGAGAAGATCGTCAGCAGGATCCCGGTCAGCGCCTCCACCACCACCGTCACGCCCTCCAGCCCGGCGGACGTTATCTGGTCGGTGTTGGCGCCGATGGCGTCGCGCAGGCTCTTGGCGATCTGGTTGATCTGCTTGTCGGTGACGTGGAAGGGGCTGTTCAGCAGCCACTTGCGCAGCTCGTCGATGCCGTCCTGGATCTGGCTGGAGAGGTTGTCGATGTTCTCCATGACCTGCCAGGTCACGAACCAGCCGATCAGCCCCATGATGACGAAGCCGAGGATCGCGGTGAGCGCGGTGGCCGGCCCGCGCGGCAGCCCGTGGCGGCGCAGCCGCGCGACCGTCGGCTGCATCAGGGCGGTGATGAGCAGAGCGGCGACGAAGGCGAGGACCACCAGCTGCACGGCGCTGATCACCCGCATCAGCACCCAGACGGTTCCGGCCAGCACCAGCAGCCGCCAGCCGGCCTCGGCGGCCACCCGCACCCCCCAGGGCACGGCCTGCGCCGGATCGGGACGGGCCGGTACGACGGTCACATGGTCGGGCAGCGGGGTGGTGTCCGGGGCCGGTTCGGGTTCCGTACCGGCCTGTTCCTTCTCCACCTCGGCGCGGCGCTCGTCCAACCGCTCACCCATTTCGGTCAGCCCGGCGCCGAGCCGGCCGAGCCACCGTGGCACTCGCGACATGATCCGTCCTCTTCCCCCGTCCGTCCCCACCACTCCCCTCAGGAGTCGTCCCGTCAGACGCTACATGGCACAAGCCCCTCCCCCTAGGACGGGGAGGGGCTGTGCGAGGTTGAGCGACACGGCGAACCGGGCCGACGAAGTGCCGGGCGGCTCAGTACCAGTGGTTGGCCGACCAGAACGACCAGGCCTCACAGGGGCTGCCGTACCGGCTGTTCATGTAGTTGAGGCCCCACTTGATCTGGGTGGCCGGGTTGGTCTGCCAGTCGGAGCCCGCCGAGGCGTACTTGCCGGCCGGGAGCGCCTGGAACAGACCGTAGGCGCCGGAAGAGGCGTTGACCGCGTGGTAGTTCCAGCTGGACTCGTGGTTCACGATGTTGCTGAAGCACTGGAACTGGCCGCCGGGCACCATCTGCCGCGCCATCGCCTGGATCTGCGACACGGAGTACGAGCTCTGGATCGGGAAGCTGGAGGAGTCGCGGGCCGCGCTGCGGCTGGCCGCCTCCTTCAGTTCCGCCCGCTCCTTGGCCTCCTTGGCGGCCTTCTCGGCATCCGCCTTCTTGGCGATCGCGGTCTCGGCGGCGGCCTTGCGGGCCGCTTCCTCGGCGGCCTTCTTGGCGCTCGCGTCGGCGGCGATGGCCTGCGCGTCGGCCTGCTGGGCGAGGGATGCGGTCTGCACCTGCGCCTGCTGGCCGACGGGGATGTCCGACAGAAGCGTCGCGTCGGCTGCCGGCGCCGCTTCGGCGTCGTTGTTCTGGGCGACACTGCCCGAGGCAACGCCCACGACGCTACCGACAGCGGTGACCGCGGTGGCGGAGGCCACTGCGAATCCCCGGACCGAGATCCGGCTCACACGGTTTCCTTCCAGCATCGCCCGCCTCGGTGACCCTGGCGGACGCAATCGTGCCCCTGGCACTGGCCTCCCAACTACGGGTCACGGAGGCGCGGGCCCGGTGAGCAACTCCCGTGACGGGAGCGCCGCGTGGTGCTCGGGCGGCATACGACGACGCTATGGAGTTGAGTGCTTCACGGGGTACCGGACCTCCCCCAGGGCTGAACGCCTGGGTGGCGCCCCCAGGGGGTACGGCTGTGTCGTATGCGGGGCCTGACAGGACTGAGACTCTGCCGTAACCCAACGCGGGTAGGCAATTCTGAGTTGCGTGTGAAAGCTCACATCTCGTTTGGCCTACGGAATTGAGTGAAACACCCGCACACGACAGCGCCGCCCGGCTAGGCTCTCGGCCTTTGCCGGACGGCGCTGTCGTGACCGCATCCGTCTCAAGTGGTGCGGATACGCTCAGAGATGACCGTCCTCCAGCATTTCGGTCACAAGGGCGGCGATCTGGGACCTCTCGGACCGGTTCAGCGTGACGTGCGCGAAGAGCGGATGCCCCTTCAGCTTCTCCACCACGGCGACCACGCCGTCGTAGCGGCCCACCCGCAGGTTGTCCCGCTGCGCCACGTCATGGGTCAGCACGACCCGCGAGTTGGCGCCGATCCGGGACAGCACCGTCAGCAGGACGTTGCGCTCCAGGGACTGCGCCTCGTCCACGATGACGAACGCGTCGTGCAGCGACCGGCCCCGGATGTGGGTGAGCGGCAGCACCTCCAGCATCCCGCGGGCGGTGACCTCCTCGATGACCTCGCGGCTGGTGACGGCCGAGAGCGTGTCGAAGACCGCCTGCGCCCACGGACTCATCTTCTCCGCCTCGGAGCCCGGCAGATAGCCCAGCTCCTGCCCGCCCACCGCGTACAGCGGCCGGAACACCATCACCTTCTGGTGCTGACGGCGCTCCAGCACCGCCTCCAGGCCCGCGCACAGCGCCAGCGCCGACTTGCCGGTGCCGGCCCGGCCGCCCATCGACACGATCCCGACGTCCGGGTCGAGCAGCAGGTCCAGCGCGATCCGCTGCTCGGCGCTGCGGCCCTTGATGCCGAACGCCTCCCGGTCGCCGCGCACCAGCCGGACGTTCCCCTCGGGCGTGACCCGGCCCAGGGCCCGGCCGCGCTCCGAGTGGATCGTCAGCCCGGTGTGCACGGGCAGGTCCGCCGCCTCGGGGACGTGGACGTGGCCCTCCTCGAAGAGGACGTCCACCTGTTCGCCCGGAAGGGTGAGTTCGGACATGCCGGTCCAGCCGGAGGAGTCCGTGATGGCGAGTTCGGCGCGGTACTCCTCGGCGAGGAGGCCCACGGACGACGCCTTGATCCGCAGCGGCAGGTCCTTGGAGACGACCGTGACGTCGTATCCCTCGGCCTGGAGGTTGCGGGCGACCGCGAGGATGCGCGAGTCGTTGTCACCCAGGCGGTAGCCGCTGGGCAGCACGCTGGGGTCCGAGTGGTTGAGCTCGACCCGCATCGTTCCGCCGAGTTCCCCGATCGGGATGGGGGCGTCGAGGCGGCCGTGCCGGACCCGGTAGTCGTCCAGCAGGCGCAGGGCCTGGCGGGCGAAGTAGCCGAGTTCGGGATGGTGCCGCTTGGCCTCCAGTTCCGTGACCACGACGACGGGGAGCACGACCTCGTGCTCCTCGAAACGGGTCAGGGCGTTCGGGTCCGCCAGCAGGACGCTGGTGTCGAGAACGTAGGTGCGCCGGTCTGGCTTGGGGCGCTTTGTGCTGGTCACCACGGAAGGACGTACCCCCTCGGATGAGGTCGGGGAGCGACGAGGACGAGCTGGACCGGTCGACGGCCCCGTTGCACGGGCCGGGGACCGGCCCTCCGCGTCTTCGTCCGTGCTGTGACCGCACGGTCGGGCTGGTGCAAAGGGCCTCCCGGGCGGACGGCCCCGAGCCGCCCGCTGAGGATCCGACACCCGTGGTTCGGGTGTCGGCCTGTCTGGCTTATGCCCTCCAAAATGCGCCGCCATGCAAGTGCGGGGGGTGGCACGCGGATGAACTCCACGTGAAGAGGGACATGTCGGTGGCATTCGAGGGAGTGCCGGGGGCTGGGGGTGTGCCGGGGGTGGCTGGGGGTGCGGCACTCGTTCGGTGCCGGGGCGCCGGGGGTACGTCGCGGGGGCGGCGCTCGCTCGGTTCCGGAGCGGCTGGGGGTGCGGCGGTGGGCGCGCCGCTCGTTCGCTGCCGGGGCGCCTGGGGTGCGTCGGGGCGGGGCGGCCCGGGCCGGGGGTCAGCCGCCGTAGCGGCGGTGGCGGGCTGCGTAGTCGCGCAGGGCCCGGAGGAAGTCGACCTTGCGGAAGGCCGGCCAGAAGACCTCGCAGAAGTAGTACTCGGAGTGCGCGGTCTGCCAGAGCATGAAGCCGGAGAGTCGCTGCTCGCCGCTGGTGCGGATCACCAGGTCCGGATCGGGCTGGGCCTTGGTGTAGAGGTGCCGGCCGATCATGTCGACGTCGACGGCCTCCGCGAGGTCCTCCATGGACACGCCCCGGTCGTGGGCGTCGTGCAGCATGGAGCGCACGGCGTCGGCGATCTCCTGGCGGCCGCCGTAGCCGATGGCGACGTTGACCAGTATTCCGTCGACCTCGGCGGTGGTCGCCTCGGCCTCCTTGAGGGCGGCCTGCATACCCGAGGGCAGCAGGTCCCTGGTACCGACGTGGTGCACGCGCCAGCGGCCGTCCGCGGCCAGCGAGCGGACGACGTCCTCGATGATGCCGAGGAGCGGGCCCAGTTCCTCCTGGGGGCGGTCGAAGTTGTCCGTCGACAGCAGCCAGAGGGTGACGACCTCGACGTCCGTCTCGGAGCACCAGCCGAGGAACTCCTCGATCTTGTCCGCGCCGGCCCGATGGCCGTGCACGGTGGTGGAGCCCGAGGCCTTCGCCCAGCGCCGGTTGCCGTCCATGATGACGCCGATGTGCTTGGGCACCTGAGCGTGGTCCAGGTGGCCTTCCACCCGGCGCGCGTACAGCCCCACCAGCAGGCCGCGCAGCTTGTCGCGCAGGTTCACGTGTTCGTCAGCCCCTCCGTGCGGGTCGGACGGGCGCGGCCGGGGCGGTCCCTGTCCGTGCGGCGGCCTCGTCCGTGTGTCGGTCCCCGGGGCGAAGCCTACCCCCGGCCGGGCCAGGCCCCCCAACGCGTGTACGGGTCTGTCGGGCGGACCCCCGTGGCTCGTAAAGAAAACGGGCCGGTCCGTGGGGGGGAGACGGACCGGCCCGAGGGGGGGTTTCCACCATAACCCTTCGTAAGTGATGCTGCGTCCCCCGACGCGCCACAACTACTCTCCGGAGTCGCCCGGAAACGACGGGACGACCGTGGAACCTGTGATTCCATGCCCGATCATGGCGAAATCACAGAAGATTCCCAGGAATGCCGGGGGAGATAGCGCGGGAACCGCAGGTTTTGCGCCATCTGAGTGACGTTCGGCGACTTGTCCGCGGGTCCCTCTCCCGGGGGACTCTCCAGCGAACGTCCGCTTGACGTCGGCAGGAGTCCGGTGAGCCCGTTGCGGGGACGGAAAGCTCTCGTCGGCCGGGGGTGCGGCGCCGCGCAGCCCCCTCCACTGCGCGATGCCGCTCGCGCAGCTTTGCTCACGCGAATTCCGTTGGTCTGAACTTACGTGAGCCGGGCGAGTGACGGGAGGGGCGGACGGTAACAATGTGGAAACTGTGAGCGTCCGGGGCGCTACGGCGGTGCGTCCGGGCCGCGCGGCGGGGCGGCCGGAGGCGGTCAGAGCGGCTTGCGGGCCTCGATCAGGTGGCGGGTGCTGTGCGCGACGAACGGGCCCTCGCCGACGATGCGTTCGTGCAGCGCCCGCAGCGCGTCCTCGTACGCCTCGACCGTGAAGCCGGGGACCATCCAGACCACCTTGCGCAGGAAGTGCACGACGGCCGCGATGTCGTGGAACTCCATCCGCAGCCGCTCGGTGCGCAGATCGACGATCTCCAGCCCGGCCGCCTGCGCCGCCGCCCGCTCCCGGTCGGGGTGGCGGGCGCCGCGGACCTCTGCGGGCTGCGGTCCCAGGAAGTGCTCGACCAGTTCGAAGACGCTGGCCGGGCCGACGTGCTGGGCGAAGTAGGTCCCGCCGCGCCGCAGCACGCGGGCGATCTCGGTCCAGTCCGGGCTGACCGGATGCCGGCTGGTCACGAGGTCGAACGCGCCGTCCGCGAACGGCAGCGGCGCCTCGGGCGGTACGGACACGACCACCACGCCGCGCGGACGCAGCAGCTCGGTGGCCTTGGCCACGTTGGGCGGCCAGGGCTCGGTGGCCGCGAGGAGGGCGGGGGTGCGGGAGGCCCGGCCGAGGGCGAAGTCCAGGACCTCGCCGCCGCCCGTGTCCACGTCGAGCACGGCGTCCGCTTCCGCCAGCCGCCCGGCCAGCGACACGGCGTACCCCCAGGAGGGCCGCGCCTCGGTCGCCCGCCCGGCGAACCAGGAGAAGTCCCATCCCTCGGTGGGCACGGCCGCCCCTTCGGCGACGAGGTCCTCGAAGGAGGGGGGCATGGTCGTCTCCGTGGGCGGCTGGGGTGTGGGGTCGGGCATGAGGGGATCGTGCCAGGCGGGGGCCGTCGTCCGCCTCTTGTTTACGTCCGCCTCCTGCTTACGGGGGCGGGGCAGGTGGGGCGGGCCGGTCGCCGGCTACGGCAGGGTGGCGGCTCCCAGCAGGAGGGCGGTGAGGGCTCCGCCGAGCATGAAGGGGCCCAGGGGGATCGCGGACCTGCGGCCTGCCTTGCGCAGTGCGACCAGGCCGAGTCCGTAGAGGGCTCCGTACAGCAGGCCGGTGAGGCCGCCCGTCACCACGATCGGCCAGCCGTACCAGCCGAGCGCCGTCCCCAGGGGCAGGGCCAGTTTGACGTCGCCGAAGCCCATGCCGGACGGGTTGACGAGGAAGAGCACGAAGTAGGCCGCGCTCAGGGCGAGTCCGCCGAGCAGGGCGGTCGTCCAGGAGCCGCCGGCCGCGGGCAGCGGGGCGGCCAGGCCGAGCAGGGCGGCGGTGGTGGCCGCCAGCGGCAGGGTCAGCACGTCCGGCAGCCGGTGCACGCGCAGATCCACGAGGGCGAGCAGCACACCGACCGGTGCGGCCAGCAACCAGGCTGCTGCTTCGGGGCGGGGCCCGGTGGCTGCGGCGAGGGCGGCGCAGATCAGTGCGGTGGTGGTGGCGGTGCGGGGGGTGTGCGGGCCGTAGGGGGTGCAGTTCGGGGGGAGGGGCTGAGGGTCGGCGGGGGCTGGGGCGGGGGTTGTGGCCGGCTGCTGTGGGGCGGCGGCGGGGGCGGGGTGGTGTGTGGCGGTGAGGAGTGTGCAGCGGGCGCGGCCGATCCAGCCGCCGAACGCTCCCGTGATCGGGTGCCCGCCGGGGCAGTCCGCGCGCCAGGGTCGTTCCGCCTCAACCGACAGGCGGTGCGCGGCCCGGGGCACCAGCAGCCCGGCGCCCGTACCCCACAGGGCGGCGAGGACGATCAGTAATGCGCGCACGCGGGGACCCTAGTGCGGTCGGGCCGCGCGGGTCATGGGCCCGTGGACCCATGTGAGCCCGATGGCGGTACGGCTACGGTCGGTCGGGATCGGGAATGGCACCGGAGGAACCTCCGCAGCAGACCGGGAAGGCGGCCGAGGGTGGCAGGACGCTGGCGGGACGGACGGGGACGGCTGATCGTGCACGGGGAGGGGGCGGAGGACGGCAGCGACGGGGCGGTCGTGGCCGTTCCGCGGGTGGTCCCGCTCGAGCTGGCGACCTCCTACCGTGCCCGTACCAAGGGGCTGCTGGGACGGCACGGCATCGACGGCGCGCTTCTCCTCTCCCCCGCCAACAGCATCCACACCTTCCGCATGCGCATCCCCATCGACGTCGCCTATCTCGACCGCCACCTGCGCGTCCTCGCCGTCGTCACCATGCGGCCGGGACGCCTGGGCCGCCCGCGCCTCCGTTCCCGCCATGTCCTGGAGGCGGCTGCGGGGGTGATGGCGGGCTGGGGGGTGCGGGCGGGCGTGCGGGTGGAGGTGGTGGAGAGAGAGTAGGGCCGTTGCCGTGACGGTCAGTTCGCCGTGCGGGGGAAGGTCACCTCCACGCGGCGGTTCTTCTTGCGGCCGTCCTCGGTGGAGTTGTCGGCGATGGGATAGTCCTCGGCGTAACCGCGTACGTCGAAGGTGATGTCCGGGTCGTTCAGTTCCTGGGAGAGGACGTCCTGGACCGCGTTGGCGCGCTGTCTGGACAGGACGACGCCGTGCTCGTGGCTGCCGAGGTTGTCGGTGAAGCCGAAGACGCGGACCTGGGTCGCGTGCTGCTTCCTGATCTCCTGGGCGATCGCGTCGATACGGGCCTTCGCCTGGTCGCTGAGTTTCGCGCTGTCCTTGGGGAACAGCACCTCGGCCTGGAGGGCGAAGGTGACGTCCGTGTTGGTGTCCTCGCGGCGCTCCTCGCCACCCTGGTCCTCGACCACCGACTTGATGTCCAGCACCTTGGGCGCGGCGAGCGTGGCGCCCTCGGGCAGCTTCAGGTCGGGGTCGTTCGGGTCCACCTGCACGGGGGCGGAGGCGGAGGCCTCGGTGCCGGGGGGTTCGCTGGGACCGCCGTCCGCCCGGGCCGCGACGGCGCCGTGGAGCTGGGCGGCGACCATGACGGTGGCTGCGGTGAGGGCGAGGGTGAGGCGGGGGTGGGAGCGGGTCCGGGTGTGGGTCATGGTGGCCGCCCTCACCCGGAGATCTTGACGGTGCCGCTGGAGAAGGTGGGGAGCTGGAGGGTCACGTCGGTGACGTTTGTCGGGGGGGAGGGGAACTGCATGAAGACGGGGATGGTTTGGCCAGGTTCAATGGTCGAAAGATCGGTTGTGGTGAGTGGCCGCCCATCGGTGTCACGGAGTACGTAATAACGCTTCTTCCCCTGTGAATCCACAAGCGTCGCGCCTCCGAGTGAAGTCCCATGCTTGAGGATCTCGGTCTCGTCGCCCCTCAACGCGACCGGGACGACCACGGACTTGCCACTGTCATTTTTGAGGTTGCCGTTCACGGTCAGGAAGCCACCGGAGTCGCGATCGGCGGAAGTGACCTGGAGGAGTAGACCGTCCGGGCCCCTGAGCTCGGCCAGCGGTGCCTCCGAAGCTCCCTGCTGAGCACTCGGATTCGGTCCCTCGGCCTTTGACGCGGATGCCGACGCCTCGGGCTTCTTGCCATCGTCACCGCTACCGCTACCACAGCCGGCCATGCCGACAGCCAGCCCGGCCGCAACGGCCAGCGCCGCCATGCTTCTGCGCGCCTTCGCCATGAACCGAATACTCATCACTCTGCTTCCTTCGTCGCTCGTCGATCGCTTATCGGTCGGCCAAATGGACGTCGAAGAGATCCTGGGGCTTCGGTAATTCCGTGAGGTGCTTCGGGTCCAGCTCCCACGACCGGCCGTGCTTGCACGTGAGCACGGGCAGTGCATGAGGTCCGGCGTCCCCGGCCAGGGACGGGAACGTGCAGAGCGGCTCGATCACAGCGGTGGCGCGTGCCTTTGAACGCTTGGTGGCGGTGATGGGGACCACCGATTCGCCCATGGTCTTGTCCGTCTGGACTTCTACCGTGAATGCCAGTGCGCCATCAGGTGCGCAGTCGAGCACCTGCGCCTCGTTCTGCTGGGCAAGCTCTTGCGCCCTCCAGCACGAGGGCGCGGTTCCCGGGCCGTTGCCTTGGAAGATGTCGTCCCACTTGGTGGGGTCCAGCACCTCTTTCGCCCACTCGTCCGCGAGCTGGTTCCGCGTGTCCTGGGCCGCCGCGAGTGCCGCCGCGTCGGCGGCCGTCTGGGCGCCGCTCCGGTTCACCGTCGCCTGGCCGACCGCGAAGTACGCGAGCGCAAGGAAGAGCAGGCCTCCCACCACCGTGATGTAGATGGGGAAGGCCTGCCCGGCGTCGCCGTAGCGCCGCGGTCGCGTCAATTGCCAACCTTGCCGATCAGCCCGGTGATCTTTCCCAGAATTGTCGAGCCGATACTCGTCCCCGTGATCGCCAGCACGATCGCCACCACCACCGCGATGATGCCCAGGTACTCCACCGCCGTCTGGCCCTTGTCGCCGGCGCGGTTTCGGAGCGCTGTGACCGTGGTGTTCTTCCAGGTGTTGACGCGGGCCTTGGTGGCAACCGCGGTCTTCAGCATCAGGTCGCTCATGGTGTTCCCCTCCGGGTCGGGTATCGGTGCCGGGTGCGCCCTGGGGAACGTATGCCGGGAAGGGGTCCGCGCCGGAGGGCCCCAGGGCCCATTCACGGGCCCAAAGGGCAGCGCGACCGTGCCTCGTCCGGGGCGTCTTGCGCGTCCTCATCAGCGGTCACCCCCGTCGCGGGGCGAGCCGGGCGCCGTGCCCAGCCACTTCGCCGCGGCCTCGGCACGGCTGGTGCTGTGCAGCTTGGCGAAGATGCGGTTGATGTGGTTCTTGACCGTCTTCTCGCTGATGAAGCAGGCGGCGGCGATCTGGTGGTTGGTCATGCCGGACGCGATGAGGTCCATGATCTCCGCCTCCCTCGTGCTGAGTTGGAACCTCGACCTGTCGACGGCGGCCGGACGGCCGGCCGTCCACCCTGACGACGACTGTCCCATATCTGGTTGCAGTCGCGAAAGCTCTTTCGCGGAAATCGCTAGCCCATTGGGGCTTGGTGCGGCATCCCCGTGTGCAGTTGCACTCTCCAGAGGCTCCGGCATCGGGCCCCGCGCCGGTGTCGCGGGGCGGTCCCTGCGCAGTTGGTCCAGCAGTGCGCCCGCCGCCGTGTGGGTGAAGTGGGCCCTGCCCTCCTTGATGTCCCGTACCGCCGTCACCAACTGGTCGGCCGTGAACTCGCCGTGGACCAGGTACCCGCCGGCGCCCCGGCGCAGGGCCTCCTGGACGATCTCCGACTCGCGGCTGTAGGTGAGCATCACGACCGGGGCTATCTGTACCAGGTACGGCAGCGCGGCGAGGCCGTCCACGCCGGGCATCCGCACATCCAGCAGGACGACGTCCGGGCGGTGCCGCCGGGCGGCCTCCCATGCCTCGCGGCCGTCGGCGGCCTCGGCCGCCACCGTGATGTCGGCGCGGCCCGAGAGCAGGGCTGTCAGGCCCGCCCGGACCACCGGGTTGTCGTCCGCCACGATCACCCGGAGGGGGGTGGGGTCGGCGGGGGGTGAGGTGCGCGGGAAGGGATCGGGCATTCGGGGCCTCCTCTCGGGGCCGGGTGCGGTCAGGCGCGCGGGATCGTCACCGCGTCGAGCGGGAGTTCGATGCGGACCTCCGTCCCCCTCGGGCGGCAGCCCCGGCCGACGCGGATGCGGGCGCCCACCGCCGTCGCCCGCTCGACCATGCCGACCAGGCCGAAGTGGCCCGCCTCGCGGAGTCGTTCGAGGGTGGCACCCGGGGGCAGGCCCGTGCCGTCGTCGTGGACGCTGATGCGGAGCAGTTCGCCGTGGACGCCCGCGCGCACCTCGACCCGGGTCGGGGAGGCGTGGCGGTGGGCGTTCTCCAGGGCCTCCGCGGCGATGGCGAGGAGGTGGCGGGCCACGGCGGGCGGGACGGACGGCGCGGAGGCATCCCCCGTCCGGTGGAATGCGGTGGGCAGGCCCGTGCGGGAGGTGAAGTCCGCTGCCAGCTCCTCCAGTTCGGCGGTGACGTCCCTGCCGTGCGTCGGGTCCGTCTCTCGGCGCAGGTCCGTGAGGAGTTCGCGGGACTCGGCCGCCGCCCTGCGGGCCGAGCGGGCCACCAGGTCCGCCTGCTGCCTCACCAGGGCCGGGTCCATGCGGTCGCTGCCCGCCGAGGCCGCCAGGCCGTCGGCGGCCAGGGCGACTCCGTGCAGCGTCTTCGCCACCGAGTCGTGCATCTCCCGGGCCAGGCGGGCGCGTTCGGCCGCCACCGCCTCCGTGACCGCCAGGCGGGCCTGCACCGCGGTCAGGGCGCGGGTCGCCTCGCCGAAGCGCAGCAGCAGGTTGCGCAGGGTGACGCCGGCCGCGCCCGCGATCACGCACAGGCCGGGCAGCAGGGCGCCCTGGGCCAGGTCCGTGTGGAGGTCCCTGGTCGCGGCGTAGACGACGAGCAGGATCAGCGACTGGAGGGAGGCGAAGATCCCCGCGCCGCGCCAGCCGTAGACGAGGCCGGCGAGGAGGGGGGTGCAGACGCTGACGTAGGCCAGGGTGCTGTCGGTGCCCGCCGCGATGAGCAGCAGGGCGCCGAAGAGGGTGTCCAGGGCGAGGAGGGTGGGGTGGCGCAGGAGGAGGGGGCCGAAGCGCTCCCAGTCCCGGAAGAGGACGTAGGAGCCCATGAAGGTGACGACGACCGCGGTGCCGACGAGGCGGGTGGCCAGGCCCGGGGCGGCGTTGAGGAGCGCGGAGGGGGCGGAGAGCGCGATCATCGCCAGGCGGAACGCGAAGACGTGACGGCACATCGCCTGCAAGGCGCTGATCTGGAGTCTTTCGGGGGCCAGACCCTGCGGGGTGGACGACGTCGGGGCCTCGGCCGTCCTCGGGGGTCGGCCGTCGCTGTCGCGTGCCGGTGACCTTTGCGGGGGCTGCTCACCGTCGGCGGCAGGCCGTCCGTGGCCGGGCCTCGGGCCGCCCGGCCACTTCCCCGCCCGCCCCTTCGGCCGCTGCGGCAGCGCCCCCGTACGCCCCCGTCCTCCCCTCGTCGGCATGTGCGTGGCCATCTGCCTTCACTTCCCCGTGACGGAGTTGAAGTCGACGCCGGAGCCGAGGAGCAGGCCCGTGGCGAGGAGGATCATCGTGGCCGGGACCATGAAGGTGGTGATCATCATGGTGGCCTTGGGGACCGCGCGGGCGGCCTTGCGGCGGGCGTTCTGCGCGTCGGTGCGGCGCATGTCCTTGGCCAGGGAGACCAGGGTGTCCACGATCGGCGCGCCGAGTTCCTCGCCCTGCTGGAGGGCGGTGACGAACATCGCGACCTGTTCGGAGTCGTTGCGGCGGCGCAGTTCGGCGAAGGCCTGGCGGCGGCTCATGCCGAGGTCCATCTGGCGCAGGGTGATGCGGAGTTCGTCCGCCCAGGGACCCTCGTAACGGGTGGCGACCCGGTCCAGCGCCTGGCGGAAGCCGAGTCCCGCGCTCACCACGACGGCGAGGACGTCGAGGAAGTCCGGCAGGGTGCGTTCGATGACGTCCTTGCGGATGCGGATGGCCGACCAGATGCCGACCTCGGTCCACAGCGCGCCGAAGGCGAACAGGAGCAGCGCCACGAAGTACTGGCCGCGTAGTACGAACACCAGTCCGCCGACGCCGCCGAGGAAGCCGTAGACCGCGCGCCGGGCCGCGTAGCGGTCGATGGTGAGGCCGCCGGGGTTGCCGGCCAGGTCGATCTTGCGGCGGTACTTGGCGACGAGACTCGGGCCCATCAGGCGCAGGACGGCGGGGGCGTAGCGCATGCCGAGGCGGTCGATGACGGAGTCCACGGCCCCGGTGCGGGTGGCGCCGACCTCCAGGGCGAGCGCGAGGTCGCTGGGGAGTTTGGCGTCCGCCCGGTACATGCGGATGCCGGCGAAGACGCCCCACACGCTCAGGCCCGTCACGAGTGCGAGCAGCAGTGCCATGTCCGTTTCCCTCCTTCCGTGGCGCGGAGCCGGTTCAGACGTCGATGCGGGACAGGCGGCGGATGAGGACGAAGCCGACGGCGTAGAGGGCGAAGGCGACGATGACCGCGGCCTGGCCGACCGGGGAGCCCGTCATGCGTGCGAGGGCGCCGTCCTTGACGCCGTTCATCAGGAACAGGGCGCCGATGCCGAGCACGGGGACGGCGTACGAGGTCATGTTGACCTGGGAGAGCTGGGTGCGGACCTCGCGGCGGGTCTCCTTGCGTTCCTCCAGGGTCTCGGTGAGGTTGCGCAGGGCGCTGACCACCTGGCCGCCGGCGCGGTTGGACAGGACGAGGGTGGTGACGAGGACGACGAGTTCGCGGGAGGGGAGGCGGTCGGCGAGTTCGCCGAGGGCGTCGTCCATCGAGGCGCCCAGAGCCAGTTGGTGGGCGACCTTGCCGAGCTCCTCGCCGGCCGGTGCCTCCAGTTCCTCGGCGGCCATGCCGACGGCGGTGCGCAGGGCGAGACCGGCCTGGGTGGCGTTGGCGAGGATGCGGGCCAGTTCGGGGAGCTGGTTGATGAACTTCTCGATGCGTTTCTGCCGTTGCCAGCTGAGGAACTGGAGGGCCGCCCAGATGCCGAGGAGGCCGGCGATCGGGCCGAAGAAGGGGGCCAGGGCGGCTTGGCCGATCAGCCAGAGCGCGGCGACCACGGCGAGCATGCAGACGAAGAACTCGCCCGGGGTGATGTCCAGTCCGGTGGCCGCGAGGCGGAGTTCGAGCTTGCGGCCGAGCCCGGTGCGGCGCAGGCGGCGGTCGAGTCCGCGGAAACGGCGTCGGCGGCCGGTGGCGATCTGCCCGGTCCGGGTGAGCCGGTCGACCAGGGCCGCCCGCTGTGCCCGGCCGGTGGTGTAGGCGTGCAGTCCGGCGACGGCCAGGACGCAGGTCAGCAGGGCGACGCCGGTGGTGAGGGTGACGAGGGTGCTCAGTTCCATGGGATCGGCTTCCTACCTGGCTTCTCGGGTGGCCAGCTGGTCTGCGGAGTGGGCGACGCCGAAGGCCTGCGGGACGGGCTGGCTCGCCATGTAGAGGCGGTCGGCGGCACGGCGGGGCAGCGGGTGGTACACGAAGGCGCCGTGGATCCGGCCGTCGGCCGCCATGGGCTGTGCGGCGAAGCGGGCCACGGTCGCCAGCCGGTACGGCTCGCTGCCGTGGCTGTCGAGCAGGGCGACCTCGGTGACCCGGCGGGCGCCGTCGGCGAACCGGGTGAGCTGGACGATGACGTCGACGGCGCTGTTGATCTGGTCGTGCAGGGCCGGGAAGGGGATCTCCACGTCGGACATGGAGGCCAGCGTCTGGAGCCGCATCAGCGCGTCCTCGGCGCTGTTGGCGTGCACGGTGGCCAGCGAGCCGTCGTGGCCGGTGGACATCGCCTGGAGCATGTCCAGCGATTCGCCGCCGCGGACCTCGCCGACGACGATGCGGTCGGGGCGCATGCGCAGGGAGTTGCGGACCAGGTCGCGGATGCTGATCTGGCCGCGGCCCTCGACGTTGGGCGGGCGGGACTCCAGGCGGATGACGTGGGACTGCTGGAGCTGGAGTTCGGCGGAGTCCTCGATGGTGATGATGCGCTCGCCGCCGGGGATCAGGCCGGACAGGGCGTTGAGCAGGGTCGTCTTGCCGGTGCCGGTGGCGCCCGAGACGATGATGTTGAACTTCGCCTGCACCAGCCCGGCCAGCAGGTAGAGCATCGGTTCGTCCAGTGAGCCGAAGCCGATCAGTTCCTGGAGGGTGAAGGAGCGCGGGAAGCGGCGGATGGTGAGGACGGGGCCGGTGAGCGACAGCGGGGGGATGATCACGTTGACGCGTTCGCCGGACGGCAGTCGGGCGTCCACCATCGGGTTCGTCTCGTCCACGCGCCGGTTGACGGTGGAGACGATCCGTTCGATGGTCTGCATCAGCTGGTCGTTGGAGGCGAAGTGCAGCGGCAGCTGCTCGACCCGGCCGCCGCGCTCCACGAAGATCGCGTCGGGGCCGTTGACCATGATCTCGGTGATGGAGGCGTCCTCCAGAAGGGGTTCGAGGATGCCGAGGCCGAGCGCCTCGTCCACCACGCGCCGGATCAGCTGGGCGCGTTCGGCGGTCGAAAGGACCGGGCCCTCGCGGCTGACGATGTGCCCGAGGACGCGTTCCAGCCGGGCCCGGCGGTCGGCGGCGGCCAGCGAACTCATCTCCGCGAGGTCGATCTCCTCCAGCAGTTTCGCCCGGTAGGAGGCGACGAGATGGGCGTCCTCGCCCCGGCTGCCCTGCTCCTCGGGGGAGTTGATGCGTGCGCGGAGACTCATCTGTCCAGGGCTCCTCGGTCCGTTCCTCGTCAGTGGGTCGGCGGGTCAGGGGGTCGGCGGGTGGTCGAGCGGCATGGTCGCGGTCTTGCGGGCGCTGCCTATGGGGTCCCACAGGGGGATGATGGAGGGGATCTCGATGGTGGCGGTGACCGAGACCGTGTCGCCGCCGCGCGCCTCGCCGCAGGTCGTACGGTCGCTGAGCGCGGCGGACACGGCCTGCTGACAGCCCTGCTGGGCGCTCATGTCGAGCGAGGCGGCGCGCGCCCCCGCCCGGGCCGCGGTGCCGGCCTGCTGGGCGCTGTAGGCGACGAGGCCGATCTGTATGGCGGCCACGGCGATCAGCATCAGGATGGGGAGGAACCCCAGGTACTCGATGGCGACCTGGCCGCGGTCGCGCCGGCGTGCGCTCGATCGCCCGTACGTCCGCTCAGCCATCGTCCTTCACCTCCTCCACCGCCCCCGCGTGGGCTTTCACCTGGAGGGGGAAGTCGATCAGGCCGGGGACGAGGACGGGCACGTGCAGGTAGGCGTGGGCCGTCACATAGCCGCCGCCCGTCGTGCAGCCCACGTCCGCGCCCGCGCGCCAGGCGGACGACAGCTTGTCCACCCCGGCCGCCTGGCAGGCGCCGTCCCGGGCGCCGGGGGGCGCCGCCGTCCCCGCCCGTACCGCCTCGTCCGCGGCGTTGCCCGCGAGCGTGTACGTGTAGCCGAGCAGCACGCACTGCCACAGCAGCACCAGGGTGATGACGATGGTGGGCGCCATGCCGAGGAACTCGATGGCGACCTGCCCGCTGTCGTCGCGTAAGCGCGCCGCGCCGTGTCGTCTCATCCGCCCGCCTCCCTGCGCCGCCGGAAGCTCACCGAGCCCCGGTCGCCGCGCAGCCGGCCGCCGGTCCTGCGGTCGGTCTCGGCCCGTTTGACCAGGCCGAGTTCGGCGGCGAGTGCCCACAGCGCCTGCTTGACGGTGCTCTTGTCGTCCAGTTCGTGCAGACGGCCCGCGTCGATGACGCCCTGGAGTTCCTTGAAGGCGGCCGGGACTGCGGTGGCCGCGACCGCCGTGGCGGTGATCTTCTGGACCAGTGGCGGCTGGATCTCGGCGCCGCGGGTGTGGCGGTTGACGACGATGGTCGTCTCCTCGGCCTTGCGGATCTGCAGCCGGTCCCACATCCGCACCGTCCGCTTGGCGGCGCGCACGGCGACCACGTCCGGAGTGGTCAGCAGCAGCGCGGTGTCGGCCATCTCGACGGCGGCGGCGCTGGCGCCGCTGAGCTGGGCGCCGCAGTCCACGACGACGATCTCGTAGCGGGAGCGCAGGGCGCTGACGAGCTGGCGGACGGCCCGGTCGGTGACCTCCTCGCCGCGTTCGCCCTCGGCGGGGGCGAGGAGGAGGGCGAGGCCGGTGTCGTGGCGGAAGACGGCGTCGGCGAGGACGCGCGGCGAGATGTCGTTGATGGCGGCCAGGTCGACGACCGAGCGGCGGAACTGGATGTCGAGGTAGGAGGCGATGTCGCCGGCCTGGAGGTCCATGTCGACCAGGGCCGTGCTGTGCCCGGAGACCTGGGCGGCGAGGGCGAGCTGGACGGCGGTGAGGGTGGCGCCGACGCCGCCCTTGGCGCCGCTGACGGCGACCACGCTGCCGCCGGCGCCGGTGAACACCTCGCCCCCGTGGCCGAGATGCCGCCGTACGCCGGTGGACCACTGGGCCACGGCCTGGACGCGGCTGGCCAGTTCCTCGTAGCTCAGGGGCAGGGCCACCAGGCCGCGCGCGCCGGAGTCCATGGCGGCGGCGAACAGGCCGGGACTCGCGTCGGAGGTGATGAGGATGACGCCGACGGCGGGGAAGCGCAGGGCGACCTCGCGGATCAGCTCCAGGGCCGGCACGGGGCCGATCCGTTCGTGCACGACCACGACCTCGGGCAGTTCGTCCACGGACTCGGCGGCCAGCCGGGCGAGGGTGTCCACGAGCTGGGTGGAGCCACCGACGGGGGTCACCGGCTCGGCGTCGGGGAGCTGGCTGAGCAGGGTGGTGAGGGACCGGACCGCGTCCGCGTCGCCGGCTGCCGGGAGGATCCTGGTGGGCATGGCTGCGGGCCTCTCACTTGTCTTTCGCGAGTTCGTAGGTCCGGTCGCCGGCCGGTACGCCGGCGTCGCCGCCGGGTGCGACCAGCGCCAGGCGGACCCGCTGGGCGAAGGACTCGGCGTAGGTGATGCGCTGGGCGTCCAGGGCGGTGAGCGCGAAGGTGATGGGGACGACCTCGCTGGGCTGCCGGCCCCGGTTGTCGGAGTTGGGGTCGAGGGCGGTGATGCGGCCCACGTCGAGCACCTTGGCGCCGGTCACGATGATCTTGGACTGGGCGGGGTCGCCCTGACGCTGACCGGCGAAGGTGGCGTAGACGTTGACGGAGGAGCCCGGGGTGATCTTGCCGGCGACGCCGGTGGCCGCGTCGATCATGATGGCGACCTCCTGCTGCCCGGGGCGCAGGGCGGGCTGGTCCACGATCATGTCGTCCTGGAGCAGGGAGCCCTGGCGCAGGGTGGTGACGGCGATCTTGCCGCGGATGCGGGAGAGGTCGGTGACGGCGTTGGGCGACAGCCACCGCTTGGGCATCCTGATCTTCTCGAACTGGTCGGCGCTCAGCGTCGTGTACGGCTTCACGTCGGTCTTGAGCTGGTAGGCGGTGACCTCGGGGCCGACCTTGGACTTGGCGTCGTCGACGACGGAGAGGACGCCCGCGAACGCGCCGAGGGCGCACAGGACGGACAGGAGCAGGAGTATCACGCCGCGGCGCTGACGGGAGTTCATGAACCGTGCAACCTCGTTGGGATAGCGGTCGAGGGGAGCGGATGGCGGGTGGTGCGGGCTCGTCCGGTCAACCGGTGGGGGTGTGACTCTCGTGGACCGGTGGTGCGGTGGCGGAGCAGAAGACGCAGCGGTCTCCTATGACGTCGATGCCGCACCAGTGGCACACGCCCTGGCGCACGGAGGTGACCAGTTGGTAGAGGACCGACAGGTCGGGCAGGTAGGTGCAGAACTCGACGAGCTTCGACGTGCCCCACCAGGCGGCGGACTCGGCGGGCAGGGGGGCCTCGTGCAGTGCGAGCACCCGCCAGGACGGGGCGAGGGTCGTCTGCACCCAGTCGGACTGGAGCTGGCCCTTGGCGACGAGCATCCAGGTGCCGAAGTCGGGCCCGGTGAGGGCGGCTTCGGGGCCGATGCGCACGAGCTGCGGGGCGGGGTGGGCTATCACGCCGAACTGGCTGCCGGGAAGCCAGGACTTGGCGTGGGACTTCAGGCCGACGGGGACGCGGTCCAGACGGGTGACGGAGTTGAGCAGGGCACCGGCGTGGACGTAGTGGGTGAGCAGCCGGCCGGCCGAGGCGAGGACGCCGGGGCTCAGGTCGCAGGAGGCGAGCTGGCGTAACTGGCGGGCCAGGACGGCGATCCCCAGGGGCGGCAGATCTGGGCGGAACAGGGCGATGCGGTCGCTCTCCAGCAGGGAGCGGACGGTGCGCAGCCGGGCCTCGACCGTTTGGGGGACGGCCTGCGAGCACACGACGATGACGTGTCCGTGCTGGTCGAGCAGGGTCCGCATCGCGTCGAGCGCCTGCTCGAGCGGCTGCCGGTCCAGGTCGTTCAGGACCGTGGCGGGCACGGTCCGTTCGTCCTGACCGGGCAGCGCCATGTCGCCACTGGTCACAGCGATCGCAGTTGACACGCCGGCTCCCCGCTCGACCCCCGACGGCGCGCCGGCGTTCCCCTTCCGGCGCCCCGAGTTGACTTCACTGCGTGACTACCTGAGCACTGTAACTGCGCCTTCGAGGCCGGAGACAGTGGTTGTGGAGCCGGGTGACAACTGTGCGTGCGCAAGTCACTGCAAAACGGGACAGGTTGAGGGCCGTACGGGTGGAGGTCGCGCCCGAAAGCGTGGCGGCGAGGCGGGGAGTTGACCGCACGGACGGCCCGGGAAGCGGCGGAGGGTCGGGGTCCGGTGCCCCGATTTTGGTCTGGACCTCTTGACAAGGCAATTGGTCTGGACCAACTTGTACGACCAACGGTGGCCACCGCGCAGCAGCACTCCGCACCCGCTTCCCCCGCCTGCCTTTCGCTCCCTTCCCGTTCCTCCCCTCCCCCGTTTCTCCCCTCTCCCCCGGAGGCATCAGTGGACCGCGTAGCACGCACGCCCGGCAGCAGACGGCTTCGGCCGCTGAGCATCTGGTCCGGAGCCGTCACCGCGGCGCTCGCCCTCTCCTGCGCGGGCGCCGGCCAGGCCTCGGCCGCCGACGTCAACAACGCCAAGAACGCCGGCTTCGAGTCGGGTCTGAGCAACTGGACCTGTTCCGCCGGCAGCGGCGCGACCGTCTCCTCCCCGGTGCACGGCGGCTCCGCCGCGCTCAAGGCGACCCCGGCCGGGCAGGACAACGCCCAGTGCACCCAGACGGTGGCCGTCAGGCCCAACTCGACGTACACCCTGAGCGCCTGGGTGCAGGGCGGGTACGCCTACCTCGGCGCGACCGGCACGGGCACGACGGACGTGTCGACGTGGACCCCGGACACCAGCGCCTGGAAGCAGCTGCAGACCACCTTCACCACCGGCTCCTCGACCAGCTCGGTGACGGTGTACCTGCACGGCTGGTACGGCCAGGCCGCGTACTACGCCGACGACGTGTCGGTCTCCGGCCCGGACGGGGGCGGCGGCGGTGACCCGGCCCCGACGGTCCCGGCGGCGCCGGGCGGCCTCGCGGTCTCCTCGACCACGTCCTCGTCGGTGTCCCTGGCCTGGAACACCGTCTCGAACGCGACGGGCTACAACGTCTACCGCGACGGCGTGAAGGTCGCCTCGGCGACGGGCACCTCGGCGACGGTGTCGGGTCTGGCGGCCTCGACCGCGTACTCCTTCCAGGTGACGGCGACCAACGCGGCGGGCGAGTCCGCGAAGTCGGCGGCGGTGACGGCCACCACGGCGGCCACCGGCGGGGGCGGCGGAGGCGGCACGGGACTGCCCAAGCACGCGGTGACCGGCTACTGGCAGAACTTCAACAACGGCGCCACCGTCCAAAAGATCTCGGACGTCCCGGCCGCCTACGACATCATCGCGGTGGCCTTCGCCGACGCGACGACCACGCCCGGCGCGGTCACCTTCAACCTCGACTCGGCCGGCCTCAACGGCTACTCCGTCGACCAGTTCAAGGCCGACATCAAGGCCAAGCAGGCGGCCGGCAAGAAGGTCATCGTCTCGGTGGGCGGCGAGAAGGGCACGGTGTCGGTCAGCGACCCGACGTCGGCGGCCAACTTCGCCAACTCGGTGTACTCGCTGATGCAGACCTACGGCTTCGACGGCGTCGACATCGACCTGGAGAACGGCCTCAACCCGACCTACATGACGCAGGCGCTGCGCGCCCTGTCGGCGAAGGCGGGCCCGAACCTGATCATCACGATGGCCCCGCAGACCATCGACATGCAGTCCACGTCGGCCGGCTACTTCCAGACCGCGCTGAACGTCAAGGACATCCTGACCGTCGTCAACACCCAGTACTACAACAGCGGCGCGATGCTGGGCTGCGACGGCAAGGTGTACTCGCAGGGTTCGGTCGACTTCCTGACCGCCCTCGCCTGCATCCAGCTCCAGGGCGGCCTCGCCCCCTCGCAGGTCGGCCTGGGCCTGCCCGCCTCCCCCAGCGGCGCCGGCGGCGGCTACGTCTCCCCGACGGTCGTCAACAACGCCCTGGACTGCCTGACCAAGCTCACCAACTGCGGCGCGTTCAAGCCGTCCAAGGCCTACCCGGACCTGCGCGGTGCGATGACCTGGTCCACCAACTGGGACGCGGCGGCCGGCAACGCCTGGTCCAACTCGGTGGGCGCCCACGTCCACGCCCTGCCGTAACACCCGGCACCCGCTTCCCCACCGGCGCCCGCCCGGTCCCGGCTTCGTCCCGGGGCCGGGCGGGCGCGCGTCCGCGGCCGGGCGGGCGGGCGTCCCGGGCCGGGCGGGCGCGGCGCGCGTCCGGGCCGGAATCTCCGGGTCCGGCGTCTCCCGGGCTCATCTCCGGGTTCGGCCCCTCCGGCGCGTCACCCGGGCTCCGGCATCCGCGTTATCGGTCAACGACGGTGTCGACGAACGATCAGCGCGGAGCACGGTGTGCGGTGCGCGCGGCAGGGGGAGCCATGACCGCGATCAGGACGTCCGGCTGGGCCCGGCGGAACGACCGGCTGCTGGAGGCGGTGCTGGGAGCGGCCGCCGCGGTGGCCGCCGCCTTCGGGATCCTGATCCCGCTGCTCGGGGTGCTCGGCGTCACCGCTGCGACGCACACCCGTGAGGTCGGGACCGCGACCGCGGCCCGGGTGGCGGACAGCGTGACCGGAAAGACGGCCGTCGACGGCATGACCCTCACCGGAGGCCACCGCGCCGACCTGGTCCTCGCCCACCCCGGCCCGGGCCAGCGCCTGCTGCTCGCACTGCCGGAACTCGTCGGCAGCCTGCTCCTGCTGCTCGTCCTGGTCCTCCTGCTCGGGATGGTCCGGACCCTGCGCGACGGCGACGTCCTCGTCCCGCGGAACGCGCGCCGGCTGAGCCTCATCGGGCTCGCGGCGCTGGCGCAGGCCGTCCTCGCACCGGTGCTGCCTGCGCTCACCACCCGGCTGCTGGTGCGGGGCACGCCCCTGGCCGCCGAGATCCCCTTCGCGGTCACCTTCACCGGCGGGCTCCTCCTGCCGGCCCTCCTGCTCCTGGCCCTGGCGGAGGTCTTCCGACGCGGGACGCGGCTGCGCGCGGACTCCGCGGGGCCCCTCTGACACTTCCGAACGCGGCATGACGCCGCCGGGGCGGATACCTCGCCGCCCGCCTCCCCGCGGTGCGGGGAGACGGGCGGGGGCCGAGGGTCAGTTCAGGGTGTTCCACTTCGGGTCGGTGGCGATCTTCTCCAGTTGGCGCAGGGTGAGGGCCGGGGTCTTGCGGGTGGGCTCGGTGTTCTGCGCGCCCGAGTTGAAGGCGCTGATCACGACGCGGCGGCCGCCGGGGCGGATGGTGTCCACCGTCCACATGACGATGCCCGCGATGTCCTTGTCGCCGGCCGTCTTGCGCGTGACGACCTTCGTGCCGTCGGGCAGGACCTTGGCGCCGGCGCCGAACAACTCGCCCTCGACGTCCCGCATGTCGGGCTGGTCGTCGACCTGCACCAGGCTCGCGCCCTTGCCGTCGTCCACGACGACGTACCCGAACTGCGGGTCGGCGTTGCCCTTGCCCACGATCTCGACGCCCTTGGGCAGCAGTCCGGCGAGCGTCGCCGAGACGGAACCCGTCGGGC
Organism: Streptomyces sp. NPDC093260; assembly: GCF_040683715.1. Classification (NCBI taxonomy): domain Bacteria; kingdom Bacillati; phylum Actinomycetota; class Actinomycetes; order Kitasatosporales; family Streptomycetaceae; genus Streptomyces; species Streptomyces sp. NPDC093260. The sequence goes on from NZ_JBFBEK010000005.1 coordinate 305,076, forward strand.
CCTTCGGCTCGTTCGGCGCGGGCTTCGGCCACTGGCTCGCGGGGATCGCGTCCGCCGCCGTGCGCCACTCCGGCGCGGTGGCCAGCTGCGTCAGCCGCGCCGCCGACAGCGGGGGTTCGGGGCGAGTGACCGGCGCCTCCTTCTCCGCCGCCGCGTTCCATTCCTGGACTTCGATGAACTGACCCGTCGGCGTGACCAGTTCGGCGCGCCACAGCTTCGTGCCGCCGCGCTTGTCCGGGTACTCGTACCCCTTCAGGATCATCAGGGCGGAGCCGTCGGCCAGTTTCGTCGTGGAGCAGCTGTCGTAGGCGATGAACACCTTGTCGGGGCACTGGGTGGTCTGGAGCGCCTCCTGGGTGCCGACCGGGACGCGGTTGATGCCGACGGTGACGGCTCCCTCGCCCCTTCCGTCGTCGTACACGCCCCTCACGTACGGGTGGTCGTCCGTCCCGCGTCCGTCGGTCTGCGTCAGCTTGCCGCCGGACAGCAGCTTCCCGAAGGTCTCGAGGAGACTCGCGGCGGACACGGCGGGTTGTGAGGCGTTCGTCTCGGCGGCCGTGGTGGCGATGCCCGCCTTGGGGCTGCCGGCGGCGGACTGCTGCCGGTCGTCACCGCCCTGGCCGGCGGGGAGGACGAGCGCCCCGCCCACCGCGACGAGCGCGACGGCGGCGACCCCGCCCGCGACGACGGCCCGGCGCCGCGCGACCAGCCGCCGGCCCCGTGCCGCGCCCTCGGCGGCCAGGTCGCGCCGGCTGGTGTCGAGGGCCGCGCCGGTGTCCCGCAGGACGTCGGTGAACCGTTCCTCGAAGGAGTCGTGGTCTGCTTCGGGCATGACGAACCGCCGTTTCTCGGACGTGGAGGGGTAAGGGGTTGGGCTGTCGGCGCGCCGGCGGTGGGACCGGGGCGGGCGGATGCGGGATCTCCCCCACGGCTCGTGCCCCGTACGGCTCAGGACCTGGCGTACTCGCCGAGCGCGTCGCCGAGCAGCAGCCGCAGCCGGGCCAGGGCGCGGACGCACCGGGTCCGGACGGCGGCGGAGCTGGTGTTCATCGCGGCGGCCGTCTCCTCGACGCTGCGGTCCTCCCAGTAGCGCAGGACGACCACCGCCCGGTCCTTCGCGGAGAGTTGGCCGAGGGCCTGGAAAAGGGTGAGCCGCAGCGAGGCGTCACCGGCCGACTCCGGCCCTGCGACCTCGGGCAGTACGTCGGTGGTGCGCTCCCTGCGGCTGCTGTGCCGGCGCCGGTGTGCCAGGAAGGTTCGGGTGAGCACGGTCTGGACGTAACCGGCCGGGTTGTCCGCGCCGGAGATCCGCCCCCACTTCAGGTACACCCGGCCGAGGGTCTCCTGGACCAGGTCCTCGGCCAGATGGGTGTCCCCGCCGGTGAGCAGACAGGCCGACCGGTACAGATGCCCGGCCCGGGCCGCCGCGAACTCCGGATAGCCGTCGTCGCGTCCCTGCCTCATGCACGCTCCCCCGCGGCTCCCGTGCCCTCCGTGGCACTCTCATCCTCTTGATGCGGTGAGCCCCTCCGGATGTTTCACAGGCTCCGGAGAGATTTTCGGGAGCCGGGAGTGGAGAGCCGGGCGCGACGTGCGGCGGCGGGCGGTCACTTCTCCTTCGAGGGCTCCCCGGCGGCGGACTCCTCGTCCTTCACGGGCGTCTCGTCCTCGGCGGCCGACTCCTCGGCCCCCTCCTCGAAGTACGCGTCCAGCACCGCGTCCAGCTGCGCCTCCCACTCGGCGAAGCGGGACCTGGCCGGGGCCTCGATCTCGATCGGGTACCAGCGGCGCTCGGGGGTGTGAACGGTGACCGTGAAGCGCTTGCCGAACCGCGGGGTCTCCGTCTCCACCGCGCCGATCTCGTCCCAGCGGAACTCGCACTCCTGGTCGTCCAGGCTGAGCCGTACGCCCCGGTGGTCGGCGAGGATCCGCGCCCGGCGGTCGGCGGCCTCGAACACCGGCCCGTCGGCGGCGGCTTCGGCCCCCGGGTCGGCTCCCTCGGTGGTCCCGGCCTCTTCGACGGACTCCGTCCCGGCGTCGGCGGCCTCGGCGGCCTTCGCCCCGGCGGCCTCGGGGACCGCGTCTTCCGGGACCGCCGCCGAGGACGTCGTTCCGGCGGCGGCCGACGGCGTCTCCTCCGGCTCCGCCCCCGGTCCCCCGTCCGCGGGGTCGGCCGCCGCGGGCGGCGTGAGGCCGGGGATGAAGGCCGGGTCGAAACCGGCCCCCGTCACGGGCTCGTTCTTCAGGGGCCGGCTGCTCGAACCTATGCGCTGCTCCACAGCGCGAAGTATGGTCGACAAACCTGTGCGAGGCACTGTCGGGCCCGACTTCGTTATCAGACGCCAACACCGCGCGACCGGACGCCACTCGCGAACGGCAGGACGCCGGCACCGCGCGACCGGACGCCGGCTCCTCCCAGCCGGACGCCGGCACCGCGCGGCCGGACGCCGCCCCGCACCGCGGCCCTACACGAAGACGCTCAGCACCGCCGCCACCGCGAACCCCGCCAGCGACAGCACGCTCTCCAGCACCGTCCACGTCTTGAGCGTGTCCCGCTCGCTGATGCCGAAGTACTTCGCCACCATCCAGAACCCGCCGTCGTTGACGTGCGAGGCGAAGATGGAGCCGGCCGAGATCGCCATGATGACCAGGGCGACGAAGGCCTGCGAGTGGTGGCCCTCGGACAGCAGCGGGGCGACGATGCCCGCCGTCGTCACGATGGCCACCGTCGCCGATCCCTGCGCGACCCGCAGCACCAGCGAGATCAGGTACGACAGCACGATGACCGGCAGGCCCACGCCGTTGAAGGTGTCCGAGAGGGCCTGCGCGACCCCGCTCGCCTTCAGCACCGCGCCGAACACCCCGCCCGCGCCGACCACCAGCAGGATGTTGCCGACCGGCTTCAGGGACGCCGTCGACACCGCCTCCAGGGACTTGCGCGACCAACCCCGGCGGATGCCGAGCAGGTAGTAGGCGAGCACCAGGGCGATGGTGAGCGCCACGAACGGGTGTCCGAAGAACTCGATCACCGAGCGGCCCGTCGACGGGTCCAGCGCGACCGAGGAGAAGGTGGCGGCGAGGATCAGCACCAGGGGCGTGCCGATGATCCCGAGGACGGTGCCGAGCGCCACCGGAGCCTCCCTCGGCTCGACGCCGGAGGCCCGCTGCTCGGCGAGGACCGCCCGGCGGGCCTCCTCGGCCGCCTCGACCATGTCCTGCGGCACCTCGACGAAGACCCGCTTGCCGATCCAGGCCGCGTACGCCCAGGCGGCCAGCACCGCGGGGATGCCGCAGACGACGCCCATGAGGATGATCCAGCCGAGCTGGACGTGGAGCAGTCCCGCGGCGGCCACCGGGCCGGGGTGCGGGGGCAGGAAGGCGTGGGTCATGGACAGGCCGGCCAGCAGCGGCAGGCAGTACAGGACGATCGACCGGCCGCCCCGCTTGGCGGCGGCGTAGACGAGGGGCGCGAGGACGAAGATGCCCACGTCGAAGAAGACCGGGATGCCGAAGATCAGGCCGGTCAGGCCCATGGCGAGGGGCGCGCGCCGTTCGCCGAAGAGGTTCAGCAGCCGGGAGGCCAGCACCTCCGCGCCGCCGCTGACCTCCAGGATCGCGCCGAGCATGGTGCCCAGGCCGATGATGATGGCGACGTGGCCGAGGATGCCGCCCATGCCGGACTCGATGGTGGAGACGGCGTCCGAGCGCTGGACCGTGCCGAAGAGTTCGGTGACGGACAGGCCGGCCAGCAGGCCGACGGCTATGGAGACGGCGAGCAGCGCCACGAACGGCTGGAGCCGGGCCTTGATGATCAGGAAGAGCAGCAGGGCGATGCCGATGCCGGCCACCAGCAGCAGGCCGGGGGTGCCGTCGAGGAGGAGGAGCAGGCCGCCGGTGTGCGGGGGCGCGGCCGGGGCGGCGGCAGCGAGCGAAGGGGACATACGGGGGGTCCTCTGCGGAAGTGGGGTGAGGGGCGTAAGTGCATGGGGCTTTCGGGCAGGGCGGGTCGCGGCACGGCGCCCGGGGGGTGGTGGGCGCCGTGCCGTGCGGGAGTGCGGGTGAGGGAGGCGGTGACGGACTCGCCCCAGGGGGAACACGGGACCGGGTCCGTCCCGTACGGCCCCGGTCGGGGGCGGCCTCCGCCGGCTACGGCCTCAGCCGAGGACGGCGAGCGCGTCGATCTCGATGAGGAGCCCCGCGGGCAGACCGACGTAGACGGTGGTGCGCGCGGCGGGCGGCTGGGTGAGGCCCTGCTCCTCGAAGTACTGGTTGTAGATCGCGTTCATCTCGGCGAAGTGGTCCACGTCGGTGAGGTAGACGCGGATCATCATCACGTCGTCCCAGCTCGCGCCGCCCTCTTCGAGGATCGCCTTCACGTTGGCGAGGGTCTGGAGGGTCTGCTCGCGCAGGCCGGGACCGACGGGCGTGGGGGGCTTGCCCTCCTCGGCGGGCAGGAAGCCGACCTGGCCGGCGACCTGGAGGATGTTGCCCTTCCTGACCCCGTGGGAGAACTTCGCGGGCGGGACGGTGTGGGTCTGGGGGGTGAGGGCGGTCTTCTCGGTCATGCGGGGTCCCTGTCTGGGGTCGGTACGGGGGTTCTGCCGGAGTACTCGCCGCTGATGGCGTCCGCGGTACGGCGCACCAGCGGGAGCAGGGTGAGGAGTTCGTCGGCGGTGACGACGACGTTCGGCGCGGAGACCGACATCGCGGCGACCACCCGGCCGTCGGCGCCGCGGATGGGGGCGGCGACGCAGTTGATGGACTCCTCGTGGCCGCCGAGGTCGGTGGCCCAGCCCTGTTCGCGCACGGTCGCCAGTTCCGTGAGGAAGGCGGCGGGGCCGGGCGTCGAACGGGCCGTGTACAGGGGGTAGTCGAGCTTCTCGGCGACCGCGCGCCGCTCGGGCTCGGGCAGGTCGGCCAGGAGCAGCTTGGCGACGGCGGCGACGGTGATGGCGACCGGGCGGCCGATCCGCGAGTACATGCGGACCGGGTAGCGGCTGTCCACCTTGTCGATGTAGAGGACCTCGCCCTCCTCGTACACGGCGAGGTGCACGGTGTGGCCGCAGGCCTCGTTGAGGCGGACCAGGTGGGGGTGGGCGATCCCGCGGACGTCGAGGTTCTCCATCGCCTCCTGGGCGAGGGCGAAGAGGCGGGCGCCGAGGCGGTAGCGCTGGTCGGACTGGCGGTAGACCAGGCCGTGTTCGTGGAGGGTGCGCAGCAGGCGCAGCGCGGTGGACTTGTGGACGCCGAGACGGTCGGCGACCTTCCCGAGGTCGGCGGGGCCTTCGGCGAGCAGCGGCAGGATGCTCAGGGCGCGGTCGACGGTCTGGCTCATGGGGTGCGTACCTCCTCCTCGGCCCGCCGGGCGGTGCGCGTCCAGCCGGGGCCGAGTCGCAGTCTCCCCCACGCGGCGTCGTCGAGGGCGGCCAGCCGGTCGGCGTGGTCGCGGGCGGGCGGCGCGGCGAGGTCGCCGGGGACGGTGAGGGCGGCGGCGGCCGCGAGGTGGCCGTGGCGCAGCCGGTCGCGGACGGGCAGGCCGCGCAGGGTGGCGGAGAGGAACCCGGCGGCGAAGGCGTCGCCGGCGCCGACGTGGGCGACGACGTCGACGCGCGGGGCGGCGACGCGGGTGTCGGTGTCATGCGTGGCGGTGCCGTCGGCGGCCCCGGCCTCGCCCGCCCGCTCGGCGTTCCGCTCGAACGCGGTCGCCCCGTCCGCCCCCTGCTTGACGACGACGATCCCCGGCTCGGGCAGCGCCTCGCGCACGGCCCGGCCGCCGCGCAGGTCCCAGGCGGCGCGGGCCTCGTCGTCGCCGACGAAGACGATGTCGGCGCGGCGGGCCAGCTCCAGCAGGACGCGTGGCCCGTCGGCGTCGGGCCACAGCGCGGGCCGGAAGTTCACGTCGAAGGAGACCAGCGGGCGCCCGGGCCCGGGGGCCGTCAGCTCGCGCAGCAGTTCCAGGCAGTCGCCGGAGAGCGCCGCCGTGATGCCCGACAGGTGCAGCACGCGGCAGGCGCGCAGCGCGGCCACGTCGATCGTGCGGGCGGACATCGCGGAGGCCGCCGAGCCGGCCCGGTAGTACGCCACCTCGTGGGCGTCGGTGGCGCGGTCGCCGGCGGTGCGGAAGTAGACGCCGGTGGGGCGGTGGGGGTCACGGCGCACGGCGTCCACGTCGACGCCCCAGGAGCCGATCGTCCCCACCAGGTGATCGCCGAAGCCGTCCGCGCCGACCCGGCTCACCCAGCGCACGGAGTGCCCGGCGGCGGCGAGCACGCAGGCCACGTTGGACTCGGCGCCGCCGATGCCGCGCTGGAAGGACGGCACGTCGGCGAGGCGGCCGGGGCGGGAGGGGCGGAAGGCGACCATGGACTCGCCGAGCGTCGCGACGTCCACGGCGCGCACAGCCGGGGCGGCTTCGGCACCGGTACCGCTGTCCTTGCCGTCGCCGGGGCTGTTGCGGGGTCCGCTGGCGGTCACGATGCTCGTAGCTCCTCGGTGCCGGGGTGCGGGGACGTCCGTTGACCTCGCGTGGCCGAGATGTTAGACAGCAGTGAGCGACATGCGCAATGAGCGTTGCATTCAGTGCAACGCCGCTGATCAGGGAGGTTCCGTGAGCACCGAGGCACTCGCCGGGCTGGACGAGGAACGCGTCGACCACCGCTTCAAGGGCCTCCCCCCGGACGCGGACGGCCTGACCGTGGGCGAACTGGCGGCCCAGCGCCGCAACCTCTTCACCGGCGGCTTCACCACGCCCGTGCTCGCGCTGTCCGCCGAGCGCCTGGAGCACAACCTGAGGCTGATGGAGACGTACACGGAGCGCCACGGCCTCGCCTTCGCGCCGCACGGCAAGACCTCCATGGCCCCGCGGCTGTTCCAGCGGCAGCTCGACCACGGCGCGTGGGGCATCACCCTCGCGCTGCCGCACCAGGTGCGGGTGGCGCGGGAGTTCGGCGTACGGCGGATCTTCCTGGCCAACGAGGTCGTGGACCCGGCCGCCCTGCGCTGGTTCGCCGCCGAACTCGCCGCCGACCCGTCCTTCCGCCTGGTCTGCTACGTCGACTCGGTGCGCGGCGTGGAGCTGATGGACGCGGCGCTGCGCGGCGCCGCCCGGCCGCTGGACGTGGTGGTCGAACTCGCCGCCGGGGAGGGCGCCCGGACCGGTGCGCGCACCGAGGCCGACTGCGCGGCGGTCGCGGACGCGGTGGCCGCCGCGCCGACGCTGCGGCTGGCCGGCGTCGCCGGATACGAGGGCGAGGTGCCTGAGGCCGACCCGGACCGGGTGCGGGCGTATCTGCGACGGCTGGTGGAGCTGGCGGCCGGCTTCGACCGGGCCGGGCGGTTCCAGGGGCTGGAGGAGATCGTGGTGAGCGCGGGCGGCAGCGCCTGGTTCGACGCGGTGGCCGACGTGTTCGCCGGCATCCCCTCACTCTCGTCGCCCGTACTGAAGTTGCTGCGTTCAGGCGCGTACGTCTCGCACGACGACGGTCGCTACCGGCAGGTCACCCCGTTCAACCGGGTGCCCGGGGAAGGCGCGCTGGAGTCCGCGTTCCGGCTGTGGGCGCAGGTCGTCTCCCGGCCCTCGGCCGGACAGGCCTTCGCCAACGCGGGCAAGCGGGACGCCGCCTACGACCTGGACCTGCCCGTGGCGCAGGTGGTGCGGCGCGACGGCGTGGAGCGTCCCGCGACGGGCGTCACGGTCACCGGCCTGTCCGACCAGCACACCTGGCTGGAGACCGCGCCGGACGCCGACGTGCGGGTCGGCGACTGGATCGGCCTGGGCCTGTCCCACCCCTGCACGTCCTTCGACAAGTGGTCCCTCATCCCGGTGGCGGAGGCGGACGGGACGGTCGTGGAGTACGTACGGACGTTCTTCTAGCCCGCGCCACCGCGGAAGGAGTCACCCATGGACCCCGTCGAGCTCGCCGACTTCGCCGATCTCGTCGTCCGGGACGCGGACGTCGTGGACGGCACCGGCGCGCCCTCCTACCGCGCGGACGTGGCGGTCAGGGACGGCAGGATCGTCTCGATCGTGAAGGAGGCCGCCTCGGCGGGCTGCCGGCGGCCGCGCGCGCGACGCGAGCTGGACGCGGAGGGCCTGGTCCTCTCCCCCGGCTTCGTCGACATGCACGCCCACAGCGATCTGGAGCTGCTGCGCGACCCCGACCACAGCGCGAAGGCCGCGCAGGGCGTCACGCTGGAGGTGATCGGCCAGGACGGCCTGTCGTACGCGCCGGTGGACGACCGGACGCTCGCCGAGGTGCGCCGGGCCATCACCGGCTGGAACGGCCACGGCGACGACATCGACTTCTCCTGGCGGTCGGTGGGCGCGTACCTGGACCGCCTCGACCACGGCTTCGACGGCGAGGGCATCGCCGTGAACGCGGCCTACCTCATCCCGCAGGGCACCGTCCGCGCGCTCGCCGTGGGCTGGGACGACCGCCCGGCCACGCCCCAGGAGCTGGACCGGATGCGGCGGTCGGTCGCCGAGGGCATGGAACAGGGCGCGGTCGGCATGTCCTCCGGGCTCACCTACACACCCGGCATGTACGCCGAGGACGCCGAACTCACCGAGCTGTGCCGGGTGGTGGCGGGGTACGGCGGCTACTACTGCCCGCACCACCGCAGTTACGGCGCGGGCGCGCTGGAGGCGTACGCGGAGATGGTGGCGCTCAGCCGCGCGGCCGGCTGCCCGTTGCACCTCGCCCACGCCACCATGAACTTCGGCCCGAACAAGGGCCGGGCGCCCGAGCTGCTGGCCCTGCTGGACGAGGCGCTGGCCGCCGGGGCCGACATCACCCTCGACACCTACCCGTACACCCCCGGCTGCACCACCTTGGTGGCCCTGCTGCCGAGTTGGGCGAGCGAGGGCGGCCCGGACCGCGTCCTCGGCCGACTCGCCGACGAGGCGACCGCCGAGCGCGTGCGCCGCGACCTGGAGGTGACCGGCTCCGACGGCTGCCACGGGGTGCCGGTGGAGTGGGAGACGATCGAGGTCTCCGGCGTCACGGCCCCCGCGCTCGCCGGGTACGTCGGCCGGACGGTCGCCGAGTCGGCGGCGCGGCGCGGCGAGAGCCCGTGGACCGTCGCCCGCCGGCTGCTGGTCGAGGACCGGCTCGGCACGACGATCCTCCAGCACGTGGGCCACGAGGAGAACGTCCAGGCGATCATGCGGCACCCCGTCCACACCGGCGGCTCCGACGGCATCCTGCGCGGGACCAAGCCGCACCCCCGCGCCTACGGCACCTTCCCGCGCTACCTCGGTCACTACGTGCGGGAGTTGGGCGTGCTGTCGCTGGAGGAGTGCGTCGCGCACCTGACCGGGCGGCCGGCGGCGCGGCTGCGGCTGCCCGACCGGGGCGTGGTGCGCGAGGGGTACCGGGCCGACCTGGTCCTGTTCGACCCGGCGACCGTCGCGGCGGGCGCCACCTTCGAGCAGCCGCGCACCCTGCCGACCGGCATCCCGTACGTGCTGATCGACGGCCGGTTCGTGATCGAGGACGGCCGGCGCACGGACGTGCTGGCGGGGCGGGCGGTCCGCCGTGCTCCGGCGTGACCGCCCGCCCTGCGGCTCAGTGCGGGTCGCTCACGGCTTGGGCAGGACGCAGCCGCTCGCGTTCAGGTCGAGCTTGTTGCCGGTCGTGAAGCAGGCGGGTATCTGGTACGTCTCCTCGGCGTAGTTGATGCCCTGCCGGACGGTGACGTTGCCGCTCGCGTCGACCTCGCACGGGTTGTTCTCCGTGCAGCGCTGGCCGTCCTCGTTGCCGGTGTTGTTGACGGCGACGACCTTGCCGGTGGCGGTGTCGACGACGGGCGAGCCGGAGGTGCCGCCGATGGTGTTGCAGGCGGAGGTGTAGCGGACGGAGTCCTTCCAGGTCCAGCCGCCCTCCTTCAGGCGGTAGACGAACCCGTCGATGGCGCAGCTGTAGATCTTCTTCCAGTACCCGGAGACCACCTTGATGGCGGTGCCGGCCACCGGGTGGGTGTCGCTCACGGTCAGCGCGCTGATCCCGTACGCGTTCTTGATCTGCGCGTAGGTGCTGGTCAGGCGGTAGATCGTGACGTCCGTGTCGGTCATGGTGGAGTAGACGACCTGGTTGGCGCGGAGCGTGGCGACCTTGGTGCCGGCGGAGTTCAGCAGGCCGAAGGTGCGGCTGGAGGACTGGCCGGTGATGACCTCGCCGGGGTCCGGGAAGCCGGTCTCCAGGCAGTGGCCGTTGGAGAGCACGAGCGCCGGGTCGCTGTCCGCTGAGGCGGGGAAGCGGATGACGGAGCCTGAGCAGTTGCTCAGCGAGACGGTGCCGGCGAAGTCGACGGCCTTGACCGCGGGGGCCGGCTTCTTCGCGGGAGCGGCGGCCGCGCCGCCGTTCTGCGCGGCGGCGGCCGCGGGCGCCGTGCCCGCCCCGGTGATCACCAGGGTGGCGAGCGCGGCAAGGAGAGGCTTGTTCATGTGGGGTCCCCTCTTGAGACGCAGGCAGCCGGAGATCTTCCGGGCGCCTGGTTTGTCATGCGCATTGTGATGGCGAGGGGGGCACGCCCACAAGAACGCGGAGGGGACCAGCGGGACGGGAGGGGGAACGCTGCGGCTTCCCCTCAGCCGCCGTGCCAGTGACCGCCGCCCCCGTGCCGGCCGCCGTGACCCCAGCCGCCCGTGGGAGAGGGAGACGGGGCGCCCGCGGTCGGGGACGGAGCGGCGGACGTGACGGAGGGGGAGACGGAGGGGGCCTCGGTCGCCCTGCGGGGTGTCGGAGTGCCGGCCGACGGCGTGGCGGCGCCCGGGCTCGACGCGGTGGCCGCGGGCGCGTGGGGGGCGGGCGCGGCCGCCGGGGGCGCGGCGGTCCGGCGCGCGGTCCCCGTCGGCGCCGTGGGGCCGCCCGCCGTCGGGGCGGCGTCCGCGACGGGCGGCACGTCCGCCGCGCCGGCCGTCGGCACCGTACGCCCCGCTCCGCGCCCTGAACCGTCCGCCGACGAATGCAGGGCCGACAGACCGGCGATCACCGCGGCCAGGGACACCACCCCCGCCGCCCCCGTGACCGCCACCGCGCGCCGCGACCCCCGCGAGCGCCGGGCGGCGGCCCGCCGCGCACCGCGGCCCCCGGTACCGGCCCGGCCTCCGGGCCCCGCGCCCTCGCTCCCCTGCCCCTGCCCCTGCCCCTGCCTCGCGAGGGTCTCGGCCGTCAGCGGGGGCAGTTCGCGTGTCTCGTCGTACGCGTTCTGCCACCCGTGCGCCGCGGCCGGGTCGGCGTACCCGTCGTACGCCGGGGCCGCCGGAGCCTGCGGGTGGTACACGTTCGGCGGCCCCTGGGGCACATCACCCGCGCGGGGGACGGCGGGGCGGTCGGAAGGCATGGACATGGCCGGAAAGCATAGGCAGTGCGGTGACCGGCGGCACCGGCGCGGGCGTCAACCCGCGTCCGGCCGGGGCCCCCGGAACGTCTCACGTGGCGGAAAACACGGGCCACCGGGCGATACCCGGCCGTAAGCTCCCAGACATGCAGGTGATCCAGTCGACCAAGCTCGCCAACGTCTGTTACGAGATCCGGGGCCCGGTGCTCGAGGAGGCGATGCGGCTGGAGGCGGCCGGTCACCGCATCCTCAAACTGAACACCGGCAACCCGGCCGCGTTCGGCTTCGAGTGCCCCCCGGAGATCCTGGAGGACATCCTCCGCAACGTCTCCACCGCGCACGGCTACGGCGACGCCAAGGGCCTGCTGGCGGCGCGCCGCGCGGTCGTCATGCACAACCAGACCCTCGGCATCGAGACCGACGTCGAGCACGTCTTCATCGGCAACGGCGTCTCCGAGCTGATCGTGATGGCGATGCAGGGGCTGCTGGACGACGGCGACGAGGTGCTGGTGCCCGCGCCGGACTACCCGCTGTGGACCGCCGCCGTCTCCCTGTCCGGCGGCACCGCCGTGCACTACCGCTGCGACGAGCAGTCCGACTGGATGCCGGACCTCGCCGACGTGGAGCGCAAGGTCACCGACCGCACCAAGGCGATCGTCATCATCAACCCCAACAACCCCACGGGCGCGGTCTACGACCCGGCGGTGCTCAAGGGGCTGACCGACATCGCCCGCCGGCACAACCTGCTGGTCTGCTCCGACGAGATCTACGACAAGATCCTCTACGACGGCGCCACGCACACCCCGACCGCCTCCGTCGCCCCCGACCTGCTGACCCTCACCTTCAACGGCATGTCCAAGGCCTACCGGGTGGCCGGCTACCGGGTCGGCTGGATGTCGATCTCCGGCCCGCGCGCCCACGCCGACTCCTACATCGAGGGCCTGACCATCCTGGCGAACATGCGCCTGTGCGCGAACATGCCGGGACAGCACGGCGTGGTCGCCGCGCTCAGCGGCCGGCAGACCATCAACGACCTGGTCCTGCCCGGCGGCCGGCTCAAGGAGCAGATGGACGTCGCCCACGAGCTGCTCACACGGATCCCGGGGGTGACGTGCGTACGGCCCAAGGGGGCGCTGTACCTGTTCCCGCGCCTGGACCCCAAGGTCTTCAAGATCAAGGACGACCGGCAGATGGTCCTGGACCTGCTGCGCCGCGAGAAGATCATGGTCGTCCAGGGCACCGGCTTCAACTGGCCCGAACCCGACCACTTCCGGGTCGTCACCCTGCCCTCGGTCGGCGACCTGCGCGACGCGGTGGGCCGGATCGGCCACTTCCTGGACGGCTACGGCCAGCCCTGACGCCCGCCTCCGCTCTGTACGCCCGATCCGGCACGCTCACCCTCGGTGTGCGCGCGGACCGGTTCGGCGAACGGGCTCAACTTTAGACGAATTCTAAGCTAGGATGTCTTCTGTCAGAGCACAGGAGGCCATCCCATGTACGAACCGATCCGCGCCAAGTCGGTCCACACGATGGCCGGCACCGACTCCGACTTCCCCCACCGTTCACGCGGGGAGGAGTTGGACATCCAGCTCGCCGGTCATCTCGCGGCGCTGCTCGCCGTCACCGACGAGCTGCGCGCGCTGACCCCGTCCTCGGCCGACCTGGACACCGCGGCCGAACGGCTCGCCGAGCAGGTGGCCCGCCTGCGCGGCGGCCGCGCCCCGCTGCGGGCGGCCCTGTCCGCCGGCCGTACGGCCGACCAGGCGCCGGCGCTGCACCGGCGGGCGCACACGCTCGCCGGACGCGCCCTCGTCGTGGCCGCGTCCCGCGCCGACACCAAGGCGGCGATCCTGGCCGCCGAGCGGATGGACGCGCACGCGGCCGCCGCCCAGGAGGAACCGCGCAGGCCCATCGGCGCCGCGCAGTAGAGCCTGCCGGGCAGACCCCGCTCCTCCCCTCCGGACGCCACGCGTCCGTCCCGCCCCGGTCACCTCCGGTCCGGCCGCCTCGCGCCGGGCCGGCCAAGACCGGGGGCGGACCCTGTCGGCCCCGGTCCGCGCGCACCCGCAGCGACGCGCGGACCGGGTGCCCTACACTGCGCGGACCGCGTCCGCGAGGCGAGCACGAGGCCGTGTCTCCAGCGGCGTCGCCCCGCGGGGCGCATCGCCCCGGCCGCGTTACCGAGGCGGGGAAGAGCCCCGTTTCCGAGGCGAGGGAGAAGCCGTGGCCGCCCCCACCGCCACCGTCCGGGCCGCCCTGCCCGCCGATCTCGCCGAGGTCGCCCGCATCTACGGGCACCACGCCCTGCACAGCGTCGCCACCTTCGACGAGGAGCCGCGCCCGCTCGCGGGGTGGGAGCTGAAGTTCGAGGAGATCGCCGGGCGCGGGCTGCCGTTCCCCGTCGCCGAGGAGACGGGCCGGATCGCGGGCTTCGCCTACGCCGGACCGTGGCGGCCGAAACCGGCCTACCGGAACACCGTCGAGGACACCGTCTACCTCGACCCGGCGGCCACCGGCCGGGGCCTGGGCGGCGCCCTGCTCGCCGAGCTGCCGGCCGCGTGCGCGCGGGCCGGGGTGCGGCAGGTGATCGCGGTGATCACCGCCCCCGGCAGCGAGGCCTCCGCGGCCCTGCACCGCCGGTTCGGTTTCACCGAGGCGGGCCGGCTGACCGCGGTCGGCCACAAGCACGGCCGGTGGCTCGACACGGTGCTGCTCCAGCGCACGCTGTGACACCGAAGGGGGCGCGCCGGCCGGGCCGGACGACGTCAGCCGAAGATCACCACGAAGAGCACGAACAGCACCAGGATCGCCAGGACCACCATCCAGACCGGCCAGTTGCCGCGCCCTTGGGGGTCCTCGGGGCCGCCGCCGCGCGGGCGGTCCTCGGCCAGGCCCGGGTCGTCCGGACGGTCGTGCTTGTAGAAGTCGCCGTCTCCAGCCATGCGCTCATCACGCTCCTTCACCGGGAGGCCACCCGGGTACCCCGGAGCGGGAGCGGCCATACGGGCAGGTGAGCCGCACGGGTGACGTGCCCCGACGACGGGAAGGCGGCCGCAGCGGGCCCGCCCACGGCGGAGGGCCGGGTGCACACGGCGGAGGGCCGGGTGCGCACGCCGTTGTGCGCACCCGGCCCACCGAATCGATGCCGCGGCCGGCCGGAGCGACGTCGCAGGTCAGGGCAAGTCGCGGCCGGCCGCGGAGCTCGTGCGGCGAGGCCGGGCCGGCTCAGCCGAGCCGCTCGACCAGCGCGCGGTACTGGTCCCACAGCTCCTCGGGCGTGTGGTCGCCGAAGGTGTTCAGGTGTTCGGGGACCAGGGCGGCCTCCTCGCGCCAGACCTCCTTGTCGACCGTGAGGAGGAACTCCAGGTCGGACTCGGACAGGTCCAGGCCGTCGGTGTCCAGGGCGTCGCGGGTCGGCAGGATGCCGATGGGGGTCTCGACGCCCTCGGCCTTGCCGTCCAGGCGCTCGACGATCCACTTCAGCACCCGGCTGTTCTCGCCGAAACCGGGCCAGACGAACTTGCCCTCGTCGTTCTTGCGGAACCAGTTGACGTAGTAGATCTTGGGCAGCTTGGACTGGTCCCTGCCCTTGGCGACGTCCACCCAGTGGCCCATGTAGTCGCCCATGTTGTAGCCGCAGAACGGCAGCATGGCGAACGGGTCGCGGCGCAGCTCGCCGACCTTGCCCTCGGCGGCGGCGGTCTTCTCGGAGGCGACGTTCGCGCCGAGGAAGACGCCGTGGTTCCAGTCGAAGGACTCGGTCACCAGCGGCACCGCGCTGGCCCGGCGGCCACCGAAGAGGATCGCCGAGATCGGCACGCCCCTGGGGTCCTCCCACTCCGGCGCGATGATCGGGCACTGCGCGGCGGGGGTGGTGAAGCGGGCGTTGGGGTGCGCGGCCGGGGTTCCCGACTCGGGCGTCCAGTCGTTGCCCTTCCAGTCGGTCAGGTGGGCCGGGGTCTCCTCCGTCATGCCCTCCCACCACACGTCGCCGTCGTCGGTGAGGGCGACGTTGGTGAAGACCGAGTTGCCCCACAGCGTCTTCATGGCGTTGGCGTTGGTGTGCTCACCGGTGCCGGGCGCGACGCCGAAGAAGCCGGCCTCGGGGTTGATCGCGTACAGCCGGCCGTCCTCGCCGAACCGCATCCACGCGATGTCGTCGCCGATCGTCTCGACGGTCCAGCCGGAGATCGTGGGCTCCAGCATCGCGAGATTGGTCTTGCCGCAGGCGCTCGGGAAGGCGGCCGCGACGTACTTGGACTCGCCGGTGGGCGGGGTGAGCTTGAGGATCAGCATGTGCTCGGCCAGCCAGCCCTCGTCACGCGCCATGACGGAGGCGATGCGCAGGGCGTAGCACTTCTTGCCGAGCAGGGCGTTGCCGCCGTAGCCGGAGCCGTAGGACCAGATCTCGCGGTCCTCGGGGAAGTGCGAGATGTACTTCGTGGAGTTGCAGGGCCAGGGCACGTCCTCCTGGCCCTCGGCCAGCGGGGCGCCGAGGGTGTGCACGGCCTTGACGAAGAAGCCGTCCTCGCCGAGCTCGTCGAGGACCGGCTGTCCCATGCGGGTCATGGTGCGCATGGACACGGCGACGTAGGCGGAGTCGGTGATCTCGACGCCGATAGCGGACAGCGGGGAGCCCAGCGGGCCCATGCAGAACGGGACGACGTACATCGTCCGGCCCTTCATCGAGCCGCGGAAGACGCCTCCCTTGCCGTCCTTGCCCCGGAAGATCTCCCGCATCTCGGCGGGGGCCTTCCAGTGGTTGGTCGGGCCGGCGTCCTCCTCCTTCTCGGAGCAGATGAAGGTGCGGTCCTCGACGCGGGCGACGTCGGAGGGGTCGGAGGCCGCGTAGTAGGAGTTGGGGCGCTTGATCGGGTCGAGTTTCCGGAAGGTGCCCTTCCGGACGAGCTCCTCGCACAGTCGCTCGTACTCGGCCTCGGATCCGTCGCACCAGACCACGTCGTCCGGCTGCGTGAGTTCCGCGATCTCGTTGACCCACGAGATCAGGTCCTTGTGGTGGGTGGGAACGACGGGGGGAGCCGCGATGTCGCGCGCCACGATTGCTCCTAAATGAGGGGTTCTTGTCTTGTCGCCCCGTGGGGGCTGCGACCCGGATGCTTCGTAGCCGCTCATCCGGTGCCGACCGCACTCATTTGATCATCCGACTCCCGCGCCCATCTGTCCAGAGGGCCGCACAGGTGAGCAGCGTGAGGAATCCCACGGTTATCCGCGCTTTTTTGCGTCCGTGTTGGGTTCACCTGAAGGACTTTTTGCGTTTTCCCCGTACGGACGATCAATGTCCTTCGCCCCCGTGGCCGCTCACCCGCGACTTACGAGGTCGCCGGTACCATGCGGCCATGACTGCGTCCGCCTCCGACACGCCCCTGGACCCGCCGGCCCATGGCCGCGGTCCGGCCGCGCTGTCGCTGCCTCATCCGATCAAGCCGAAGCTGCGCGGCTGGCTGCACCTCGGCATGTTCCCGGCCGTGCTCATAGCGGGACTGGTGCTCACCGCGCTCGCCGACTCCACCCGAGGACGTATCGCCTGCGGGGTCTACGCCCTCAGCGCCTGCCTCCTGTTCGGGGTCAGCGCCCTCTACCACCGGGGCAACTGGGGCCCCCGGATGAGCGGGGTGCTGCGCCGCCTCGACCACGCGAACATCTTCCTGATCATCGCGGGCACCTACACGCCGCTGACCCTGCTGCTCCTGCCCGGCGCCACCGGCCAGTGGCTGCTGTGGGGCATCTGGGCCGCCGCGCTGGCGGGCATCGCCTTCCGCGTCCTCTGGGTCGGCGCGCCACGCTGGCTGTACACCCCGTGCTACCTCGCCATGGGCTGGGCCGCGGTGTTCTACCTGCCGGACTTCATGCGCACGGGCGGCATCGCCGTGATGGTCCTGGTGATCGTCGGCGGCCTGCTCTACAGCGCGGGCGGCGTCGTCTACGGCATCAAGCGGCCGAACCCCTCCCCGCGCTGGTTCGGCTTCCACGAGGTGTTCCACTCCTTCACGCTGGCCGCGTTCGTCGTCCACTACGTGGGGATCTCGCTGGTGGCCTACCAGCACGCGTAGGGGGCGCCGCGTACGGGTTCTCTCGTACGGCCGGGTGCCGTGCGGGCACCGGTGCCTCTCGGTGCGGCCGCGTGCCGCTCCGGCGCGTACGTGAGGGCGTCTGCGGCCGGCATCACGGCCACGGCTCGGTCGAGCCGTGGCCGTTCCCGTGTCCGTGGCCGTTCCCGTTCCCGCCCGTGGCCGTTTCTGCCTGTGTGGCCGTACTGCTGCCTCCGTGGTGGCGGCCGTCCCCGGATCTACGCCGCCGCCCGAAAACCCCTCAGGCCGGCCGGGCCGACCGTGCCATCCTGGCCGGGTGAACGGTCCAGAGATCCACGTCGAGTTCGCCCCCGACCTCGGCCAGTTCGTCCCGCACGCCCGGCGCCGCGGCGCCACGGCGGTCGTCACCGACGGCGTCTCCACCCTCGGACACGTCGTCGAGTCCCTCGGGGTGCCCCTGACCGAGGTCGGCGCGCTGGTCGTGGACGGCCGCCCGGTGCCCGCCTCACATGTCCCGCGCGCGGCGGAGACCGTCGAGGTGCGCGCCGTCGAACGCCCCCAGCAGGTCCCCGGCGCCCCGCTGCGCTTCCTCCTCGACGTGCACCTCGGCACCCTCGCCCGCCGACTGCGCCTGCTCGGCGTCGACGCGGCATACGAGTCGACGGACATCGGCGACCCGGCACTCGCCGCGCGTTCGGCGGCCGAGAAGCGGGTGCTGCTCAGCCGCGACCGAGGCCTGCTGCGCCGCCGCGAACTGTGGGCGGGCGCCTTCGTCTACAGCACCCGCCCCGACGACCAGTTGGGCGACATCCTGGACCGCTTCCGCCCCGAGCTGCGCCCCTGGACCCGCTGCACCGCCTGCAACGGACTGCTGCGGCAGGCCACCAAGGACGAGGTGGCCGACCAGCTCGAACACGGCACCCAGCGCACCTACGACGTGTTCGCCCAGTGCCGCGACTGCGGCCGCGCCTACTGGAAGGGCGCCCACCACGACCAGCTGGAGGAGATCGTGGAACGGGCGCTGGGCATGCGGGCGGGGGGAAGTGAGGGAGCACGTCGCTCATGAGTCCAGCGGACACGCCCGGGAGTCGGGTCGGCCCCCGGGACCCGCGGGGGCGCGCCCCGGAGTGGGGCGGCCCACCCGGCGGCTCGGCGGCCACGCCCGGGCGACGGGCGGACGCATCCGGGACCGACGCGGACGCGCCCGGGAACTGATCCGCCCCACCCGAAGAGTGGTGCGGCCCCCCTGCGTCGGGCGGGCGTGCCCTGGCGCCGGACGGGCGTGTCCGGGCGGCGGGCGGGCGTGTCCGGGCGGCGGGCGGCTGCCTCCGCCGGCCGGGCTGGCTGGCTCACCCGGCCGCCGAGCGGGTGCGCCCCGGGAATCGAGCGGCCCGGACGCCGACCCCGTCCCCTACCTCACCTCACCTCACCCGCCGAGCGCGGCCCGCAGGCGCTCCGGGTCGGTGGTCGGGACGTCGCAGGTGAAGTTGCGGCAGACGTAGGCGGCGGGGGCGCCCCCGACCAGCGAGCGGTCGGCCAGGAGCGGGAAGTCCGCGCCGCCTTCCGTGCCGTAGGCGACGACGGCACCGGGGGCGGTGCCCAGCAGGGCTGTGCGGTGCAGGGTGCGGCCCGCCTCGTCGGCGGCCGACGGCGCGACGACGGCGACCTCCCGCGGCCCGTCGAGGGCGGCTTCGGCGACGGCGAGCCCCCAGCCGATGAACCGCGGCACGCGCGGGCCGAGCGCCTTCACCACGCCCAACGCCTTCTCGGCGGCGGTGCGATGGGCTTCCGAGCCGGTGTGGGCCGCGTAGCCGAGCAGCGCGCCGGCCGCCGCCGACCAGCCGGAGGGAGTGGCGTTGTCGGTGGGGTCCTGGGGGCGGCGGATCAGCTTCTCGGCGTCGGCGGCGGTGTCGTACAGCGCACCGGACTCGGGGTCGGTGAAGCGGGTCAGCACATGGTCGAGGAGGAGCCCGGCGAAGTCGAGCCAGACCCCCTCGCCGGTGACGGAGGCCAGCGCGAGGAAGCCCTCGGCGACGTCGGCGTAGTCCTCCAGCACCCCGGCGTTGGCGCCGACCTGCCCGTCCCGGCTGGTGCGGGCGAGCCCGGCGTGCTCGTCCATGTGCACCCGTACCAGCAGGTCGGCGGCGCCGAGCGCGGCCTCCACGAGGTCGGGGCGCTCGAAGTAGGCGCCGGTCTCGGCGAGGGCGGCGATCGCCAGGCCGTTCCAGGCGGCGACGATCTTGTCGTCCCGGCCGGGCGCCGGCCGCTCGGCGCGCCGCTCCAGCAGCCGGCGCCGCACGGACTCGATCCGCGGCGCGTCGTACACGCCTTCCTGCTGGGGCAGTTGCAGCACCGAGGCGCCGTGCTCGAAGGTGCCCTCCTCGGTGACGCCGAAGTACTGGGCGGCGAGCGCCGCGTCCTCCTCACCGAGGGCGTCGCGCAGCTGCTCCGGCGTCCACGCGTAGTAGGCGCCCTCGACGTGCCGTCCCGTGCCGTCGTCGCTGTCGGCGTCCAGCGCGGAGGCGAACCCGCCCTCGCCGGTGCGCAGTTCGCGGACCATGAAGTCGGCGGTCTCCAGGGCGACACGGCGGGCGAGCTCGGAGCCGGTGGCGCGCCACAGGTGGGCGTAGACGCGACACAGCAGCGCGTTGTCGTACAGCATCTTCTCGAAGTGCGGAACGATCCAGTCCCGGTCGACCGAGTAGCGGGCGAAGCCGCCGCCGAGCTGGTCGTAGATGCCGCCGCGGGCCATCCGCTCGCAGGTGTCCCGGGCCATCTGCAGGGCGCCCTCGGAGCCGGTGCGGGCGTGGTGGCGCAGCAGGAACTCCAGCGCCATGGAGGGCGGGAACTTCGGCGCCCCGCCGAACCCGCCGCGCTGCGGGTCGTACTCGCGGGTGAGCCCGAGCAGCGCCTGCGCCAGCTCCTCCTCGCCGGGCAGCCGGGTGCCGCCGTAACCGATCTCGCGCTGCGCGAGGTCCCGCACGATCTTCCCGGCGACCTCGGTGACCTCGTCCCGGCGGGTGGCCCACGCCTGCTGGACGCCCGCCAGCACCTGCCGGAAGGACGGCATGCCGTGCCGGGGCGCGGGCGGGAAGTACGTCCCGAAGTAGAACGGCTCGGCGTCCGGGGTCAGGAACACCGTCATCGGCCACCCGCCCTGCCCGGTGGCAGCCTGCACCGCCTCCATGTAGACGGCGTCCACATCGGGCCGCTCCTCACGGTCCACCTTGACACTGACGAAGTGCTCGTTGAGGTAGTCGGCGGTGGCCTGGTCCTCGAACGACTCGTGCGCCATGACGTGACACCAGTGGCACGCGGAGTACCCGACCGACAACAGGATCGGCACATCACGCCGCCGCGCCTCCTCGAAGGCCTCCGGCGCCCAGGGCCACCAGTCGACCGGATTGTCAGCGTGCTGAAGCAGATACGGCGAGGTCACACCAGCCAACCGGTTCATACGCCCCAGCCTCTCACAGCGCCCGTCCCCGCAGGCGAAGCCACGTTGGGCGTTCCACGCCCCCGCGGGCGCCGGCAGGTGCCACGCCGCCGACGAGTCCGCCACCCACGGCAGCCGGTTGTCGCTGACGTCCTCCGGCGGCGACTACGCCATGGCCGCCCGCCTCTTCGGCGACGAGGACGACCCCGCGATGTGCCCGGCCGACCCACCGGACGACGGCTGCCCCACGACGGGATGTCTCCGACCGGTGCGCTGACGCGGCGAGAGTCCGGGTCCGTGATCGTCGCCCCCTCGCCTTCCCGCGCGGGGCGAAGGACACTTTGGGATCGAGGAGTCGGCGCCGGAGGGGGACGGGACATGCGGGACAGTCATCGGGTGGATGCCGAGCGGCTGCTGGTGACCGCCGTGGAGGAGGAGGTGCGGCGGTCGGCCGGGCGGACGGACGGTGCGGTGCTGCTGGCCCGGGCGCGCGCCGCGCTGGACACCCTCGCCGAGCCCGCGGCCGAGGAGTACGCCGCCTACACCCGCGCCCTGGACGAGGCCGCCGCCGGGCAGCAGACCTTCGCGCAGCGCTACGCCCGCGAGGGAGCGGGCACCCCGCTGCTGGTCGCGGGCGTCGCCGCGGTGGCCGCCGCCGTCGCCGACCTGGCGCTGGGCACCGGCTCGGGCACCGCCGTCGGCGCGGGCCTGACCGTCGGCGCGGCCGGCGCCGCCGCCACCGTCGTCAAGGTGACCGCCGCGCATCTGCCCGCCGCCCACCACCGGGCGGGCGCGGCCGGCCAGCCCGGCGGTCCGGAGCAGCTGCGGCTGCAGTGGCTCACCGCCCTTGAGGTGCGCGGCATCCGCCCCTTCCTGGACCAGCAGCGCGTCCTGACCGCCGCCACCACACCGAGGAAGACCGCGCCCCGGCTGCGCGGCGCCGACAAGAGCGCGGCGGCCCGCAGGCGCAGCGTGCTGGAGCATTCCTTCGGTCAACTTCCCGAACCAGCAGGCGCGTTCGCTGGGCGCCAGCAGGAGGTGGCGCAGATCCGGCAGTGGGTGCAGGCGGCCCGCGCCAGCAGCGAGACCCGCCCCACGGTCGTCGTGCTGCACGGCGCGCCCGGCTCCGGCCGCTCCACCCTCGCCGTCCGCGCGGCCCACGATCTGAAGGACCAGTTCCGGGGCGCGGTGGTGGTCGATCTGCGCGGCGACAGCACGGAGGAACCGCCGCTGCCCACCCGCGACGCCCTGCTGCACCTGCTCAACCGGCTCGGCGCACCCCGCGAGCAGTTACTGTTCCGCGACCGCTCCTCCCCCGACCAGCAGGTCAAGCGGCTCGGCGAGCTGTACGAACAGCATGTGACGGGCCTGCCGGTCGCCATCGTCCTGGACGACGCCTCCGACGCCGGCCAGGTCCGCGCCCTGGTCCCGGAGCGCTCCGACAGCCTCGTCCTCGTCACCGCACGGCAGCCGCTCGACCTGCCCGCCGACCTGTCGGCCTGGGTGTACCGACTGCCCGTCGAACCGCTGGACGAGGCGGGCGCGGAGGAGCTGCTGGGCGCCGCCGCCGAGGACAGCTCGGGCCCGTACGACGCCGAGTCCGCCGAGGTGATCCGCCGGCTGTGCGGCGGGCTGCCGCTGGCGCTGCGCGTCGCCGGCTCCGCCCTCGGCCCCCGCTCGCCGCGCCGACTCGCCGCCGACCTCGAGGCGTACGGCCCGGTCGAGCCCGTCGAACGGGCGCTGTGGCTGCGCTACACCGACCAGCCGGAGGCGGCCCGGCGGCTGCTGCGCCGGCTCGCCCTGGCCGGCCGCGCCTCGCTCGGCGCGGCCGCCGCTGCCGCGCTGGCCGCCACCGACGAGACGGAGGCGGGCCGGCACCTGGCGGCCCTGGCCCGCGCGGGCCTCGTCGACCACGTACGCGGCAACCGCTACCGGCTGCACGACCTGGTCCGCGCCTTCGCCCACGCCCGGCTGCTGGACGAGGAGGACCCCGCCGAGCGCGCCGCCGCGCAGGAACGCCTGATCGGCAACTACGCCGAGCTGGCCGACTCCGTGCTGCGGCTGGTCGACGGCAACAACTCCACCCGCTCCGACCACTTCAGCCCGCACGGCTTCACCTCCCTGGACGAGGCGCTGCGCTGGCTGGACGACGAGTCCAGCTTCATCACCGCCGCCCTCCGGCACGCCGATGAGGGCGTCGACCAGGCCGCCGTGCTCCATCTGCTGGGCGCGCTGTGCGACTACTGCCTGCTGCGCGGGGACCTGTACCGGCTCGGCGAGATCAGCGAGCTGACGCAGGCCGTCGACCAGGGGCTGCTGGTGCGCTCGGTGCAGTGGCGTACCGGCATCGCGGCCCGGCAGCTCGGCGAGCTTGACAAGGCGCGCGCCACCCTGGCCTCGGTCGTCGACCTCTACCGGGAGGCCCACCACGACGCGGGCGCGGCCCGCGCGCTGAACTCCCTCGGCATCACCCTGCACCACCAGGGCAACCTGACGGAGGCGGCGGCCCGGCTCCGCGAGGCGCTGGAACTCCAGTCGGTACCCGAGCTGGCGACCGACCGGGCCTGGACCATGCACGCGCTCGCCGCGGTGGAACGCGACCGGGGCCGTCTCGCCGAGGCCCTGGACCTGCTGAACGGCTCGCTGGTCCTGCACCGCGCGGGCGACTCGGTGCACGGCGAGGCCTGGGCCCACTTCCAGCTCGGCCAGCTCGCGCTGCGCCAGGGCGACGTGCCGCGCGCGGAGGAGGACCTGCGCCAGGCCCTGGAGCGCTACGGCCGCACCCGCGACGGGCGCGGCGAGGCCTGGGCGCTCACCCAGCTGGCGCGGGCCCGGCTGGTGGCCGGCGACACCGCCGAGGCGGTGGCCGAGCTGCGCCGCGCGGCCGCCCGGCACCGCGACAACGAGGACGCGCGCGGCGAGGCGTGGACGCTGTACTACCTGGGGCAGGCGCTGGAGGAGACCGGCGACCTGGACGAGGCCGTGCGCGAGCTGGAACGGTCCCGCACGATGTTCTCGCGGATGCGCGACGTGTACGGGCTGGCCTGCGCCCGGCACCACTCGGCGCGGGTGACCCGCGACCAGCGGGCGGCCCGCACCGGCTCGCTGCGCAACTCGGGCTTCGCCCGGCAGCTGCTGGTGGACGCCCGCGCCGACTTCCAGCGCATCGGCGTCGCCCACGGCGAGGCCTGGACCTGTCTGGAGCTGGCCGTGGTCGACGCGGGCAACGCCCGCACCCAGCAGGCGCTTGCCCTGTGCGACGAGGCGGTGACGCTGTTCGCCTCGTACGGCGACGCCCGCGGCGAGGACTGGGCGCGCTTCCTGCGCTGCACTCTGCTGCCGTTCGCGGCGCCGGGCGGGGTGGAGATCGGCACGGCGGTGGCGCAGGAGGAGCTGACGCAGCTCACCCGCGCCGCCCATCCGCTGCGGGACGGGAAGCTCGCCCCCTACGTCGACGCCTACCAGCTGCTGCTGGAGCGCGGAGTGGACCTGGACGCGGGCTGGCAGGCGTGGCGCCTGGGCATGGTCCCGGACCGACACGCCCGTGAGGTGATGGGGGTGGCGGCCGGCGCGACGGGGTGAGACGGCCGCGCCGGGCACTTCGGCGGCGTGGACGCCGCACGCCGCACGGGTCGGAACGGCACGCCTCACGGGTGAGCGTCGCACGCCCACGGGTGGGCGCCTCGCGTCACAGGGGTGGTGCGCCGCACGCCTGGGCCCGGGCAGCATGAAGCCGCGCACCGGCGGTGACACGCGGCACGCGGCCCGTACCGCCGGGCGCGGGACACGGCCCGCAGACGGCCGGGTTCCTCAGCCCTTGGAGGGCTGGACCCCGCCCGATCCGGAACCGCCCTTGGGCGTGTTCCCCTCGGGGTCCGCGACCTCCTTGAAGTCGACCTTGCCCATGTGGCGGTTCATGGACTTCATCAGGACCCACACCGCCAGGGCCATCGCCGCGAAGACGATGAAGCCGAGGACACCGGGGGTGACCTTGTTCTTGTCGAACTCCGCCAGGGTGACCAGATGCGTCGTTGCCAGGCTCGCGCTTGCGCTCATGTCAGGCATTGTCCCTCAGGCCCGGCGGACGCCCGCGAAGAGGTCGTCCTCGGGGAGCGAGGTGTCCACGAGGGACTTCGCCAGCTCGTACTCCTCCGTGGGCCAGACCTCCTTCTGGATCTCCATCGGCACCCGGAACCAGCCGCCGTCGGGGTCGATCTGCGTGGCGTGGGCGATCAGCGCCTTGTCGCGGATCTCGAAGAAGTCGGCGCACGGCACGTGCGTGGTGAGCGTGCGCTCCTTGTGGCCGGACTTCTCCCAGCGCTCCAGCCACTCGCCGTAGGGCGACTCCAGACCGCGGGCCAGCAGCGCCTTGTGCAGGGCCTCGGTGCGCAGCCGGTTGAAGCCCTGGTTGTAGTACAGCTTCAGCGGCTGGTACGCGGGCCCGTACTCGCCCTCCGGGTACTTCTCGGCGTCCGCCGCGCCCTCGAACGCCACCATCGTGATCTTGTGCGTCATGATGTGGTCGGGGTGCGGGTAGCCGCCGTTCTCGTCGTAGGTGGTGATCACCTGGGGACGGAAGGAGCGGATCCGGCGCACCAGCTCGCCGGCCGCCTTGTCCACGTCCTCCAGGGCGAAGCAGCCCTCCGGCAGCGGCGGCAGCGGGTCGCCCTCGGGCAGCCCGGAGTCGACGAAGCCGAGCCAGTCCTGCTTCACGCCGAGGATCTCGCGGGCCTCGTCCATCTCCTTGCGGCGCACCTCGTGGATGTTCTCCTCGATGTACTTGTCGCCCTGGAGCTTGGGGTTGAGGATGGAGCCGCGCTCGCCGCCCGTGCAGGTCACGACCAGCACGTCCACCCCCTCGGACACGTACTTCGCCATGGTGGCCGCGCCCTTGCTCGACTCGTCGTCGGGGTGCGCGTGCACGGCCATCAGTCGCAGCTGGTCAGTCAAGGCTCAATCCTCAAGGTCAGGTCGGTGCCCGCGCTCGGGCAGGCGGTCAACGGGTGCCGTCCCGGGTGTATCCCCGTCCCGGGGCGGCGCTCGCACGGTGGGCCGGGCCTTCTATAGTGACCGAACCGGGGGGCGAATAATTCCGGAGTACGGCTCCGAAAGGCCCCTCGCGGGACGCCCGTCCCGCCCCTGCCGAGAGGACGATCATGACTACGGCGAGCACCCGGCCGCCCGAGGGCCGCTACGGCCGTTCCTCGGACGAGCGTGCCGACCGCAAGCTCAGGATCGCGGGCGCCGTCCTGGGCGTGTTCGTGCTGGCCCTGATCGGCTACTTCGCCTACCACTACGTCGCCAAGAGCGAGATCAGCGCACAGGTCGTCTCGTTCCAGACGTCCGACGACTCGGTGAAGATCCATCTGGAGGTCCACAAGGACGCCGGCGCCCGGGGCTACTGCACGCTGCGGTCGCAGGCGGAGGACGGCGACGAGGTGGGCCGGGCCGACTTCCGCTTCGATCAGCACGCCGAGCGGATCGACCAGGTCGTCACGCTGCGCACGACGGCCCGGGGCACCACGGGCGAGCTGCTGGGCTGCCACGCCGACTGACGCGCGGGCGTCCTTGGGAACAGTGAGGCGCTGACCAGCGTTGACATGATGTACACGGCTTATGTCCTCCCCCTTTGGCCGCCGAATTGTTAGGCTCGTGGTTTCGCCCATCCAAGAGGGAACATTCTTCTGGGTAGGGCGATGCTTTGTATTCCCAGTACCGACGAGGAGCACCTGTGACCCAGACCAGCGAGAACGTCACCTGGCTGACCCAGGAGGCGTACAACAAGCTCAAGGACGAGCTTGAGTACCTTACTGGTCCTGCGCGCACGGAGATCGCCGCCAAGATCGCCGCCGCGCGCGAGGAGGGCGACCTGCGCGAGAACGGCGGGTACCACGCGGCCAAGGAGGAGCAGGGCAAGCAGGAGCTCCGTGTGCGCCAGCTGACCCAGCTCCTGGAGAACGCCAAGGTCGGCGAGGCTCCGGCCTCCACCGACGGCACGGTCGCGCCGGGCATGGTCGTGACGATCGCCTTCGACGGTGACGAGGACGACACGCTCACCTTCCTGCTGGCCTCGCGCGAGTACGCCAGCAGCGACATCGAGACCTACTCGCCGCAGTCCCCGCTCGGCTCCGGCGTCATCGGCCACAAGGTCGGCGAGGACGCCGAGTACGAGCTGCCGAACGGCAAGAAGGCCTCGGTGAAGATCCTGAAGGCCGAGCCGTACAGCGGCTGAGGCCCCCGCCCACCATCCTTCCAAGAGCCCCCGGCGCCCCCTGCGGAGCGCCGGGGGCTTCGCCGTGCCGGGCCTCGGTCTCCCCGGTGAGGGGCCGTACGCCGACGGCCGGGCCGCACGCGCATCGTCAGTCGATGACCGTGTACCCGGCGTCGCGCAGCGCGCGGCCCAGCTCGGCGCAGTGCGCCGGCCCCTTGGTCTCCAGGTGGAGTTCCACCTCCGCCTCGGCGAGCCCGAGCCGCGGGTCGGTGCGGACGTGGCTGACGTCGAGGACGTTCGCGTCGGCCGCCGACAGCACGCCGAGCAGCGTGGCCAGCGCGCCCGGCCGGTCCGTCAGGCGCAGCCGGACCGCCAGGTAGCGGCCCTGCGCGGCCATGCCGTGCCGCAGGACGCGCTGGAGCAGCACCGGATCGACGTTGCCGCCGGACAGCACGGCCACCACCGGGCCCTCGATGTCACCGGCGCCCGTGCCGCCGCCCGCGCCCAGCAGCGCGGCGACCGGACTCGCGCCCGCCGGTTCCACCACCAGCTTCGCCCGCTCCAGGCACAGCAGCAGCGCGGCGGACAACGCGTCCTCGCCGACCGTGCGCACCTCGTCCACCAGCTCGTCCACGATCGCGAACGGCACATCGCCCGGCCGGCCCACCCGGATGCCGTCGGCCATCGTCGCCGGGTTCTCGACGGCCACCGGGCGGCCCGCCGCCAGCGAGGGCGGATACGCCGCCGATCCCTCGGCCTGTACTCCGATGATCCGCACATCGGGCCGCAGCTCCTTCACCGCGACCGCGACACCGGCCGCGAGCCCGCCGCCGCCCATGCCGACGACGATCGTGCGCACCTGGGGGCACTGCTCCAGGATCTCCAGCCCGACCGTGCCCTGGCCCGCGATCACATCGGGGTGGTCGAACGGGTGGATGAACACCGCGCCGGTCGCGGCCGCGTACTCCTGCGCGGCGGCCAGAGTCTCGTCCACCACCTGGCCGTACAGCCGCACCTCGGCGCCGTACTCCTCGGTGGCGCTGATCTTCGGCAGCGGGGCGCCCTTCGGCATGAACACCGTGGCGTGCACGCCGAGCAGGGACGACGCCAGCGCGACGCCCTGCGCGTGGTTGCCCGCGCTCGCCGCCACCACGCCCGCCGCGCGCTCCTCGGGCAGCAGCCCGGCGATGCGCACGTAGGCGCCGCGCAGCTTGAACGAGCCGGTCCGCTGGAGGTTCTCGCACTTCAGGAGCACGGGCGCGCCCACCAGCTCGGACAGGTGCCTGCTGGTCTCCAGCGCGGTCACCCGCGCCACTCCGGACAGCATCTTCTGGGCGCCGCGCACGTCGTCCAGGGTGACGGGAGGGAAGGAGCCGGCCGTGCGGTAGTTCATCCCTCAAGTCTCGCAGTCCACGGCCCTTCGCATCCGGTGTGACCAACCTCTGGGACCGGTTCGCGCAGCGCCGGTACGACGCGCCGCCGGGCCGCGTACCCTGTCCCCCAACCAGCAGCCCTTCAGAAGTGAGCGTCCGGCCATGCCCACAACACCTGAAATGTCGATGGACATGACGACCGTCGGTGACACCGGCCTCCTCGACGCGCTCCAGCACGAGGTGGCCCTGTTCGCCCGCCGCGCGGAGCAGACCCGGCTCGGCGGCGTCGCGCAGGTGCGCAACTCCATGGACCGTGCCGCGTACCTGCTGCTCAACCGGCTCGACCAGGAGGGCCCGATGGGTGTCAAGGCGCTCGCCGCGAGCATGGGCATCGACTCCTCCACGGTCACCCGGCAGGTGGCGCCGCTCGTCGACACCGGACTCGTCAAGCGCACCTCACACCCCGAGGACGGACGCGCCGTGGTGCTCCAGCTGTCCCCGCGCGGGCTGGCGCGGCTGGCGGAGGTGCGCTCGTCCCGGCGCCGGCTGATGGCCGAGCTGACCCACGACTGGGAGCCCGAGGAGCGCGAGGTGTTCTGCTCGCTGCTGACCCGCTTCAACCGCGCGCTGTCCGCCCGCCAGACCTCCCCGGGCACAACGGCGGCGGAGTCGGCCACGGCGGCCGAACCGGGCCGGGCGTCCTGACCCGTCCCCACACCCGGACCGCGCACGTCCGGGTCCTGTTCCCTCCAGATCGCCTGTCGCGGGAGGCGCGGTGCGAGAACGGCAGGCGCCGGGCGGCATCCGGCCGGCCGGGGACTTCGCGTCGTTCGTCGCGGGCGCCGGCGGGCGGCTGCTGCACACCGCGACGCTGCTGACGGCGGAGGCCCCGGACGACAACCCGCGCGCGCGGCGCCTGCTGACGCTGGCCCTCGCCCGCACGTACGCGTCCTGGGACCGGCTGCGCGGCGACGACCCGTACGACCATGCCCGCCGGCACCTCGCCACCCGCTTCGCCCGCGAGGCCTGGCGCGCACACGCCCCGCTGCCGCGCACCCGCCCGCACCTGGCCGGCACGCTGGCGGGCCTGCCGCCCGCCGAGCGGCTGGTCGTCGTCCTCATGCTGTGCGAGGGGGTCGCCGAGGAGCAGACGGCGGCTCTGCTGGGACTGCCCGAGGACCGGGTCCGCGTCCTGTGCGACCGCGCGGTCGCCGCCCTCGCCCGTCCGCCCGCGCGCGCCCCGGCGGACGCGGGAGTGCCGAAGCCGGCCCCGTCGTGAGCCTGTCGTACGGCGGCGTGCACGCGCGGGCACGACGAGGGGCGGGCGGCGCGGGGACGAGACCGGGCGGAGGGACGCGAGGTGAACAGGACGGAACGCGAGCGGGTCGTACGGCGCCTCCTGGCGCAGCCCCGGCCCAGGGTGCCGCCCGGCCTGTACGCCGACGCGGTACGCCGGGGCGACCGGCTGCTGCGCCGCCGGGCGCTCGTCCGCCGCGTGCTGTGGCTGGCGCTGCTGGCGGCGGTGGTCGCGTTCACGGTGTGGGCGTCGGCGGCACGCCCCTGGGTGGAGCCGCCCTCGCGGACGACTCCACCCGTACGCGGCCGGTGAGCGCCGCCGTCAGCCGCCGAGGGCCTGCTTGAGGTCCTCCAGCAGGTCGTCGACGTTCTCGATGCCGACGGACAGCCGCACCAGGTCGGCCGGGACCTCCAGGGCGGAGCCCGCCACGGAGGCGTGCGTCATCCGGCCCGGGTGCTCGATCAGGGACTCGACGCCGCCGAGGGACTCGCCGAGCGTGAAGACCTTGGCGCGGTTGCAGACCTCGACGGCCGCCTCCTCGCCGCCGGCGACCCGGAAGGACACCATGCCGCCGAACGCCTTCATCTGCTTGGCGGCGACCTCGTGACCGGGGTGCTCGGGCAGGCCCGGGTACAGGACGCTCGTCACGCGCGCGTGCCGGGACAGCATGTCCGCGATCTTCGTGGCGTTCTCGCTGTGCCGGTCCATGCGCACCGCGAGCGTCTTGGTGCCGCGCAGCACCAGCCAGGAGTCGAACGGACCGGCGACCGCGCCCATGGCGTTCTGGTGGTAGGCCAGCTCGTCGCCGAGGGCCGCGTCGCCGGTGATCAGCGCGCCGCCGACGACGTCGGAGTGGCCGCCCATGTACTTGGTCAGCGAGTGCACGACCACGTCCGCGCCTAGGGCGAGCGGCTGCTGGAGGTAGGGGGTGGCGAAGGTGTTGTCGACGACGAGCCGGGCGCCGGCGTCCCGGGCGACCTCCGCGACGGCGGCGATGTCGGTGATGCCGAGCAGCGGGTTGGACGGGGTCTCCACCCACACCGCCTTGGTCTTCGGCGTCAGCGCGGCCCGTACGGCGGCCGGGTCGCTGGTGTCGGCGACCGACCACTCGACGCCCCAGCGGGAGACGACCTTGGCGAACAGCCGGAAGGTGCCGCCGTAGGCGTCGTTCGGGATGACGACGTGGTCGCCGGGGGCGAGCAGCGTACGCAACAGGCAGTCCTCGGCCGCCAGTCCGGACGCGAACGCGAGGCCGCGGCGGCCGCCCTCCAGGGCGGCGAGGTTCTCCTCCAGGGCGGTCCGGGTCGGGTTGGCGCTGCGGCTGTACTCGTAGCCGCCGCGCAGGCCGCCCACGCCGTCCTGCTTGTAGGTCGAGACCTGGTAGATCGGCGGGACGACCGCGCCGGTCAGGGGATCCGCGGTGTTGCCCGCGTGGATCGCGAGGGTCTCGAAGTGCTCACTGATGTGCCTGTCACTCATGCGCCCGAGCGTAGTGCGCCCGGGCGGCCGGTGCGGGACGGCGGGCCGGGCGGCCCGCGGGAGGGGACGGGCGGCGGCAGGGGCCAGGACTGCGGAAGTGGGCGGGCCTGCCGGCGAGAGCGGGTGAGGGGACGGGCGGAGGAACGGGCGGGCGGAGTCCTCGACAGGCCCCGGCGCGGAGTTTTCCACAGGCCCGGAGCACAGGTTGGCCAATTGTCGGCGCGGTCTGGTTCGCTTGGGGCATGGAGATTCTCTGGGTCCTGATGGCGCTGGTCATGCTGGGCTTCGTGCTGCTGCCGTTCCTGCGGCGCAGGCGTGGCGTCATCGAGCAGGTCCCGCCCGGGCACCCGGACGCCGCGGACCCGGCGGACTACGGCTTCGCGCCGGAGGAGGAGCTGGACGTCCGCATGCCCGGCCCCGACCAGGACCTGCTGGACGTGCTGGACCTGGTGCAGCGCACCCAGGACTATCGCGCGGCCGCGCAGCTGCTGGCCGGCACCGAGACGGAGGGCGAGCTGCGCTGGCAGCGCGTGCAGGCCTTCGCCGGTGCGGCGGCGCTGGAGCTGCAGCAGCGGCCGGGCGGGGTGCACGAGACGCCCGGGGGCCAGTGGCTGCGCGTGTGGCGGGCCGAGGCGCCCAAGGACGCGGGCGGCGCCGCCGTGCACGCGGAGTTCCTGGTGCAGCAGGCGTGGCGCACGTCGACGCCGGGGACGGACGAGTTCCGGATCATCATGGAGGAGGCCCGGGAGACCTGCGGCCAGGCCGCGCTGCTGGCGCCCGGCGACCCGGTCCCGTACATCATCGAGCTGGCCGTGGCCCGCGGTCTCGGCTACCCGCAGCCGCAGTTCGAGGAGCTGTGGCTGAAGATCCTCGACCGGGCGCCGGCCCACATGGGCGCGCATCTGGCGGCCCTGCACTACTGGTGCGAGAAGTGGCACGGCTCGCGTGAGCTGGCGATGTCCTTCGCGGAGGCTGCGGCGGCCCGCGCGCCCAGGGGTTCACTGCTGGCGGCGATGCCGCTGTTCGCGGTCTTCGAGCACCTGCCCGAGGTGAACCTGGTCCGCGGCTTCTACCGGAGCGAGGTCGTCACCAAGGCGGTGCACGGCGCACTGTTCGCGGTGGAGGCGGCCCGCCCGGGCGACCCGATGACGGCCCACGTCCGCCATCTGCTGATCTTCTTCCTGGTCCGCTCCGAGCGCTGGGCGGAGGCCATGAGCCAGCTCATACACGTCGACGGCCACGTGGGCGCCCTGCCCTGGACGCTCTCCGCGGACCCGGCGGCGGAGTTCGCCGTCTACCGGGCCCTGGCGGTCGCGGGCTACGAGGCGAACGGCGGCAGCCCGGCGACGCTGCCGCACTGAACCGCAGCACTCCCGGGGCACGGCCCGCCTCAGGACGGCCGGGCCGCGCCGAGGCCGGCCCCGGCGCGGGCCGGGTCAGCCCTCGGTACGGGCGGGCAGCCGCCATCCCGGGCGGGGGAAGTGGCAGGTGTAGCCGTTCGGGTAGCGCTGCAGGTAGTCCTGGTGCTCGGGCTCGGCCTCCCAGAAGGGGCCGACCGGCTCCACCTCGGTGACGACCTTGCCCGGCCACAGCCCGGAGGCGTCCACGTCCGCGATCGTGTCCTCGGCGATCCGCTTCTGCTCGTCGTCCACGTAGTAGATCGCCGAGCG
Source organism: Streptomyces sp. NPDC093260 (assembly GCF_040683715.1). Lineage (NCBI taxonomy): Bacteria > Bacillati > Actinomycetota > Actinomycetes > Kitasatosporales > Streptomycetaceae > Streptomyces > Streptomyces sp. NPDC093260. The sequence continues at coordinate 337,932 of NZ_JBFBEK010000005.1, forward strand.
GTAGCTGAGACCGATGTCGTTGCCCTGGCGGTTCCTGGTGCTCGGGTCGTGGATCTGGAAGAAGAACTCCAGGATCGCCCGGTAGTCGGTCTTCTCGGGATCGAAGAGGATCTCCACGGCCTCCGCGTGCGTGCCGTGGTTGCGGTACGTCGCGTTCGGCACGTCGCCGCCGGTGTATCCGACCCGGGTCGCCGTCACGCCGGGGAGCCGGCGGATCAGCTCCTCCATACCCCAGAAGCACCCGCCCGCAAGCACGGCCCTCTGCGTCTGCGCAGCCATAGCGGCCCTCCAATGTCTCGGTCAGCTCGGTCACTCGGGCCGGTCGGCTCACCCACCGCCGACACTCGCCCACTGTCCTCAACGTTCGGGCGACCGAGGCCATTCCGGGTCCGCCGGACCGCGACCGGTGAGCGGACACGGGCGGCGGCCTGCACCGGGTGGCGGAGTCCCCGTGCAGGCCGCCGCGCCACCGCTACGCCTGCGCGTTCTCCTTCACCGTGATGCGGCCCTTGCGGATGGTGGCCAGGCGGGGGGCCTTCCTGGCGATCGCGGAGTCGTGGGTGACCATGACGAAGGTCAGGCCGTGCTCCTTCCACAGGCCTTCGAGGACGTCCATGATCTCGTCACGGGTGGACTCGTCCAGGTTGCCCGTGGGCTCGTCCGCGAGAAGGACCTTGGGCTGCTTGACCAGGGCACGGGCGATGGCGACGCGCTGCTGCTGGCCACCGGACATCTCGCCGGGCAGGTGGCCGAGCCGCTCGCCGAGGCCGACCGAGGTCAGCGCCTCGGCGGCCCGCTCGCGCCGCTCCCTGATCGTGACGCCGAGCGGGACGAGGGCGGTCTCGACGTTCTCCTGCGCGGTCAGGGTCGGTATCAGGTTGAAGGACTGGAAGACGAAGCCGATGTTCTCGCTGCGCACCTTGGTGAGCCTGGCCTCGGACAGCTTCGCCATGTCGGTGCCGTCCAGGACGACCTCGCCGGAGGTCGGCCGGTCCAGGCCGCCGAGCATCTGGAGCAGGGTCGACTTGCCGCCGCCGGTGGGGCCCTGGATGACCAGCCGGTCGCCGTCGCCGATCGTCAGGTCGATGCCGTCGAGGGCGAGGACGGCTTCCTTGCCCCGGGTGTAGCGCTTGGTGACGCCTCTGAGTTCGTACATGGGTGCAGCAGCTCCTGGGTGGGTGCGGGAGGGGAAGGGCGGGTGCGCGGGCGTGCGCTACTCGACCCGGCGCAGCGCGTCCGCCGGGCGCAGTCGCGAGGCGCGCCAGCCGCCGAACGCGCCCGCGACCAGGCCGCCGGCCACCGCGAGGCCGACCGCGACGGCGACGGTGGTGAGGCTGACCGGCGCGGTGAGCGCCACTTCGAGGGACCTCGCCGTCTGCCGGCCGGGACCGCCGAAGCCGCCGCCCCCGCCGCTCCTGCCGAAGCCGCCGAACCCGCCGCCCGCGCCGGAGCCGCCCGAGGGACCGAGATCGGCCTGCAGCGACGGACTGATCGCGGTCACCGCGTACGCGCCCGCCAGGCCGAGCGCGATGCCGAGTACGCCGCCCACCAGGCCGTTGACGACGGCCTCGCCGATCACCTGCCGGGTCACCCGGCCCGACTTCCAGCCCAGCGCCTTGAGCGTGCCGAACTCGCGTACCCGCCGGGACACCGCCGAGGAGGTCAGCAGTCCGGCGACCAGGAACGCGGCCGCCAGCACCGCGACCGACAGCCACTTGCCCACGTCGGTGGCCAGGCTGGAGGCGGTGGACAGCGAGCCGGAGACGGTCTTCGCCAGGTCGGCGGAGGTGGTGACCGTGGTGCCCGGGACGTTCTTCTGGATGGCGCTCTTGACGGTGTCGATCTGCTGGGAGTCGGCCGCCTTGACGTAGATCGTGGTGACCTTGTCCTTGTTGTCGCTGAGCGTCTGCGCCTGCTTCAGCGGGATGTAGAGGTTGGCCGCCGCGTCACGGCTGTTCGCCGTCGCGATGCCGATGATCCGGAACGTGACGTCCTTGATCGTGACCGTGCTGCCGGTGGTGAGCTTCTTCTCCTTGGCGTACGCGGAGTCGGCGACGGCGACCTTCGCGTCCGTCTCGGTGGTCCTGAAGGTACGGCCGCTGGTGATCTCCGAGGAGGTCAGCGGGCCGAGGGCGGGCTGGGTGACGTCGGCGCCGTAGACGCTGTACTGGTTGACGTCGAAGTCCGCGCCGCCGCCCTGGACGCTGCCCTGCGGGGCGCCGCCGCCGAACCGGCCGCCCTCGCCGCCGCCCTTCTGCTGCCGGAACTCGCCGCGGGTGAACTGGCCGCTGATCTTCACCACGTCGAGGCTGAGCCCGCCCACGGCCGAGGAGACGCCCCGCTGGCCCGCGACCTCGGTGACCGTCGTCGTGGGCAGGGTGGTGAAGCCCTGCGCCATGACCCGGTCGCTGCTCTGGGTACTGTCGTCGTCGCCCTTCGCGTCGAACCGGAAGCGGGGGCGCTGCGACTCGCCGGAGGTGGGTGTCGCGGCCTTGGTGACGGTCATGTCGGTGCCGAGCCCGTACAGCGACTGGAGGACCTTGTCCTGAGCCCTGCTCATGCCGTCGGACACGGAGGTGACCACGATGACGAGCGCGATGCCGAGGGCGAGACCGGAGGCGACGACGAGGGCCGCCTTTCTACGGCGGCGCAGTTCGCGCCTCAGGTAGGTGAAGAACATGCGCCGCAAGCTAGGGAGGCACCGTGATGAAGCGATAAGGCCGGCATAAGAGGAGCATGAGAAGGCATCGGGGCCGGGCCGCCCGGCATCGGCGCCGGACGAGCCGGGACACCGGTCCGTGGCGCCGGGCGGGGCCGGGGAACAGCGATGCCGCCCCCGAGGGGCGGCATCGGCAGGGGGATTGAGCGCGGGTCAGACGGCGGAGCCGGCCTTCCACTGGGACCAGCTCATGTTCCAGCCGTTGAGGCCGTTGTCCGGGGCCACCGTCTTGTCGCCGGTGTGCTGCACGACCACGACGTCGCCGATGAGCGAGTGGCTGTAGAACCACGCGGCCGGCGTGCTCGGGTCGTTCGCGCCCTTCTTGTCCTGGAGTCCCACACAGCCGTGACTGGTGTTGGCGCTGCCGAAGACGGACGGGGCGCCCCAGTAGTTGCCGTGGATGAAGGTGCCGGACGTGGTCAGGCGCATGGCGTGCGGCACGTCCTTGATGTCGTACTCGCCCTTGCCGTCGGAGTCCTTGAAGCCGACCGTCGCGCCGTTCATCCGGGTCTGGGTGAACTTCTCGGCGATCACCATCTGGCCCTCGTACGTCGTGTGGTCGGGGGCGCCCGCGGAGATCGGGATGGTCTTGACGGTCCTGCCGTCCTGCTTGACCTTCATCTGCTTGGTCTTCGCGTCGACGTAGGAGACCTGGTTGCGGCCGATGTGGAAGGTGACCGTCTTCTGCTGGACGCCGTAGACGCCCTGCGCGCCCTGTACACCGTCGAGGTTGAGCTTCAGCGTGACGGTGGAGTTCTCCTTCCAGTACTCCTCGGGCCGGAAGTCCAGGCGGTTGGCGCCGAACCAGTGACCCACGACCTCCTGGCCGCTGGAGGAGGTGACGGTGATGCCCTTCTGGACGGCCGCCTTGTTGGTGATCGCCTTGTCGAAGTTGATCGACACCGGCATGCCGACGCCGACCGTGGTGCCGTTGTCCGGCGTGAAGGAGCCGATGAAGCTGTGCGCCGGGGCGACCGTGGTGAACGAGGCGTTCTCGTGGGCGGCGCGGCCCTTGGCGTCCGTGGCGGTCGCGGCGACCTTGTAGGTGGTGGCGCGGCTCAGCTGGCCGCTGGGTTTCCAGCTCGTCTTGTCCGCGGATATCCGGCCCTGGACCGTCTTGCCGTCGGTCGTGGTCATCGTGACGTCCGTCAGCGTGCCCTTGGCGACCGTGACGGTGGCCGAGTTGTTGATCGAGGCGTCGTCGGAGCCGTCCGCTGGTGTGATCTTGATCTGGGCCTCCGACGACTCCTGCGCCGCGGCCTGGTCCGTCTTGGCCTGCGAGGTGCTGTCGTCGCCGGATCCGTCGGCGGCGTCACTGCTGCCGGAACACGCCGAGAGCATCAGCACACCGCCGAGCAGTGCGGACGAGGCCACGAGGACCCTGCGCCGCCTACTGTTCGTCATCACACGCTTCTCCATCGTTGCCGAATTCCCCAAGACCCCTTGCTTCCCCCGTCACGAACGAACAACGCTACGACCGATTCGTCCCGTTCCCCAGGGCGTACGGATGTGGGACACACCACGTCCGCGGGGGCGGGCGCGCCCGCGGGGGCCCACGCGCCGTGCCGTTCCCCCTCATTCTCGCCGAGGAGCCGGGCGCGCCGGGACTCCCGTGGACTTCTCCGGTGCTCATTGTCACAGCGCGATAACGACCGTGCGTTCCAGTGGGGTTGCGGAGGGGCGCGGGAGGGCGTGGTCGGGTGCGGGATGGGGGCGTAGCGGGGCGTACCGGCGTGGCGAGTGCTGCCGGGAACCTGTGACTTTCCCGTGACCCTCGACTTTCACTACCATCAGCCCACACGGCCAATTCGCCAGCGCCACAAGGGGATCGATATTCCGTGTCATCCGCTCGCCGTACGTTGCTGACCGCCACCGCCGCGGGGACCCTGCTGGGCGCCCTGTGGTTCGTCCCCTCCGCGAGCGCGACCGGAGAGGCGCCGGCGAGAACGACGTCCGGGGCGGCCCCAGTCGCCTCGGCGGCGCGGGACGCGGGCGACGGGCGGGGCGAGGGGCTGACCCTGTCCTCGTCCGGCTCGGGCGGGGCGCACGCCGCCGGGTTCCGGGCCGCCGCCGCGGACACCGAGGCGGACGGCGCGAACAGCGCTGCCAGTCCGGGAGGTTCGGAGCAGGCCGGCGCCGGCGAGGGCACGCTGCTCGCCGACACGGGAAGCATCGACACCACCCCGTACGTCGTCGGCGGTTCGGTCTTCCTCGCCCTGGGCGCCGGGTTCGTGGTCTATTCGGTGCGGCGGGAGCGGCTCGGGCTCTGAGCAGGCTCGGGCTCTGAACCCGGTGCGTTTGCCGCTAGTTGACTTCCGGTCGGGCAGGTGACGGCCCCGCCGCGTGGGGACGCGGCGGGGCCTCCTGGTTCACCGCAGGGGGGCGGTGATGCTCACCGAAGGGGATCGCTCACCGCAGCGGGCCCGTGACCGTCTCGGCCGCCGCCAGCAGTCCGCCGTCGCGCACGAAGGCGTCGGCGGCAGCGAGGTCGGGGGCGAGGAACCGGTCCGGGCCGGGGCCGCCCACGCCCGCCGCCCGCGCGGCCTCGATGACCGCCCGGGTCGCGGGCGCCGGCGTCAGCCCCTCCCGCAGCTCCACCGCGCGGGCCGCCGCGTACAGCTCGATCGCGATGATCCGGGCCAGGTTGCCGACCGCCGTACGCAGCTTGCGCGCCGCCGACCAGCCCATCGAGACGTGGTCCTCCTGCATCGCGGAGGACGGGATCGAGTCCGCGGACGCCGGTACGGCCAGCCGCTTCATCTCGCTGACCAGCGCGGCCTGAGTGTACTGGGCGATCATCAGGCCCGAGTCGACGCCGGCGTCGTCGGCGAGGAACGGCGGCAGGCCGTGGCTGCGGTTCTTGTCCAGCAGCCGGTCGGTACGGCGCTCGGCGATCGAGCCGAGGTCGGCGGCGGCGATCGCGAGGAAGTCCAGGACGTAGGCGACCGGGGCGCCGTGGAAGTTGCCGTTCGACTCCACCCGGCCGTCGGGCAGGACGACCGGGTTGTCGACGGCGGAGGCGAGTTCGCGCTCGGCGACGAGGCGGGCGTGCGCCAGGGTGTCCCGGCCGGCGCCGGCCACCTGCGGGGCGCAGCGCACCGAGTACGCGTCCTGCACCCGGGGGGCGTCGTCCTGGTGGTGGCCGGTGAGTTCCGAACCCTTGAGGACGGCCAGCATGTTGGCGGCGGAGGCGCCCTGCCCCGGGTGCGGGCGGATGGCGTGCAGCTCGGGGGCGAGGACCTTGTCCGTGCCGAGCAGCGCCTCCAGCGAGAGGGCGGCGGTGATGTCGGCCGACTTGTAGAGGGTGTCGAGGTCGGCGAGGGCCATGACCAGCATGCCGAGCATGCCGTCCGTGCCGTTGAGGAGGGCCAGGCCCTCCTTCTCGCGCAGTTCGACGGGCTGGATGCCGTGCTCGGCGAGGAGTTCGCCGGCCGGGCGCACGGTGCCGTCGGGGCCCTCCGCGTCGCCTTCGCCCATCAGGGTGAGGGCGCAGTGCGAGAGCGGGGCCAGGTCGCCGGAGCAGCCGAGGGAGCCGTACTCGTGGACGACCGGGGTGATGCCCGCGTTGAGGACGTCCGCCATCGTCTGCGCGACCTCGGGGCGCACGCCCGTGTGTCCCGAGCAGACGGTCTTCAGGCGCAGGAACATCAGGGCGCGTACGACCTCGCGCTCGACCCTCGGGCCCATGCCGGCCGCGTGCGAGCGGACGATGTTGCGCTGCAGCCGGGCGCGGAGTTCCGGGCTGATGTGCCGGGTCGCCAGGGCGCCGAAGCCGGTGCTGACGCCGTAGACGGGTTCCGGCTTGGCCGCCAGGGCGTCCACGATCTCCCGGGCCGCGGCGAGGGCGGCCAGCGCGTCCTCGGAGAGCTCGACCCGGGCGCCGCCGCGGGCCACGGCGAGGACGTCCGACGCGGTGACGCCGGTCGTCCCCACCACCACAGTGTGCATATCCATATTCAGGAGCGTACGCATTGAATGCAGGGATGTCACTAGTGGGGGAGGTGAGTGACCCTTACTTGACTGGGGACGGGGTCTGCGGTGGGGGTGAGCTTGCGGGTGGCTGCGGGGTGTGCGGGCGGGTTGAACTCGTGGATGGGCGCGGGCGTGTGGGCGGGTTGAGCTTGAGGGTGAGTGCGGGCGTGTGGGCGGGTGCAGGGGTGGGGGGCGGCTCAGGCTCGACGGCCGCGGAAGCGGCGGCGTTCCGCCGGGAGTTTCGGCGGGGACGATTCGTCCGCCAGACGGACCACCGGGTCGTCGGGGCCCTCCCTGCCCGCCACCACCGGACGGTCCGCGCGCAGCGCCTTCGCGCGGTACTGCGCCGCGTCCGCCAGCCGGAACAGCCTGCGGGCCGAAGCCACCGTGCCGATGTCGTCCTCCGTCGACGCCACGCCGCAGGCCACCCCCTCCCCCAGCTCCAGTTCCGCCGCGCGCCCGCACAGTTCCTCGGCCGCCTTCACCACCTCGTCTGCCGACGGGCCCTCCGCCAGCAGGCAGAACTCGTCCCCGCCCAGGCGTGCCGCGAGAGCCCCCGGCACCATCGCCCCGCACAGCGACAGCACCGACCCGAAGCGCTCCAGGAGGCGGTCGCCCACCGCGTGGCCGAGGGTGTCGTTGACCCGCTTGAGACCGTTGAGGTCGCAGACGACGAGGCTGACCACCACCCCCTCGGTGCGGTGCCGTTCTATGGCCTCGTCCAGGCGGACGTCCACGGCCCGGCGGTTGGCCAGGCCCGTGAGCGAGTCCGTGAACGCCAGCCTGCGGGCCTCCTCCAGCCGTTCCGTCTGCGCGAGGCCGGCCGCCACGACCGCCGCGAGGACCGTCGCGAAGTCCGCGTCCGACCGGTCCAGGAGCGGGGCGCCGATCTTGCGGGCGACGTACAGCTCGCCCCAGGCGCGGCCGTGCAGCACGATCGGGGCGACCACGCAGCAGCCGCGACCCCTGCGGCGCAGGGCGGCGACCCGCTGGTGGCAGTAGCCGGGCCGGCCCGCGGCGGGACCCTCTGCGGTCTCCACCCAGGCGTCGGGCTCGCCGCCCGAGGCCCAGCGCTCGTGCAGGAACTCCGTGATCTCCGGGAACTGGTGCACGGGGTACGTCTCGTCCTCGGGGAACTCCTGCTCCTCGGGGGCCCGGTCGCCCACGTTCACCAGGACGCGCAGGCGTCCCCGGTCGCGTTCCCATACGGAGAGGGCGGCGAAGCTGCCCTCCAGCGCGCGGCACGCTCCCAGTGCGGCCGCGCGCCACGACTCGCGTGGACTGTGCGCCGCGGCCATTCCCTGCGCCAGCGCCACGACGGCGGCCAGCCGTCTGTTCTCACCCATCACCCCAGGCTAGGGATGTTTTCTCCGAACGGGGACTCGAAAGGGCTGCGTGTGGGGTCCGGCCGAGCGGGGAGTGGGTGCCGGGGGCGCCTGGGGTGCGTTGTGGGGCGGGGCCGTGGTGGTACGTCCAGCCCGCCGCCCACGGACATGGGGTGGGGAGTTCCGTTCGCGGGCGGAGGAGGGACCGCAGTACGCGGCGGGCTTTGGACGTGCCACCACGGCCCCTTCCGCCGTACGGCGCCCGCGGGCCGGGGCTCCGCCGGCGTGCGGTCCGCTCCCGTCACACGGCGCCTGCGGCCCGGTCCCCGGGGGCCGGGCGTGGGGGTGGTCGGGGCCGGGCCGGGTGACCTTACTCTCCCGGCCAGTTCGGGGTGCGCTTCTCGTTGAAGGCCGCCACTCCCTCCGCGCGGTCCGCCGAGAAGGCCGTCGTGCGCCAGGCCGCGTCCTCCACGTCCAGCGCGGCACGCAGGTCCAGGCCCTGGCCGAGGCGCAGGGAGCGCTTGGCGGCGCGTAGGCCGATCGGGGAGTTCGCCGCCATGCGGGCGGCCAGGGCCAGGGCCTCCGTACGGTCCTGGCCCTCGTCCACCAGCTGGTCCACCAGGCCCAGCTCGTGGGCCTCGGCCGCCTCCACGCGGCGGGCCGTGAAGATCAGCTCGGCCGCCCGTGCCGCGCCCACCCGCCTCGGCAGCAGCTGGGTGCCGCCGCCGCCCGGGACGACCCCCACGGACACCTCCGGCAGGCCCACCAGTGCCGTCCTGTCGGCCACGATCACATCGCAGGACAGCGCCAGCTCGAAGCCGCCGCCCAGCGCGAAGCCGTGCACCGCGGCGACCGTCGGCATCGGCAGCTCCAGTACGCCGGTGTACGCCCCGCGTGCGACGGGGCGCTGCCTCATCAGGTCGGCGTCCGTGAAGGAGTTGCGCTCCTTGAGGTCCGCGCCGACGCAGAACGCCCGCTCGTGCGACGAGGTCAGGACGACCACGCGCGCGTCCCGGTCGGCGGCGAGGGCCGCGCACGCCCCGGCGATCGACCGGGCCATGTCGGTCGACACGGCGTTCATGGCCTTCGGCCGGTCCAGTACGAGTTCCGCGACGTACCCGTGCCGCCGGACCAGTACGAACTCGCCGAACCGCTCCTCGCTCATGACACCCTCCCGGTTAACGTGTGTTAACAAGACTGCTGGCCCGATCATCGCAGGCCTCGCCCGTACGGGGGAAGAGCGGTCACCCCTGCGCGCTTCCCTTGTCGAGGTCCGGCAACCCGTTCGAGTGACATTTCGTCCGACTTCCGCGTAACCCGCGGTTCGGCGCATAGCGTGCCGGGGCGCAACGGGGGTGCGAGCGCGTCGGGAGGGCGGTTATGACGGACACCAGTACGGTTCGGGACGGTCAGGCCCACATAGGCGTCATCGGTGTACGGGCGCGCGGCCGGCACCGTCGGTCCCGGCGGCGCAAGGCGCTGCTCGCCGTCGGCGGTCTCGCCCTGGCCGCCGGTGCGCTCAGCCTCGTACGGCTGGCCCCCGAGTACGCGGGCGGGGGGCTGGGGAGCGCCGAGGCGGAGGCCCCTCCGGTGCGGCACGCCGCGCCGGAGACGAGCGGGGCCGGGGGCGCGGGGGGTACGGGCGTGTCGCCGGGCGCGCGCAGTAGCGCGGGACAGGGGACGCGTGCCCGCACGGGGGCCGCCGGGGGCTCCGGTGCGGCCTCGGCGGCCGGGCCCATGGGGAGGGCCGGGGTGGCTTCCGTGGCGGCCCGTCCCCGTGGTTCCCGTGCGGCCGGGGCCGGCTCGGCTGCGTCCGTCCCCTCGTCGTACGGTCCGGGCGACGGCGCCGCGGGCGGTGCGGACCGGCCGGGGCCGGCCGCTCCCTCGGCCGGCGCGTCCGCGCCCCAGCCGTCCGCCAGTGGCGGGTCGGCGCCGCGGCCGACCCCGACTCCGGCGCCCAGCCGGAGCGGGCCTGCCGCTCCGGCGAGTCCGGCGCCCACCCCGGCCGCCGGGGGCGGCGGCCTGTGCGTTCCGATCATCGGATTGTGTGTCGGGGTGCGGTGAGGGCGGGGCGTGGGGCGCCGAGCCCCGCGGTGGTCACGGCGCTGCGCCCTCGCGCCTCGTGAGCAGCCAGGGTTCGACCACGCCCAGGCCTCGGACCGGGCGCTGCCACGTCGGTTGCAGGGCGAAGCGGTACACCGGGGGCTCCTCGCCCTCCTTCTCCGCCGCCGCGGCGGCCTCGGCCGCCTCCGCCTCGGACGCGGGGGCGTCACCCGTACGGATCAGTTCCTCGGCGAACGCGCTGTCCACCAGCACCGCGTCACGCGGGGCTATCGAGGTGAGACGGGAGGCGAGGTTGACGGTCGTGCCGAAGACATCGCCCATCCGGGTGGTGACCGTGCCGAACGCCATGCCGACCCGCAGTTCGGGCATCGTCTCGTCGTTGCCCAGGGTCTCCACCAGGCGCAGCGCGATGTCCGCCGCCGTACCGGCGTCGTCCGCCGCGTACAGCACCTCGTCGCCCAGGGTCTTGATCAGGCGGCCGCCGCGCGCGGCCACCAGGTCGGCGGATGTCGTCTCGAAGGCCTCGACCAGCTCGCCGAGTTCCTCCTCCTCCATCCGGCGGGTCAGCCGGGTGAAGCCGACCAGGTCGGCGAAGCCCACCGCGAGCCGCCGGTCCACCATCTCCTCGTCGTCCGCGGCCTGCACGACCCGTCCGGCGGAGGCGGCGAGCTGGCGGCGCCAGACGTAGACCAGGAACTCCTCCAGCTCGGGCAGCAGCAGCTCGACGATCGGGTACGTCACCTCGGTGCGCGTCATCCCCGGCTCGGGCGGCTCGGTCAGGCCCTCCAGGAAGGAGTCGATCTGCCACTCGGCCAGCCGGGCGGTGGTCTGCCCGGTGGAGCGGGCCACCTGCACCGCCATGGCCTCGCTGAGCAGCCCCGCCTCGACCAGACCGGCCAGACGCCGCAGGGCCAGGACGTCGGCCTCGGTCAGCGCCTTGGCCTGCCCTATGTCGGCGAAGCCCATGGCCCGCCAGAAGCGGGACGCCAGCTCCATGGAGACGCCGGCGCTGCGGGCCGCCTGGAAAGGGGTGTAGCGCCGCTCGGCGCCGAGGATCAGCTGTTCGAGTCGCAGCGCCAGCGGGTCTTCGCCGGAGTCGGCGGCCTCCGGGTCCACCCGGCCGTCCGCGTCGTCCGCGTCGTCCGCGCCGGAGCCCGTGTCGTCGACGGTCACGCCTGCTGCCCTTCCCATCTGCCACGGTCAGGTACCGACCGGCCTCAACTCTACGGCAGGTGTGCGCCAGCTCACTCCGTCATGTCGGGCCGAGGGGTGACCTGACCGGCGTCTTCTCGGACCCCGGCCTTCCCGGGGCGCGGTCCGTCACGCCGGGCGCAGGTGCACGATGTCGCCCGCCCCCACCGGCTCCTGCACGCCGTCCTCCGTGGCGAGGACCAGACGGCCGTCGCCGTCCACCGCCACCGCCTCGCCGATCAGCGACCGGTCGCCCGGCAGTTCCGCGCGGACCCGGCGGCCCAGGGTGGCGCAGCCCGCCGCGTACGCCTCCTGGAGGCCGGCGGCGGACGGGTCGCCGCCCGCGGTGCGCCAGCGGCCGTACCAGTCCTCCAGCGCGCGCAGCACCGCCCGCAGCAGCGTGTCGCGGTCCGTGCTCACCGCGTTCGCCAGGGCCAGCGAGCCGGCCTGCGGGACGGGCAGCTCGTCCGCGCGGAGGGTGACGTTGACGCCCACGCCGATGACGACGCCGTCGTTCCCGGCCCGCTCGGCGAGGATGCCGCCGGCCTTGCGCTCCTCACCGCCGACCGTGACCAGCAGGTCGTTCGGCCACTTCAGCGCCGTGTCGACACCGGCGGAACGGGCCAGTCCGGTGGCCACCGCCACTCCGGTCAGCAACGGCAGCCAGCCCCAGCGGGCCACCGGCACGTCGCCGGGGCGCAGCAGCACCGAGAAGAAGAGGCCGGAGCGGGGCGGGGCGGTCCAGCGCCGGTCCAGGCGCCCCCGCGCGGCGGTCTGCGCCTCCGCGACCAGCACCGCGCCCTCGGCCGCCTTGCCGGACTCGGCGGCGGCCACCAGGTCGGCGTTGGTGGAGCCGGTGCGCTGCACCACCTCCAGGTCGGACCACAGGCCGCCCGGGCGGACCAGCGCGCGGCGCAGCGCCGTGGCGTTCAGGGGCGGGCGGTCGAGGTCGGACCAGCGGCTTCCCCCCGAGGAGTCGCCGTCGTTCGCGGAATTGTCGTCTGCTGCATCGCGGGGCGTCATGCAAGCCACCCTAGGTGTGGTAAATGCCGCACTGCCGAGCGGTGGGGCCACCACTACGCTACGGCTGAGTAACCGTCCCCCTTTTGAGCAGGCAGGGAGCCGCATCCCGATGTCCGAGCCGGAAGAGCGTCCAGAGATCCACGAGACCGACCTCCACACCACCGCGGGGAAACTCGCGGATCTTCAGCGGCGCATCCAGGAAGCGACGCACGCCGGCTCGGAACGCGCCGTCGAAAAGCAGC